>JBGTBN010000065.1:0-80611 GCA_041749375.1 Spirochaetota bacterium
TATGTGCATTATCATAGGGGACCACATATGAAAATCTATTCAATGTTTGTAATGCCACAGATATGTTCATGCATGATCGTTCGACTATCAGAGGCACCTGCTGGCCTTTCTCTTTTTTATGGTAAAGCCATTGCAATATGACATTATTATTCTCAGTAATATGTTTAGCCAGCATTTCGGATGTCCTCTGCATTGCTTTTATCACCGATTGGTCATTAACTCGCTCTAATTCTATCTCGTTGACCCGGAGGAGTGTTTTTTTCATTTTGAACCACAATGCATAGGTCCCGGTAATCAGGAGCCCATAGGCGATAATCATGGGGAGCATGGGAAATGAGAAAGCGCCGCCTATGAAATCCCCATGAAGGTCAAGATATAGCGGTTTTTTAATGGTGAGGTAATCGATCGCCATTACAATCAGGTGCATAGCTATACTGCTTGTAAGTATTATCGCCATTACTCTTCCAATCTTGCCGATCGCATATGCAGTCGTTGTTATTTTTTCTTTCATGATAAATTATCCAGAATGAATATAAAGATACTGCTGTATTATCTTTTTGAGCGTAACCATTTTTCAATACCAATGACGGGAAGTATTATGGCAGCCGCCCCTGCCGCAATAGCGACATCCCATGGATTAAGCCATGAGGACTTGAACACGGCATTCATGAATGGCATGTATATAAAAAGTGAATGTAAAACGAGAACCGCTCCAATTCCCATGAAAACTGTCTTGTTGCTGAATATGCCTATTTTTAATATAGAATCATTCAATGAACGGCAATTTAACATATAGAAAATCTGGAACATAATGACAAAAGTAACCGCCATGGTCTGAGATTCCGACAATGCTTCAGATGCAGACATGCCTGATGATAGCGACCGGTTATATTCCCACATAAAAAGTAGAATTGTTCCTATTGTCATAAGGAGTGAAACCAGCACTGTCCGAAAGACGACAAACCTGCTGAAAAGCGGTTCGTTTGGATCCCTCGGCGGTCTCCGCATGATATTGGACTCCTTAACCTCAAAGGCAAACGGCAGGGCAAGTGCGACTGCGGCAACCATGTTAATCCAGAGGAGCTGTGCCGGTTCCATCGGCAAAAGAAGTTCCATCGTAGCAGGATTGAACGGGAAAAACATGATTGCAAATATAAAGATAAGCGCAATACCCATGTTTGTTGGAAGCAGGAATGCCAGGGATTTAATGAGGTTATCGTACACCCGTCTCCCTTCTTCAACGGCCGCCCTTATACTTGCGAAATTATCGTCCGCAAGGACTATATCGGCTGATTCTTTCGCTACGGAGGTACCGGTTATTCCCATGGCAATGCCGATATTAGCCTGTTTTAAAGCCGGGGCGTCATTGACTCCGTCGCCGGTCATAGCCACTATCTGTTGATTCTTCTGAAGTGATTTAACCAGTGCAAGTTTATGCTCGGGCGCCACACGCGCGAAAACATTTACATGCATCGCCGTTTTGGTTAATTCAGCTTCGTCCATCTCGGAAAGCTCTGCCCCGGTCAAGGAAGCGCTTCCCCTCAAGAGTCCGATCTGCTTTCCGATCGATTGCGCCGTTGTCCGATGGTCCCCGGTGATCATTTTCACTACTATGCCAGCGGCATGACACGCCTTCACGGCCTCGACCGCTTCCGGCCGGGGTGGATCGATCATACCAACCAGACCAACCAGCATAAACCCGCTTTTCACATCATCCGCCTCAATATGTTTTACGTCGCTCTCCCAGGCCTTTTCAGCAATTGCCAGCACGCGCATGCCTCTTACTCCCAGATTCTCTGTTACTGAAACTACCAATGCCGCATCCATGGGAATTTGCCCGTAACTGCCGGTGCACCGTTTTACAATAACTTCCGGCGCTCCTTTTATTATTACACGGGGACGTTCCCCGGCATGGAGAGTGGCCATGAATTGATGTTCCGATTCAAATGGAATGACATCAATTCGTGTATTCAATCCCCTGACATCACCTGCGTGAATTCTGGCTTTTGCGGCCGCTACTACAAGCGCTGCTTCAGTAGGATCGCCAGAGACACTCCAACTATTACCATCCGGATAAATATCAGCGTCATTGCATAACACACCATCCAGCAAAAGCCTGAGTATGTCGGACGGAATCACCCCAACAGGGGTGCTGTTACTGATAAATCCCCCTGACGGCTCATACCCGGCACCTTCAATGCTGATAGTATGTTCCGGGGTCCAAACTTCGACAACGGTCATCTCGTTACGCGTCAGAGTCCCTGTTTTATCGGTACAGATAACCGTGGTGCTGCCCAGGGTTTCAACAGCCGGTAGTTTTCTGACAATCGCATTACGTTTAGCCATGCGCCGGACACCGATTGCGAGGGCAATTGTTACGATTGCGGGGAGTCCTTCCGGTATAGCGCCCACGGCAAGG
Source organism: Spirochaetota bacterium (assembly GCA_041749375.1). Classification (GTDB taxonomy): domain Bacteria; phylum Spirochaetota; class UBA4802; order UBA4802; family UBA5550; genus RBG-16-49-21. The sequence continues at coordinate 2,420 of JBGTBN010000065.1, forward strand.
GCGATAGAGAAGACAATGGTTTCCTTCAATGCAGGAATAATGCCCATTCCCTGACCCATGGCTCGTATTGTGCCGATGCACAGGATCAACAGAGTGACGCCAAGGATGGCGATTGTGAGATATTTCCCCACGGTCGCCAGTTTCTGCGTCAGCGGCGTATCAAGATTGGTGGTCTCACCGAGCATTTCTGATATCCTGCCAAGTTCCGTGTCTTTTCCTGTGCCAGTAACCAGAGCCATCCCGGTGCCTGCAGTAACAAGCGTCCCTCCGTATGCCATACAAAACCGGTCCCCGATACCCGCATTCTCCTCTACCGGACCGGTCGTTTTGTGGACCGGCACAGACTCCCCGGTAAGTGCTGCTTCCTGCACCTGCAGATTTTTTATCTGGAGAAGCCTCATGTCGGCGGGAATCCTATCTCCAGAGGTAAGCTGAACGATATCGCCGGGGACGATGTTTGTCACCGGCAGGATGACATTTCTTCCATCCCTCACTACCGTGGCATTCTCCGGGACCATGCTGATGAGCGCTTCGATTGCCTTGCCCGCTTTGTACTCCTGAATGAATCCGATGATGGTGTTAATCACTACGACAGCCATTACAACGAGGCCATCCGTTACCTTGCCCAGGGTCATAGCAAGCACACATGAAGCGGTAAGCACCCAGATGAGGGGATTGTTAATCTGCCGCCACAGAAGTTTCAGAGGCCCATCTTTCTTACCCCTCGTAATAATATTGGGGCCGTATTTTCCCAGTCTTTCAGCAGCGATTGAACCAGACAGACCACCAGGGCCGCTGCCTGCAAGCAAATAGGCTTCCTCAATATCGACAGTGTGCCATCGAGATCGAATATCATTCTCAACATTCATCAGGGAACCCTTTTTATGGATTTATTCGCAATCATGTCATGCAATTCAGCAAGGAGACGTTTTTCCTGTGAATCGGTGATTCCATCCTCATCAACAATTGACAATATTTCATCATATTCAGCATTGGTGATCTGGTGGTCATCAATGGCTTTTTTAATAAGATCAGATAACCTTTCAGCACTTTTACTATGTTTCATTTTAAACTCCTTCATTAAATATTTTAGCATCGATTAAACCAACCATGCAATTACATGGTGCAATAACCGTATTTCATATTATAAAACATCCAGTGAATCATATTAACACATCAGTCGATAAGCTCGTGAAGCAGACTTCTTTTTCGATTATATTTACTTTGTTTTCATCATCATAAGCTGCTTAGAACATTTAAAACTAAAATTATAAGAAGTTACTAAATCCGGTCATAATTTCGCCACTTTATAACTACTCGAATAATATCTAAACAATAATTTATTGTCGTATTAAGACAATAAATCAAGTGTTTTGTTAAAAAATATAAACAAAGATAACAGACTTGTTGCGAAACTGCGTTTCGCGCTCGCAGGGAAGCCCCTGCGGGGGGCTTATAAGGGGCTCCGCCCCTTAACCACTGCAAAAAGAATTTGGTTCACAACAAGTCTAATATACATAATAATATTTACAGACGTTTTCCATTCTCCATTGGCCCATATTTTCGAACCCTTTCGCCGGTATAAACCTGACGCGGCCTGCCGATTTTAAACGGCCTTGTGTCATGCATCTCCTTCCATTGGGCGATCCACCCGGGAAGACGACCGATGGCAAACATGACTGGGTACATATTTGTAGGTATGCCTATAAGACGGTAAAGTATCCCGCTGTAGAAATCTACATTAGGATAGAGATCCCTTTCAATGAAGAAATCATCGCGTAGCGCTGCATGTTCGAGCTCCAGGGCAATTTCCACAAGCGGCTCATGTATTCCCAGTTTTTTAACCAGATTGTCACTATGGAATTTTAGAATTCTTGCCCGTGGATCGTAACTCTTATAAATACGGTGTCCGAAACCGAAGAGTCTGAAAGAACTGTTCTTGTCTTTCGCATTTTCTATACATTGCTTCACGGACATACCTTTCCGAAGAATGTCTTCCAGCATTTCTATGACCTCCTGGTTGGCTCCGCCATGAAGGGGCCCCCATAGAGCACAGATCCCGGCGCATATCGAAGAATAGAGGTTCACCATGCTGCTTCCTACAAGGCGTACGGTTGAGGTGCTGCAATTCTGCTCATGATCGGCATGGAGAATAAGCAGTGTGTTGAGGACTTTTTCAATTTCCGGCGCAACCTCGTACGGTTTGACAGGGCTGTTAAACATCATATAAAGAAAATTCGCGCAATACCGAAGGTCGTGACGGGGATACACAAAGGGCTCTCCTATGGAATGCTTGTAAGAATAAGCTGCTATGGTGCGGATTTTTGATATAAGCCGCACCGCCATCATGTCGAAAGTGTCGCTGTCGAAATCGACGGTAAAGTACTGAGGATAGAAAACCGAAAGAGCGTTCACCATGGTAGAGAGAATCGCCATGGGATGCGCAGTGGGAGGAAAACCGTCAAAAAAACGAAGCATTTCCTCGTGGATCATGGAATTCTCAGTAAGACGAGAGGATAATAATTGTTTTTCAGAGTCGGTTGGAAGGTGGCCGTAAACAAGGAGATGGGCGGTTTCAGTGAATGATGATCCTTCTGCCAGATCTTCAATGGGATAACCGCGGTAGCGGAGGATGCCCTTATCTCCATCAATGTAGGTAATTGATGAAAGACAGGAACCGGTGTTCTGATATCCCGTATCCAGTGTTATATAGCCTGTTTTATTCCGCAATTCGGAAATATTAATTGCTTTTTCTCCCTCGGTTCCCTCAACAACAGGGAAATCATGTATTTTTTCATCAATAACCACTTGCACTGTTTTCATTCAATTTGCTCCATTATGCTAAAAATCCTCATTCTGTTATTTACAATTTAATAATTCTGGTAAAACTATCTATTTGAACTAAAATTTTTAAGCTCCTTACATTATTACAGAAACATGCTTGCACAATGACTCGACAAGATCTGAAGGAAGATTAGCGACTATCATTTTTAAATTGCCATACGAATCCGATTCTTTAATGAAGACAGATTTTTCCGAAAGCATTCTGAATTCACCTTCAAAAACGCGTTGGACCGTTGGTATGACAATTAAACCTGATTGAATTGATCGCCAGAATGAATATAACGCGGAAACTGTTGATTTTGATATTTTCCATGATCGGTAAGTGCAATTGGTTTGAGAATCATAATAGCGCAACTCAATGATTAAATTTTTGAGCTCATTAATTTCGGCTCTATAACCATCATCAGTGAAAAATTCGAAGCTGGTTATACGAAAAGAATCAACATTCATCCATTATCCTTACCTATAGCACAATGCGCATCGTTCTGAATTAAGCATGCAATTCATTGAATCTATCTGGTGATTTATTCAAAATGATTAATCTTGTTCCTTTTTAGCACCTACTTTACATGAAACCCGATGCCAGAGTTCCATAGTAAATCCTATTACATGTTCTTGAGCCTGGCAATGCGATCATCCAGGGACGGGTGCGTAGAGAACAGGGAAAGCCTCTTCGACGAGTTGATCTTAGCCATTGCGAAGGAGTCCTTCACCTGGGGAACGGTTGACGCGTGCTGGATGCGTTGAAGCGCCGCAGCCATGGCCATGGGTGACGTTATGCGCGCAGCGCCTGCGTCTGCCCGGTACTCCCTGGAGCGAGAAAAGGCGGCCAGCGGAATGGATGCCAGGAGCATGAGGACGGTCTCCAGCGCCATAACGGTGACGATATATCCAAGGAACCCCAGGCCGCCCTTGCCGTCTTCACCGCGAAGAAAATTGTCGAGGACCTGTGCGATGATCCTTGCCAGGAACATGACCAGTGCGTTGGCCACGCCGGTGAGAAGTGTCATGGTCACCATATCGCCATTTGCTATATGGCTGACCTCATGTGCCGCAATAGCCTCCACTTCACTCCGTTCCATGGACGAGAAAAGGCCCGTGGAAAATGCCACCAGGGATTTTTTCTTTGACGGCCCTGTAGCGAAGGCGTTGGGTTCCGCAGACTCATATATTCCAACCTCAGGAACAGCCGGGAGACCGGCCTGCCGTGAAAGTCTGGCTACCATATCATAAACTTCGCGTCCCCGGTAATCCTGCATGGAACCGTTCAGGAGTTGTATATTGTAGGCCCTCTTTGCCATCCAGCGGCTAATCGCCAGGGATATAAATGCGCCGGCCATGCCGAAGAGGCCGCTGAATACTGCGATCCCCCAGGCTCCGGCAAGCCGTATGCCCAGCATGGGTAGCACCACATTCAATATAAGGCTTACCGTGAGAACCACGAGAATATTGGTAAGCAGAAACAAACCTATTCTTTTAAACACGTACATACTCCTTAATTGTATAAATGTCCCGGTTAAATCCTCACATTTGACAATTCCCGTGTTGTGAATATTTCATGCTCCGGTTATCATTACCAAATGCCTAAAGCGCACCATCCTGAATGCAGCACACTATTTATTAGTCGCCATTGATGGTCTCATTTTCTTAATTTTCATACGGCTTCCTCATCTCCTGGTATGCCAGATTGGATATATACAGGTCGAGTATCACCATGGCAGTGAAAGCTTCGGCCACGGGCCAGACACGCGACACTATTGTCGGGTCTCGCCGGGTTATGGCCGAGAGCGTTACTTCCTCCATAGAAACCTTATCAATGGTCTGCTGGTCTCTGGCGATAGTCGGCGTTGGTTTGATGGCAAGACGGACAACTATGTCCTGGCCGGTAGAAAGCCCTCCCGTGACGCCGCCGGCGTTGTTGCTGGAAAACGCAACTTTTCCGTTTTTCATTAATAACTGGTCGTTGCATTGGCTTCCAGTCATACTTTTTACTTTCACCCCGGCGCCCACCTCAACTGCCTTTACAGTGCCGATGGACATCATACGGCCGAGTTCACCATCTAATTTATCGAATACTGGCTCGCCGAGCCCGGCTGGTACGCCCCGGACAACCACCTCCACAATACCACCGGAGGAATCGCCCTTGCCGCATATCCACATAATAGCATCATACATGGCCTGGGCGGCTTCGGGATCGGGACAGTTAAGGACCGGATGCACCCCTTTTGACTTCAGCTCTGCGACTGCACTTTGATTGAAGGATGTTCTTTTTATTTCAGGCACCATTTTCTCAATATCAGCCAAAACAGCCATTTTTTCGAGCATGCGCATGCCCGGTTTTATACGTTTTTCAGAGAACACGAGTTTGTATATAGGATCGTGTGCAGTTCTGAAATCCTTAAAAAGAGTAACACGGTCACGGGCTATGTCATAATCCATGTCAGGCATGACAACTCCCGCCGCTTCCTTCACGTAGGAGAATATTTCGATGCCCCGGTCTTGCAGTATCCTTTTCGCGATTGCCCCGGCAGCGACGAGAGTGGCGGTGTATCGGCCGCTGAATATGCCGGCTCCGATGGAATCGTCGCTCTCTCCGTATTTTTGATATGAGGCATAAGATGCGTGTCCAGGCCTCGGTGTGCGGTTGGTTCGCTGGTATGCGTCGATATGTTCGAAATGACGATCGAGATTGGGAATAAGTATGGTGAGGGGTGTCCCGTTTGTATGCCCCTCGTTTTTAAATCCCGGCATTGTATCTGCGCAATTCACGCCAGTAACGATGATTGGAATGTCGGGTTCGCGTCGGGGCGACGATAGCTCGCCCTGGCCCGGCTTGCGCTGAAGAAGGTCAAAGTAGATATCTTTCTCTTCGATATATATGCCTGAAGGAACGCCCTGTATATGCGTTACAAGTGTTTCCTGATATGACCCCCCGGCGACCGACACCTGGAATAATTTTCCATAACTGCATCCGATCATTTCTTTATACCCGTTACAATCTTAGTTTTTTCTATGATATTTTTGTGATGGCCTCGCCGATGCGGGCCACTCCTTTGAGAATGTTGTCATCCGACGTTGCAAAGGAAAGCCTCACGTAATCGTCGTTGCCGAACTCAATCCCCGGCACTACGGCCACACGGGCTTCATCGATGAGATACGAGCAGAGTTTCGATGAATTGCCGGATCCTTCGTATCCGCGCGCTATTTTATCCCATCCTCGCAGACGATACACGTCGCTTATCCGCGGGAATGCGTAAAATGCTCCGTCAGGGCGGGAGCAGGAAAAACCGCGTATGGTGTTAAGTCTTTCAACGATCAGTTCCCTCCGTCGCGCAAAGGCCGCCATCATGTCTGCTATGGCACTCTGATCACCCGAGAGGGCTTCCAGAGCCGCATACTGAGCGATAGATGTTGGATTCGAGGTGGATTGACTCTGCAATGTCTCCACGTTTTTAATTATGGTTGCATTACCGGCCATATAGCCGATGCGCCATCCGGTCATTGCATATGCCTTTGATACACCATTGAGCACAAATGTTTTTTGCTTCATTTCCTCAGATACATTCGCAATGTTGACAAAGGCCAGTCCGTCATACATCATTGATTCGTAGATATCGTCTGAAATAACGGCGACATCCCTACCTGACAACACGGCAGCAAGCTTTTCGAGATCACTCTTCGAATAAGCTGCACCGGTCGGGTTTGAAGGTGAGTTCAGAACCACAGCGCGGGTCTTGTCCGTAATCGCGGCGTTGAGCTTCTCTGACGTTAGCCTGAATCCGTTTTCAGCTGAACATTCTACAATAACAGGGATGCCACCTGCAAGCGTAACCATAGACGGATATGATACCCAATATGGCGATGGTATGATCACTTCATCACCATCGTCGAGAAGTACCTGCATGAGGTTATAAAACGAATGCTTGCCGCCGCAATTGATGGTGACCTGGTTCTGCTCGTATATAAGGTCGTTATCTCGTTTGAATTTTTCAACAACAGCCGCCTTGAGCTCCTTAATGCCCCCTGCCGGCGTATATTTGGTTTTACCCTGGTCAAGAGCGCTCTTTGCTGCTTGTTTAATCGTTTCAGGAGTGTCAAAGTCGGGTTCACCCGAACCAAAGCCGATGACGTCGAATCCCTGTGCCTGCAATGACGCCGCCAGGGCCGTGAGGGCCAGGGTTGGGGATGGTTTTACCTGCTGTATTCTTTTTGAAAGTTTCATGAAATTGGTTACCCCTTTTCAATATGATAGAGTAGTCTGTCATTCATAAAGCGCGTCAAAAAGCTCCTTGGCCTTTTCCTTTGCGTTATTAAATGCTTCTTTTCCGCGATCCGTCAGCGTATAATACTTTCTGATTTTTCCATTTATATTCCGATCCTCATGGATCAGGTAACCTTTTTCCTCGAAACTGTGAAATGTATTATATAGCGTACCAAAGGATATTTTATAACCGTACTCTTGAAGCTGATCGTGAATTTCCTTGCCGTAAATGGGTTCCTTTTCAGCATATTGCAAAATATATATTTTTATGAATCCTAATAAAAACTCATGTATCATTACTTCTGCCATTGCATCCTCCTAATTAAGAGAAAGAGATTTATTCAACCACTACAAACACTCGGACAACAGCGCAAGCAATTCTCTTGACGCTTCCTGCGGTCCTGTCATTTCCCATCCATGCACACCCAGACGAGTCCTCATCTGGCCGACAATCACCCCGGTATTAAATAAAGCATTGAAGTACTTTTTAGCGAGTTCTTCATGAAGATCGCGGTACTGCGGCGGGCCGAAAATATTCGCGAAATAGGAATGCACGATGCCGGTCGAACTGGTGGTTCCCTTGCTCATGACCGTACCTTCCCTGAAAACCCGGAGTGCATCGTCAGGAGCATCAAATAACTCTACAACAGGATGTTCATCATCGATAGTCTCATAGTTGTTGGCGTAAAGCACCAGATCAATTCGATTCCCCCGCACGACTTCTGCATATGTTGTTACCGGCAGCACGATCCGCGCGTTGGTTTTATTCGGGCTCATTATGATGGAGCGGTCGAGCTGTCCGAAGGCGTAGCCCGGCTGAAGATCGTCGATGCGGAGAAAAGCCCCGATCTCCGTGCCATAACCGATTACATTACCATCCTTATCGATATCAAGGGAGCCCATATCATCGGCAATTATGATCAGGTCCCGGATATACTCATCACCAACAGCGCGGAATGCCTCAAGAGTTTCCGATTTACCCGCCCCAGTGTCTCCTATAACAAGCAGAGTCTTATCAACCCCACCTTTGAGCAGTATTCTTACCATTGCGCCATGGTATGGCAGGCGCCCGCGGCGCATCATTATTATATTATGAAGTGTAAGCACCATCTTCTTGAGATACCCGAAATACCCGAACCTATCCGCGCAGGGCACTGACGCAACAAGCATGCCGCATGTATCATCCTCGTGAAAAACAGTCGGCGAATCACCGAATGAATACCCAATGTCACCCGGCACTCCAAAAAAATATACAGCGTCGGGTCTCCGGTTAAGTTCCTGAATTGATGCGAGTTCAAAGAGGTTGCACAATGCAAAACCAAGATCGAAGAATTCCTTGTAACAATACACAAGAACCAGTAAGTCGCCGACCTTGGCCGGATAACAGAGCCAATCATCTGGCAAAAAATCGATTCGATCCACAGGATTCATGTTTGTCTTTTCGAAAACACCGCTACGGGTGTTTATTGGCGGATCGAGTATCAAAGGAGGAACGAGCAGCACCTGGCGGATTATTGGTATTGCTTTCAGTTTCTCATACCCGCCGGAGGGGAGAGGCAAATCCAGAGGCAGCGCAATGGCTGAAACCTCGGCTCCCGCATTTACCTGCCGATAGACATTTGGATGTATTCCAGTTATGCTTTCCTGTACATCCCGATACACGCTCCGCACAAGGTCAGTAAGATATTCCACCGTGGTGTTGAATGTGCGGTATGGACGCGTATCGAGCCGGTCTCCCGTTGAATCGCAAATAATGAAACGGTCAAAACTTCGCCAGAAATTATAAACATACTCGACGAAGTCATTGAAAAGCTCAGGGTCACGGAAAAACACCTCGGCACCATCCACAACTTTTACAACATTTTCCCGTGGCTGATGCTGGAGTTCGCCTATCGCAGCGATGAGAATAGTTATCATATTTTCGTCCGCATCTTCACCCGGAAAAATGGCAAGAAGACGGGAGCCACTTTTTTTAAGCCGCTTACTTGCGAGAATTACGATATCACGGAAAAGGTCGCTTCCAATAAGCTCGTCCGGGCTCTCGCATAAACGGTCCCTGATGCGGAGGATCACCTTGTTGTTAATTATCTCATGATGCATTGATGGTGCCATTCCCCTTCTGTTTTTCCAGCTCGGACTGAACATCTCTCATTATTTCCGCAAGGGGTCCAACCGGGAACCAGCGTGTGCCGGTCAGCTCGTTCGCCACGGCCTGATACATGCCGGAAATCAGCCGGGCCATTGTTGCGGGCAGGCGTGGTGGTTCTTTTGTCACCAGCGATTTCCATGCGGTCCGATCTTTCTTTTTCGCTTCTTCCACTTCCCGGTGCCATTCGCTTCCCCGGTAATAGACCCGGGCCAGTTCCTTGCTCACATGAACGCCGTTATACGTAAACCGGCATTCATCGGGAGTACCAAGCACGTCAACAACAACCACAGTACCCGCATCATTCACCGCAAATTCCAGTTTGCCGTCCTCATTGACGAGGCCGATTTTTCCGACCTCATGAGTGATAATGGAATTGATTTCCTCCATGAATTTTTTCATGCTGCTGAACTTCAAGTCCGAAAGCCCCGATATGGATTTCGCTTCGCTCCAATCAAGGTAACGGTCCGTGGCTTCAAGTTTCGTGGAAACGTCAAGGATCGGGCGGTCAAGGACATCCCCCGGAGAGGGCATTTTTCCCAGGCCCAGGCCAGCGAGGCTTGCCGTTCCTTCTGCGAGTCTTTTAAAAACGCTCGATCCCTCGGGAAGGCGATTGCGATAAATGACTTCAAGGGGAATTAAAAAATTTTCAGAGACTCCCCGGAATCCAGTATAATCATACGACCCTTCTTGCTCATTCGGACGGATCACCCGGTAAAGATTGACCGCCATGTTCGATGGAGCATTCATGATATTTTTCAGGTGTCTGACATTCCCCCGGTCGTTTACAAGGCCGCGATAATGGCATTCGATACCCGACTCCTGGAGCTTTTCGAAAAAATACGCCCCTATTATGCACAGCGCTTTGCCCTTGTTAGTGATTTGATCCGGCATTTCCCCCCAATCGAACACAGAATATCGGTCGGAAAAAGTGAACAAACCGAATCCGGATTTATTGTCACCAGGTTGGTCTATGATTTTCAAATCCTTGACGCTTCCCATTTAATTATCCTTTCCATCTCCAACGGATTCATATGCAACAGTCTTATTGTTTCTATAAAAATTCTCGCATGCCGCGAGCGGGACATCATAATCCTGGGACGCGTTCCAGAGGAGGAACCCTCTTACGCGTGCGTCATGCACGGCCCGCAGCTGCGCCTCCACATACTTATCATAGGTTAAGCCGGAATGCTTGACCTTCATTCGAAAAGCCTGTATCCATGTCACAATTTCCGCTTTTTTTACACGTTCCCTCGCCCTTTGTGATGTTAGATGAACAGTGTAATATGGATCCGCCATCATCTTTTTACTCCAGGTATAGTGAGACGGATAGGCCATGGGACAGATCACGTCCACAACAGAGTCCATAACCTCCATTTTCTGGCCGATGGGATCGTCATTTCTCAGGGGGATACGCCCGAATATGTCGGCGGCTATTTTAATATCATATTTTGAAAGCCGTTCCCGCGCGGATTTCAGGAATCCGGCGATGTAATCGTACCGCTCCTCCCGGGACACGGTCCCGATAACACCGTGATCATTAAACCTTATGTAATCGAACTGTATTTCTCTGAACCCCGCCCTGCAAGCCGCCTCGGCCACTGCAAGCCGGTTCTCCAGGAGCTCCTTCGGAGCGGGATATTTCTTCAGACCTTCGGGAAACACGACGACCCTGGCAATGGGATGAAATCCCATTGCCAGGCAATACGCAACATGTTCCTTCGGCGTCACGACGGGTTTCATACCCGGGGTCTGCACATCGATTACCACGGCATTCAATCCAGCCCGTTTGGCCCGCTCAATATGGCGCTTCAATTTCTCCATGTTACCGCCTGTCCCGCAATTAAGGTAAAAACCCTTATAAAAATCAGGATATACGAAAGAGTACTTTTTTTTCTCATTATTACCAGGTTGACCGCCTGTTACGCCTTTGCCACAGATAAATATAATTGCCCCAATAAGAATTAAAAAAATGGGAATAATAATTATATACTTCCGTTCATTCATTGACGGCCTCCGAATAAGGTGCTGATTGCTCCATGTTGCCGCTTAATCGGCTATAGGTGTTATAACGATTACGGGCATTTTCCTCAGCGGCATCGAAAAGCTCTTCCGCATGGCTGGGGAATTCTTGTTTTAGAGATGTGTAACGAGTCTCATTCATGAGAAATTCTCTGAATCTACCCCAGTCGGGATCAGGCGAGTCGAGTATGAAGGGATTTTTTCCTTCGCGCTCGAGTAAGGGATTATAACGATAGAGATGCCAGTACCCGCACGTAACAGCGTTTTTCATGACCTTTTGAGTAGAACCCATTCCTGAACGTATGCCGTGGTTGATACAGGGGGAATAGGCGATAATCAGCGAGGGACCAGGATATGCCTCAGCTTCAGTTATTGCGCGGAGATATTGCGACTGGTTCGCTCCCATGGACACCTGGGCTACATAGACATAGCCATACGACATGGCCATAAGACCCAGGTCTTTTTTCCTGAGGCGCTTTCCTGAAGCGGCGAATTTCGCTATCGCCGCAGTCGGTGTGGACTTCGAGGACTGCCCGCCTGTGTTCGAGTACACCTCGGTATCAAGAACAAGGACGTTGACATCCTCACCCATTGCCAGGACATGGTCGAGACCGCCAAACCCGATGTCATAGGCCCATCCGTCGCCGCCCACGATCCAGATCGAACGTTTTCTCAGGAATCGCTTCAATAGGATAATTTCTCGTGCCGTTGTGCTTTCACGTTCATGTATAAGCGGAAGCAGCCTGTCAACCACGGCATTACAGGCAGAAGCTTCGTCTTTGTTATCCAGCCAGTCAAGTACGGCATGGCGCAGTTCATCACTGACGTCTTCCTCAATAACAGCCCTCATGAGGCCGATCAGTCTTGAGCGCAGATGGACATAACCCAGGTTCATGCCGTATCCGTATTCGGCATTGTCCTCAAACAGGGAGCTTGCCCAGGCAGGGCCGCGACCTTGTGAATTTACCGTAAATGGTGTGGACGGGGCCGATCCGCAGTATATTGATGAACAACCGGTTGCGTTAGCAATCATCATGCGGTCGCCGAACAGCTGGGTTATCAGCTTGTAGTGGGGAGTCTCGCCGCAGCCCGCGCATGCTCCATGAAACTCAAGAAGCGGCTTGGCGAACTGGCTTCCCTTGACCGTATTCTTCGCCACGACAGAATCCTTATAGGAAATGTTTGTAGAAAAATAATCCCAGACAGGGACCTGCTCCTTCTGGCCTTCAATGGGTTTCATTTCCAATGATTTTTCTTTCGAAGGACATACATCCGCGCAGTTCCCGCACCCGTAACAGTCAAGGGGGCTTACCTGGATACGAAAATGGTAATCGCCCAGCTTATTACCTTTCGCCTGGACGGTCTCGACGCCCGCCGGCAGCAATATCATTTCAGCCTCATCCAGCAGGAACGGCCTGATTGCCGCGTGCGGACATACATACGAGCACTGGTTGCACTGTATGCAGTTCCGGGCTGTCCACTCTGGCACATGCGTCGCAATGCCCCGTTTTTCATAGGCGGCCGTACCCTGAGGGAAAGTGCCATCGGGAAAATCCGAAAATGCGCTTACCGGCAGCATCTCTCCCTCGAGACGATTCATCGGCTCCGCGATGGAGTTAATGAATTCCGGAAGATTCCGCACGTTTTGTTCATCTTTATCCTGCATTGTCTGCCATTCCGCCGGTATTTTCACCTCGTGGACATTTGCGCCGCCCTTTTCAATCGCTGCACAGTTAATCGCAACAATGTCTTCACCTTTCTTCCCATATGTTTTTTTCACCGCGTCCTTCATATGACGTTCAGCTATATCATACGAAATAACTCCTGCGGTCCTGAAAAAAGCCGCCTGCATAATGCTATTTGTTCTGCCGGGAAGACCGATCTCCTCGGATAATGTAGTGGCATCAATGATGAAAAATCTAATGTTATTCCGGGCAAGGTAGCTTTTAACGGACGCCGGGAGACGTTTTTTAGTTTCTTCTTCATCCCATGGGCAGTTCAATAAAAAAGCACCTCCTGCCTTGAGTCCCTTGAGTATATCGTACCGTCCGAGATACGATGGCACATGACAGGCGACAAAATCAGGCTGCGTCACCAGATAGGTCGACGTGATCGGCTTTTTTCCGAATCTGAGATGCGATATTGTTACCCCTCCGGATTTTTTTGAATCATAGGCGAAATATGCCTGGGCGTAAAGATCAGCCCCATCTCCAATAATCTTGATCGAGTTCTTGTTGGCTCCCACCGTGCCGTCTGACCCGACACCGTAAAATTTAGCCTCGAATGTGCCCTCCGGAACGGTGCTGACTTCCTTCGGCATTGAAAGCGACGTATGGGTGACATCATCTTTTATGCCTATCGTAAAGCCATGTTTCGCGCCAGGAATAGCCAGTTCCTCAAAGACTGCCATTATCTGCCGCGGAGTTACGTCTTTTGAACTCAGGCCGTAACGACCGCCGATTATAAACGGCCTTTCGTGCACTTTATTTCCAAAGATACTGAGCACGTCAAGATACAGCGGTTCGCCGATAGAACCAGGCTCCTTCGTACGGTCAAGGACAGCTATTTTCTTAACTGATAAAGGAAACTGCTGAAAAAAATATTTCGCGGAGAACGGGCGGTACAGGTGCACGGTCATCAGACCCACGTTCTCGCCCCGTGCGCAGAGATAATCAACAGTTTCACGAATGGTTTCAGTTACCGAGCCCATGGCTATGATAATGCGGTCTGGCTCATCCGCGCCATAGTATACAAAGGGCGAATATTTCCTGCCCGTGATTTTGCCAATATTATCCATGTATTGAGCTACGATATCCGGGACAGCGGCATAATATTTATTTGCAGCTTCCCGGAGCTGAAAATAAATATCCGGATTCATTGCCGTACCTCGCGTAACCGGCGATTCTGGATTCATGGCCCTGTTTCTGAATGCATTCAACATGTCGTGATCGATCAGTGATCCCAGAGTTTCATAGTCGATCACTTCAATCTTCTGAATTTCATGCGATGTGCGGAAACCGTCAAAAAATTGCAGGAAGGGAACACGGCTCTTTATTGCTGCGAGATGGGCGATACCCGCAAGGTCCATGACCTGCTGCACGCTTCCGGACGCGAGCATGGCAAATCCTGTCTGCCGGGCAGCATACACGTCTGAATGGTCTCCGAAAATTGAGAGCGCGTGCGTGGATAGCGACCGTGCGCTGACATGCATGACGCAGGGAAGCAGTTCGCCTGATATTTTATACATGTTGGGTATCATCAACAATAGCCCCTGGGACGCGGTAAAGGTGGTAGTGAGCGCTCCGGCCTGCAACGATCCATGAACGGCGCCCGCTGCCCCCCCTTCAGATTGCATTTCCACGACGCGCACCTGCTCGCCAAAAATGTTTTTTCTGCCGTAGGCGGACCACTCGTCGACACATTCGGCCATTGTAGACGATGGTGTTATGGGATATATTGCTGCAACCTCAGTAAATGCATACGCAATATGAGCGGCTGCGGTATTACCATCCATTGATGCAGTTTTTGTTGTTTTTGACATAAGAGCCCTTCTATTCTATTTATTGATATCAGTTACTGATACCAATAAATAGAAATGCTGGTGTTTTGTCAAATTTTTTTAATATTTTTTAAAATTAATTGTTAATTACGAATAAAGATAGGGGAATTTTTTAGTTATGATTTGAATAATTATTCATCAGTCTGAATTATATATGTGATTTTACACCACCTTACTGAACAAAATCATGACATTCAGCCAAGAAGTGTCCAATAGTTTAAGTCCCGTTTCACCTGCAGACACCAGAAAAACGGGGTTGCATGACCCCGTTTTTATTATAAGGTAGACAATCTGATGTATTCCTTGTTTCATTCAGTGCCCGCAATCGTAACGATTGCTCGTGCCCCAGGTGTTCGGCGCATTGCCAAGCACAATGTCATTATCAGGAAACAACCCGCGGTCTAATCACCTGGCAGCAATAAGTCAACCTGCACTGATAAAACCGGAACGCTTACCCATGAGTCTTCCCCGAACGGGAGAAAAACCATGAGATGGAGTCGAAATCAATTACATGCTCTTAAGCCGGGCGATGCGATCTTCTATTGACGGGTGCGTCGAGAACAAAGACACCCTCTGCGACGAGCTGATCTTCGCCATGGCGAAGGAGTCCTTCACCTGGGGAGCGGATACCGCCTGCTGGAGACGCTGGAGCGCCGAAGCCATGGCCGCCGGTGATGTGATGCGCCGGCCATGCCGGAGACGCCGCTGAATACCGCGATCCCCCAAGCCGCATGCCCAGCATGGGCAGCACCACATTCCATATAGGCTTACCGTAAGAATCACGAGAATAGTGGTGAGCAGAAACAAACCTACTCTTTTAGAATGGACATACACCTCGAAATAATTTAAATGTTATTGCTTCATCAAACAGATCCGCTTTGCGGCCGCCCAGAACCAGCCAGCATCGGCCTGATCAAAACAAGATATTTACTCATAAGAAGAATGACAAGTATCATGGTTGCAATGTGAGAGAAATTTACGGTAATCAGCCATTAACGGCGTGATCCATGGGTAATGATGGCCTTTTCTATTTTATTCTCTTCACCAAAACCTTGTCGATCCTGTTGCCGTCCATATCGACAATCTCGAAAGAATAGTCTCTATAGTTAAGCGTTTCCCCTGTTTTGGGAATCCGGCCGATCTGCTCGATAATGAATCCAGCCAGAGTATTATGGGTCCCCGCTCCGGCAATATCAAACTTGAAATGTTCCATGAAATCATCCACTGAAATCATTCCATCAACAAGGTGGCTTCCGTCTTTACGCCGCGTGATTTTCGGGTTCTCCTCTTCGGAAACCTCGGGCACCTCCCCCACTATCTCCTCGATAACGTCATGCAATGTCACCAGGCCGGTCACCCCTCCATACTCATCGATGACGAATGCTATATGGGACTTGTTTATTTTAAAAAGCTCAAGCACCTTGAGAGGACTTATGCTTTCCGGCGCGTACATCGGTTTTCCAATAAAACGCGTCAGAGATTTGTATTCACCCTTGATGATTTTCCTCAAGACATCCCGCGTTTTTATCACCCCGTCGATATGATCAAGGCCGTTTCTGCACACCGGGAGGTATGGATAATCCCCGAGCTCAATTATTCTTTCTTTTATTTTTTTCGCCGTCTCTGTTATCTCCACATATTTGATATCCGGCCGCGGGGTCATGATGGAAGCAATTCTGTTTCCATGGAGATCGATGACTCCCTCGAACATTTCAACCTGCTGTTTTTTTATCAGGCCAAAGGCTTCTCCTTCCTTAATGAGCAACCTTATCTCTTCCTTCGTAATGGGCGGCTCTTCACGGTTAACGGTTTTTGAACCCATGAAATTCATTGCGAAGTTGGTTATTACTGTAAAAAGACGAACCAGCGGCATGAATATGATTGATAAAACTTTCATGGGATATACGATAAGAGACGCGATACGCTCGGGTCTGCCAAGAGCAATACGCTTAGGTATCAGTTCTCCGAAAAGAATTGTAATGAACGTAATCGCAATGACGACGATACCCGTACTGAGGGCATTGCTGTAATTCGCTATAACCGGTACGAACTGGAAATATACTCGGAGGCTCTCGGCAATTGTTTCTTCGCCATATGCACCGGCCAGAATTCCAATCAGCGTAATCCCGATCTGAATCGTTGAAAGAAACGCAGTGGGTGATTCAACGAGGCCCAGCACGGCCCGATATGACGCATGCCCCTCGTCTGCTTTGGTTTTTAACCTCTGCTTCCGTGATGATACTACCGCCATTTCCGACATGGAGAACAAGCCATTCAGCATTATCATGAAAAAAATAATTATTATAGCAACTGCTTCATTTGACATAACGATATAACCCTCATTATCAGATCATATGGATTATTTGACTCATCGATAATTAACCGTAAACAATAAAATGAATCAACTTTTAGGCGGGAAAAGAAGTAAATATGAAAATTCGTAAAAATTATCAGTTATAATCAATACTTAATGATGATCATGATACTTTTCAAACCTTTTTCCCGTACCAAATCATGACATTTGACAAAAAATGTCCAATATTTTAAGTCCGAGCTCACCTGCAGATAAAAACAGGAGGCGGGATTTCCCGCCTCCTGTCGTTTTCGGGCAGATTGTCGACCCGAACCATGGCTTTTAGATCGAGCAGGAACAAAAAGGGCCCGATCCCATCGGTTCCTTCACCTTCCTCCCTGCTATGACCGGGCAAGGTCGAAGCGATCGGCGTTCATCACCTTGTTCCAGGCAGCGATGAAATCCTGCACAAACTTTTTCTGTGCATCATCGCAGGCATAGACTTCCGCGAGCGCCCTGAGCTGGGAATTCGATCCGAAGACCAGGTCGCCACGGGTGCCGGTCCATTTCAGCTCGCCCGTTGCGCGATCACGACCCTCGAACACATCTTTGTCTTCCGCGGTTGCCTTCCACGTCGTGCCCATGTCGAGAAGGTTCACGAAGAAGTCATTGGTGAGCGCCTCCGGCCGCTTTGTGAAGACGCCGTGCTGCGACCCTCCGAAGTTGGTTTTCAGTACGCGCATGCCGCCCACGAGAACGGTCATCTCCGGTGCAGTCAGCGTTAAAAGTTGCGCGCGATCTATCAACAGCTCCTCGGCTGAAACGGAGTATTTTGTTTTTAGATAGTTGCGAAACCCGTCAGCAGCCGGTTCGAGTACCGTGAACGAGCTCACATCGGTTTGTTCCTGCGAGGCGTCCATGCGTCCCGGCGTGAAGGGGACCGTCACATCCTGGCCGGCATTCTTCGCAGCCTTCTCTACGCCCGCGCAGCCGGCCAGAACAATCAGGTCCGCAAGCGATACTTTCTTTCCGCCTGACTGCGCCTTGTTGAACTCCGCCTGGATTTTTCCAAGTCCCTGTAACACCTTTTTCAGTTGCGCAGGCTGGTTGACTTCCCAATCCTTCTGTGGCGCGAGACGGATGCGTGCTCCGTTCGCCCCGCCGCGCTTGTCGGAGCCGCGGAAAGTGGACGCCGACGCCCAGGCGGTCGAAACCAGCTCCGACACGGACAGACCGGAAGCCAGGATTGTGCCCTTGAGTGAGGAGACGTCCTTTGCATCAACCAGTTTGTGATCGACCGCGGGGACGGGATCCTGCCAGATGAGTTCTTCCGCCGGGACCTCCGGGCCGAGATAGCGGGCGCGCGGGCCCATGTCGCGGTGGGTCAGCTTGAACCAGGCGCGGGCGAAGGCGTCGGCGAATTCGTCCGGGTTTGCCAGATATCGCCGGGCAATCTTTTCATAAACAGGATCAAATTTCAAGGAAAGGTCAGCAGTGGTCATCATGGGCCGAACTTTTTTAGACGGATCATGGGCATCAACAACCATGTCCTCATCATCCACATTTTTTGCCAGCCATATATAGGCCCCTGAAGGACTTTTAAGAAGTTCCCACTCGTATTTGAATAAAACCTTCAGGTAACCCATGTCCCACCTGGTAGGATTCGGTTTCCAGGCACCTTCAATTCCGCTCGAAATGGTATCCCCGCCCTTACCGCTCTTATAACTGCTTTTCCAGCCCAGCCCCTGTTCTTCGATCGGGGCAGCTTCCGGCTCCGGGCCCACCAGCTTCGGGTCTCCCGCTCCATGCGCCTTGCCAAAGGTATGTCCACCGGCGATCAGGGCAACAGTTTCTTCATCATTCATGGCCATGCGTTCGAAAGTCTGGCGTACGTCATGCGCGGAAGCGGCGGGTACAGGTTCTCCGTTGGGGCCTTCCGGGTTTACATAAATCAACCCCATCTGCACGGCTGCAAGTGGATTTTCCAGGTCCCGGTCTCCGGAATAGCGCTTGTCGCCCAGCCAGGTATCTTCCATACCCCAGTAAACGTCCTCTTCAGGCTCCCAGATGTCGACGCGGCCGCCGCCGAAACCGAAGGTCTTGAAGCCCATCGACTCAAGCGCGCAATTGCCGGCCAGGATCATGAGATCGGCCCAGGAGATCTTTTTCCCGTATTTTTTCTTTATGGGCCAGAGCAGGCGGCGCGCCTTGTCAAGGTTCACGTTATCTGGCCAGCTGTTGAGCGGCGCGAAACGCTGGTTGCCGGCGCCGCCGCCGCCGCGGCCATCGGATGTACGGTATGTGCCTGCGCTGTGCCAGGCCATGCGGATGAAGAGGCCGCCATAGTGGCCCCAGTCGGCAGGCCACCATTCCTGCGAGTCGGTCATGAGCGCGACAAGGTCCTTTTTCAGGGCCGCCAGGTCGAGCTTCTTGAATTCCTCCGCGTAGTTGAAGCCAGGGTCCATCGGATTGGAGGCCGGCATGTGCTGGTGAAGAATCCCCAGGTTTAGCTGGTTCGGCCACCAGTCACGGTTCGATGTGCCGCGGCCACCCGTGGTTTTGCTCATTGCTCCCGTTACCGGGCATTTGCTATCTTTCTTTGAATCGCTCATAATGGTCCTCCATTGTGGTTATTCTTTGATCTGCGTTGTAAAAAAAATGAGCCAGAGAGTCATCCGGGCAATCCGGTCCTGCATTGTTAACCCTTTTTTCTTTTCCTGCATGTATCGCACGTACCGAAAAACTGTATGGTATGACCCGAGATGCGGTGCTTCGACATTCCCCGGGCCTTTTTCATTATCAAATCCTGAGGTTGCATAGGGAAATCAGTAACCGTTTTGCACGTATCGCAGATAAAATGATAATGCAATCCCTGTATGGCGTCGTAATGATCAATGCCGTCGCCGAACTCCCTCCGGGTTATTCGTCCCTCTTCAACCAGTATGTTAATATTGCGGTACACATTGCCAAGGCTGATGGACGGCATTTCCTTTTTCAGGGCTTCATAAACACTGTGCGCGGTCGGGTGATCCATGCGTGATTGCATGAACTCGTAAATCCTTTCGCGCTGCCTGCTCTTGCGACGTACTGGTTTCATATTAATAATGATTCTTAATATTAACAAATTAACCGTGAAACGTCAAGTGAATACGTCAATAAATTCCCGGCAGTTATTATTTATTTGGAATTTATGAGCAGCATTAACAAATCAACTCATTTGAAGTTACAGTGCCTATATAATATGATATATGAATCTCGAATCAGTATCCATATAGCAAAGTTGATATAGAAAAGAATCCTGAAACGGCTGCAACCAGTTGCTTTTTTAACACTCTACATAATAAAGGCAGATGGAAACGTCAAGACAATGCCTAACGACGGATCCGGGCTATTAATCCAGTTCCTTTTTTCATGGCATCGGCATTTTTTTCATGCTGAATTATTATTGATTCCAGACGGCTCACCCTTGAGATGCTTGATCGACGATGATAATATCTGGCAGTTCATTCCTTCATCAACAAGAAACTCCCGCATCATGGATTAAAGATTTTCATTAATGACTTCCTGGATTAAACCAGAAATAACTTTCACACATGCCCTCTCAGCCTCAGGCAACGTATTGAGGAACACAAATAATTGCTGCCGCTTATTATTTTCTTCAGAGTTGCCTGCTATATGTATAATATTATCGATAATCAGATATATCATACATCGGCATCATCTTACAAGCATATCCATGATAAATTCAATGTGTTACATGGATAATTCCTGCACAAGATTTTTATATTTTTCATGGATCATTTCCCTGTCAAATTCCCAGAACTCATTCAGCATTTGATCAAGCTCCGCAGCAGTGAAATACTTTTCAGTAACCGGGAAAAAAATCTTGTCTTCTTTCTGGATATGACCGGGATAAAATGAGATTAGTGACCGCAGCCCGTCGATTATGGTGGATCGGGCCGCGGCATCCCCTTGTAGATATTTTTTCTTTGCATCTACAATATCACCGACAATTTTTCTGGCATATCCGTGCTCTTCAATAAGATCCTGCATCGCTTTTTGATCCTGGGTGGACATATCCTTTTTTTCAAGTTCCCTGAATAAAATATCCTCTTCCTTTCCATGATGGGTACGATCCGCGTATGTCCTGATGAAATCAACAGCACTATCGATGAAAACGGGGTCGATTTCTTTTTTTCCCTGCATAATCGAAACTCGTTTATCAATAACAGTTAACATTTTTTCAATCAATCTGTGTTCAATCATTAAAGGACCTCTTGGCAGCATATCAACCTCGTGATTTACTTATTTTTTTCAAACTGGTCTTTGGCCGCGCCGCAGACAGGGCAGACCCAGCCTTCCGGTAATTGTTCAAATGGCGTCCCCGGTTTCACTCCCGCGTCCGGATCCCCAACGGCCGGATCATAAACATATCCGCAAACTAAACAAACATACTTATCCATTTTAGCACACTCCTTTGATTATTTTACTGGTAAGCCAGGGATACCCTGAACATTTGCTATAATTGACCACCTGTCTCCCGGATGACTTGCGTTGAACAAGGTTGCGGATGTACAGGCGCTTAACGCCGCCGTTAATAATTCTTCTGGCGATAACCCGGGATCTTTTCCTCCGTTATCAAGGGGTTCATCAGCGATACTCAAAGTTTTATTGGAAACTTCTATTATACAACACCATATATAATTGTCAAGGTGTTTAATATGCATTATGGTATTTCAACCGCCAGATAATCCAGAAAAAATTGAAAATTGAAAGTGAGTCACATCAAGCAGGCCGTCGAAGAAACCACTACGGGAGGGCACGGTACCCCGGGAAGA
The DNA here is from genome assembly GCA_041749375.1 of Spirochaetota bacterium. Classification (GTDB taxonomy): domain Bacteria; phylum Spirochaetota; class UBA4802; order UBA4802; family UBA5550; genus RBG-16-49-21. The sequence continues at coordinate 24,383 of JBGTBN010000065.1, forward strand.
TAGAGCAAATGACCGGCCGCTAACAACTGAAACCGACTTCTCCAAAAGCTCGCAAAGCATGACCTCGGCCCGAATGCGGTACTTATGCACAAGCCCCTCAGCGAGAGATTTGCCCCCCCCTCTCCTGCCGGTCAATATCAGGTCATATCCATCAACCGCAAACCGCCGCGCAAACTCGGCGCCAATGCCGGAAATTGCGCCTGTGATCAGAGCAATTATTCTTTGCATTGTATACTACTCAACTACCGTGTACGTTGGCTATTCTCCGATATGCGACATGGCAACGACTTTCAGTCCAGGAGCACCGCACCCTTCGCCGCTGATGAAACGAGCCTGATGTAGCGGCGCATACAGGATCCCTTTATCTCCCGCTTCGGCGGCATGAATTCCGCGATGCGCTTCTTGATCTCTGCGTCCGTGAGCTTTACGCTCAGGGTGCGCCCGGGAATGTCTATCGTGATTTCGTCGCCGTCCCTGATGGCCGCGATGGGTCCGCCGTCTGCAGCCTCGGGCGATATATGACCGATGCAGGGTCCTGCCGATCCTCCGGAAAAGCGGCCGTCAGTGATCATGGCCACATGCGCGAGGCCCGATACGTCCATGGCAAGGGTGATCGCCAGTGTCTCCGGCATGCCCGGTCCGCCCTTCGGGCCCTCGTTCCTGATGACCATCACGGTGCCGTCCTGTATCGTCTTTTCACGGAAGGCCGCGAGCGCGTCATGCTCGGATTCGAAGACCCGCGCCGGTCCGGTGAATTTCAGCATCCCGGGAATGACCGCGCTCTGCTTCACAACAGAGCCTTCCGGCGCCAGGTTGCCGAAAAGGACGGCCGTGGCGCCTTCGTTCCTGAACGCCTTGTCGCGGGGCGGTATGACAGTTTCATCCTTGATGATCACGAATTCCAGTATATCGCGCAGCTTCATGCTGTTCGCCAGCATGCAATCCAGGTTGAGATCGTCCTGCAGTACCTTCATCACGCCCATGGTGCCGCCCGCCATGTACAGGTCGATCATGCCGTGAGGGCCGCTGGGGCTTATGGAGCAGAGGGCCGGGACTTTTTTATTGTATTCGTTAAACAGAGAAAGCGGGAAGTCGATGCCCAGGTTGTGCGCTATGGCCGGGAGATGGAGCGCCGCGTTCGTCGATCCGCCAATGGCCAGGTCCACGATCAGCGCGTTGATGAGCGCTTCTCTGGTCATGATCTTCCGCGCGGTGACTCCCTCTTCAACCATTTTAACGATACGCATGCCGGTCTTGCGCGCGAACAGCAGCTTGTCGGAATGAAAGGCCGGGACGTTGGCCGAGCCGGGGATGCACATGCCCATCGCTTCAACCAGGCACTGCATTGTATTGGCGGTCCCCATGACCTCGCAGGAGCCGCAGGTGGCGCAGGTGGCCGACGCCAGCTTCGCGCCGTAATCCGTGGTATAGTCCTTGTGGTCTATGCTGCCCTTCATGGACGGAAGGAACCGGATATTGAAGGAATCCGTGCCGCCGGTGATGAATATCGCGGGCAAGTCGAGGCGGGCAGCCGCCATGAGCATGCCCGGTATGATCTTGTCGCAGCTGGCGACCATGACCATGCCGTCGAACATCATGCTGTTCATGTGGGTCTCCACCATGTCCGCGATCAGGTCGCGCTGGGGGAGGACGTAACGCATTCCTTCGTGGCCCTCGGTCATGCCGTCACAGGGGGCGGGCACATTGAATTCGAAAGGTATGCCGCCGGCGGCGTGCACGCCTTCCTTCACGCGGACCGCCAGTTCCCCCAGGTGCATGTGCCCCGGGTTGAATTCCGTGTGAGAATTGACGATGGCGATCATCGGTTTTTCTTTAAGCTCCTCCGGGTCGGCTCCGGTGCCCCTGCATATGCCGGCGCGCAGCAGGCCGACGGGGAAATCCGAGGTATCGAATATTGCCATGCTTTTCTTTTTCTTCATTTCTGTTTCCTCCGGGTATGTTATAAACAATGAAACGGGATTGTTCCCGCCAATGGATGCCGTCTCTGCGTAATTGGATCACAAGGGTAGTTAACCGTCAGTGCGCCGATCTTTCGTTTTTAATAAACAGCGCGACTGCGGTTTTATCCTGCCCGGTTATCCGCGGCAGCAGCGACCTCACCATGTGTGATCACATTATTCAACCCACCGGAATTTTGCATTAACATAGGTTAATTTATTTATAAAACATTGGATATATTACAAGCGGTATCAGTCAGAGCTTTTCGGGTAGGACGCGCGGATTCGGCTTAACGACACCGGGGAGATGCCAAGGTATGAGGCGATGTAGTATTGTTTGACCCGTTTTTCAAGACCGGGGAAGTCTTTGAGAAACTGGCCGTAACGGGTTTTTGCATCCGACCAGAGAAGCTGCCCCTCCCTTCGTTCTTTTATTACATAGAACTTTTCCAGCGACCTGGTATATATCTTAAGCCAGCAGGGATGCCGTTCAATGAACATTCTGAATATACCATAAGTAATGACGCATAACGTGGTGTCTTCAAGGGCCTCAATATGCAAATGGGATTCGCTCCGTTCTATGAAAGACGCGAAGGACGAGATGAAATCGAATTGGAGATTGAACAACTTGGTGAAGTCTCTGCCGTTTTCATCGATATAGAATACCCGCATCAACCCCTTGCAGATAAAACCGACTGATTCAGGTATTTCGCCCGCCTTGATGAATAAAGCACCTTTAGTTAAATGCTTAATACGTACATGTTTTTCAACAAGCTCCATCTCGTCTTCGGGAATATCGGCAATCGAATTTAAAAACCGGATGAGCTGGCTGAATATTTCTTTGTCTTCCCTGTTTTCCAAATTGCTTCACTCAAGTTGAAGGACTATTCATTGCGGACCTGTTGCAAGATTCCTCATTCATGAATGTGCAACAGGCCTGCAATATAGCTGGAGCATTTACCTTGAATTTTTTATTTGTCAATGATAAATTATAACAGCCGGGATGTAATGAAGAATCGCAATTGAAACGGGGACCCTGAATAAATGTAATTGACACGTCAGAATTTGCTGATAATGAGAAAGTATTTAATCCATTATGACGGTTATGAATCCAAAGGGGATGAATGTGTCGGGGAAGACCGGATGAAGCGGTGATCCGCGAGTTGACTTGTACGGTTACGTGAAACCAGGGAGGTGCCATGGAGACATCCAATGACATGAAGGGAAAAACATGCCTCATCACCGGATCAACCAGCGGCCACGGCCTTGCCATTGCCGAGGCGCTTCACGCAATGGGGGCCGAGATTATCATTCACGGGCCGACCCGTGACGCCTGTGATGCTGTCCGCGGCAGGTTTGCCTCCCTTGCCGGCGTGCTGGCTTCTGATTTTTCCTCCCGGCGGGACATCGCGCGCGGAGCTGAAGAGTTCCTTTCCTGGGGACGCCCCCTTCACCTGCTGGTGAACAACGCCGGGATGGTGAACCAGCACCATCGCCTGACCGAGGACGGCATCGAGGAGACCTTTGCGGTGAATTACCTTGCCATGTTCCAGTTCACGCTGCTCATCCTTCCCCGGCTTATAGCGTCTGCGCCGGCACGGATCGTCAATGTCGGATCCGATGCGCACATGATCGCCACCCTCGATCCCGAGGACATAGACGGGAGCAAACATGGCTATTCCTTCGCAAAGGCCTACGGCAGGTCCAAGCTCGGCGTGGCTTATTTTACGCAGGAGCTCGCCCGCAGGCTGGAGGGGACCGGCGTAACGGTCAATGCCGTCGACCCGGGACCCATGGCGACCAGTATCGCCAAAAAGCCGGGTCTCATCCCCCGGATAGCGGATGCAATCATCCAGCTGACCTTCCCCACTCCGGCGCGGGCCGCGCGCACGGCAATCTACGTGGCCTCCTCTCCGGACATGTCGGATGTAAGCGGAACATACTTCCGTTTTATGAAAATGAAGGAGCCAAAGCTTGCATCAGGGCCGGATTTCCACGCTCGCCTCTGGGAAATAAGCGCAGGCCTGACCGGCGCGGACTACCGGGGATAAGGCATGCCGCATGTCACCCTTGCCGGGATCGTAAAGAGCCCGCTGAATTTCAAGAAAGACAATTAATCAAAAAACAGTTTGACAAAAACCCACTCTAAAAAATATTCTCTGGTTTAAGTGATTAAACATATATACCTCGACCATGGATAAAAAGACACCTATTTTCGGACCTGCCTGCCTGGTAACAGGAGGATCGGGATTCCTGGGTCGCGCTCTCTCCACGGCGCTGATCGACCGGGGCTGTACCGTGCATTCGCTGGACATCCGTCCCGATGCAAAACCTATCCCGCATGTGAAATATTTTACCGGAGATATCCGGGATTACAATGCCGTTCGCACAGCGACCCGGGGATGCGCGACGGTCTTCCACTGCGCCGCTGTCATGAATTTTCTCGGCATATGCCGTCCCTCCGTGCGTCGCGAGGTGTACGGCATCAACGTCGAGGGCACGGAAAACGTCATCAGGGCCTGCCGTGAAACCGGCGCCAGGTCACTGGTGTACACGAGCTCGCACGTCGTCTGTTTCGACACCAGGCCGGTCATCGCCGGTGATGAAACGAAGCCCTACGCGAAACGCTATCTCGACCTGTACGGTGAGACAAAAACTGCGGCGGAGAAGATCGTCCTTGCGGCGAACGGGAAGGACCTCCGGACCGCTTCGCTCCGTCCCGGCGGCATCTGGGGCTCGTCCGACGACTGCTACATGTTCGCCAAGTTTATTGATCAACTGTTGAAAGGAAAGCTCGTCGCCACCATCGGCCCTGCCGATGCCATCATAGACAACACCCATGTGGACAACCTGGTCCTGGCCGAGGTCCTTACCGCGGAAGGACTCGTCAGGAAACCCGGGGTGGTGGGCGGACAGGCCTATTTCATCGTGGACGACGAGCCGATGAACCTGATGGAATGGCTCAGGCCCCTCATCGAAGGACTCGGGTACCGGGTCCCGGAGCGGTCCATACCCGCCCTGCCGATGTATTTCCTCGGTTTCCTCGCCGAATGCCTGCATTACATCGGGGGCCCGCGCCCCTTCATGACGAGGCTGGAGGTACACAACCTCACCGCGAAATTCACCTTCCGTCAGGACAAGGCGCGCCGCGATCTCGGCTTCAAGCCGATCATCGGCTGTGAGAAAGGGATGAAGGAATGCGTCGAGTTTTATAAAAAACACATTGCCAATTAAGAAAAGACCGGGGATGAACATCCTCCCGTATTCAATACAGCTGACCCGATGACCACACGGCCTGACGCCGCAGCACAACGGTCGCACCGGAAGAGGAGCAAGCCATCGTGAACGTAAAACAATCAAGCAGCACCGACCAGCAGTGGGACGAAGAATTTGACGTGGTCGTGGTGGGGTTCGGCGGCGCCGGAGCCTGCGCGGCCATCGAAGCGGCGGACCGGGGTGCGCGTGTCCTCGCAATCGACCGGTTCACCGGCGGGGGCGCCACGAAAATGAGCGGTGGAGTGATATACTCCGGCGGCGGGACGAAACACCAGAAGGCCGCCGGTTTCAAGGACACCCCGGATAAAATGTACCGCTACATGATGCGCGAAATGGCGAGCAACCCGGCCTCGGCCCCCGGCGACGATATAGACCCTGCGGCAATAAGGACCTTCTGCGAAAGAAGCTCCGATAACATCGACTGGCTCGAGGGCCTGGGACTGGTAATTCCCGAGACCTATTTTCCCGGCAAGACCAACCAGCCCCCGGGCGGGTTCGGGCTCTACTTTTCCGGGAACGAGAAGCAATACTCCGATGCAAACGCGCACGTACCCCGCGGGCATGTTCCCCTGGGAAAAGGGATGTCGGGCGGTTTCCTGTATTCGACACTGCACAGGGCTGCACTCGAACACGGCATAACGCTCCGCTGCCGGTGCCGGTCCGAGAGGATCATCACCGACGAAACCGGCGCGGTGGCCGGGATCGAGGTCCGGGCATTGAGCCCGTCACTGCCGGCCAGGGCACTGCATCTTCTTTTATTCAATCTTGGCTTTGTCAGCAGCAAAAGCAGGAGGCTCCTGGCCCGGGTGGAAAACAGGTTCGGCAAAACGGTCCGCATCCGGGTAAAAGGCGGCGTGATAATAGCTTCCGGCGGGTTCGTGTACAACAGAAAAAAATTCAACGAGTACGCGCCCGCCTACAGCGGCTGTCTTCCCCTGGGCACGGCCGGCGACGACGGGAGCGGCATGGAACTCGGCGTGAACGCCGGCGGTACCTTGAGCTCCGTAGACGTGTGCGCGGCATCCCGCTTTCTCTATCCGCCGGTCGCCTTTATTTCAGGTTTGCTTGCGAACATGGAAGGAAAGCGCTTTTGCGACGAAAGCCTCTACGGCGCGAGCATCAGCCGGGCGGTAACGCTGCAGCCGGAGCGGCGCGCGTACCTCGTGATCGATTCCACGGCCCACCGCGACGGACGCCTGCAGACAAAACGGGAGGAACAGCTCGGAAGCTCCATTGTAAGCATTCTGAAGGGCGAGCAGAACCACATCATATACCGCAAGCTCACCACCTTCGTGAACCTCCACCTGAACCGCAAGAAGTCTGACACCATTGCCGGGCTTGCGAAAAAATGCGGGATCCCGGCGGAAACGCTGGTACGCACCGTTGAATCGTACAACGAACAGTGCGACGCCGGAGCGGACAGGGAGTTCGGGAAATCGGCCGGCCATCTCCACAGGATCCAGAAGCCCCCCTTCTATGCCATAGACTGCCGGATCGAAACCATGTTGTTTCCGAGCACCTGCCTTACCATGGGCGGTCTGAAAGTGAAGGGACTCACCTCCCAGGCGGTCAGGGCGGACGGGAAGGTCATACCGGGATTGTACGCGGTGGGAAGAAGCGCGGCCGGAATATGCTCCCGGTCCTACGTGAGCGGCTTCTCCCTGGCGGACTGCATCTTCTCCGGCAGAAACGCCGGGAGTCACGCAGCCGCGCAGGCGGGCAAAAAAGCTCCTGCCGCGGGCCGGACAAAAAAGAGACGTTCATGAATATTAATATAGAAGGGAAAGTTGTTTTGATCACCGGGGCTTCGACCGGCATAGGCAGGGCGGCGGCTATCGAATTCGACAGGGCGGGCGCCCGCGTTGCCATAGCCGCGCGGCGCAAGGAGCTCCTCGATGAAATCGCGTCAGTAATGAAGGAACCCCTGGTCCTCAAGACGGACCTGGCCGACGAAAAGCAGGCCCGGGCCATGGTGGACAAAACAGTAAAGCATTTCGGAAGGATCGACATTCTGATAAACAACGCGGCCACGAGCATCGTCGAAAGCTCCGACCGCATAAAGAGAGAGGACCTCATCCGCGCCTTCACGGTGAACCTCCTCGGCCCGGTTACAGCGACACAGCAGGCTTTTACCCACATGAAGAAACAGGGAAGAGGGCATATCATCAATATCGGTACGCCGGGCTTCATGATAGGCGTTCCCTTTTACACTCCCTATGTTTGCTCCAAGGCGGCTTTCTCGGCCTGGACCAGGACCATCCAGGGAGAGTGGGCCCATACGGGAATCGTCGTGAGCGAGTACTTCCCCGGATATACCGAAACCGGCGCCGTGGCCGAATCCGCCTACGGCCCCATTCCCATGGACCTTATCATGAACAGGGGCAAGGGCTTTCTTGCGAAGTACTTCTCCGGCGCGAGGAACGGCACGGACATAGCCCGGGACCTGGTGGCTCTGGCGAAGCGGCCGCGGCCGCTCATGTTTTCCACATTCATGGAGCGCATCGCCGGTTTCGTGGCCAATATACCCGGCATACGCATTCCGGTGGTAAAGCGCATGGCCGAAACGGCCAGGAAGAAGATGGAGGAAAAGCATGTGTGATCTCTGCATGAAGCACGGCGCGGGCGGCAAATGGTACCTGAACGCCGAGCACTATTCCAATGAAATCGTGGAACGGTACAACCTGCGCGATTTTCTCATGGAACAGTACAAGAATTTCGAGCAGATGTCCGTGCGCAAGATACACGGCTTCAACGCGGTGGGGATGGGATACAAACTGCGCATCCCCCTGGTCGGGCGGATCATCAGGCATACGGCGGAGAAAATGCTCCACAGCACCAATCCCCCCACGAATCCCTTCAAGGCGGAAGGGCATATAGGCCAGGTGATCCCGCTGGAGGACGCCATTGCGATCCTGGAAACCTGCGCAGCCGAGCCGATCATCGAAAAGAACTGCATGTGCCGTTACATGTCCCGCGGGATCAAGGACGCCTGCTGCATTAATTTCGGCGTCATGTCCGAGATCGTCGACAAGCTGCCGCGCTTCATCCCGGAAAAGGACAAGTATTTCCTCACCCGGAAGCAGGCGGTCGAGCGCTTCCGCGAGCACAACAGGAAAGGCTACATTGGCACCATCTGGTTCGGACCCTACCCCTATATCAACAACCTCTGCTCCTGCGCGAATCCCGAGTGTGCGGGCCTCAGGCCGCGGCTCGATTACGGGATCAAATCAATCTTCAAGGCGGAATACATCGTCCACCACCACGAAGAGGACTGCACCGGGTGCGGCGCCTGCGTCAAATTCTGCCAGTTCGGCGCCATCGAGCTTGACGCCATGCGGAAAAAGATCACCATTAACATGGACAAGTGCTTCGGTTGCGGCCTCTGCCGCCATGCGTGCAAGCAGAACGCCATACACCTCCACCCGCGCGACGAGACCCCGGGGCATGAGAAGGATTACTAGATTACGCCCCCCCTGTCCCCCGATGGGGGCACGTATGAAAAAACGACAGAAAAGCAACTGACAGGTGCGTGACATGAAGGAAACCATAAAGGGAAAGACGAAGATCACCATAGATTACAAAAAATGCGGCGATGGCGTCGGCGTCGATCCCCGAGAATGCTGCGCCTGCCTCCGGCAGTGCAAACCGGCCGTCTTCCTGCTCCACCAGACCATGGGCGCCGTCGAAGAAAACCCCCTTGACCCGAAGCGGTGGCGCGTCACCGCACTCTGGCTCGACCTCTGCACGCGATGCATGAAGTGCGTCGAATCATGCCCCTCCGGGGCCGTCACGGTGACCGGGCGATAGTCGTTATTACTCTATTGTTTCCTCCATTACCCGGAGCGATTGTATTATAAGCATTATTTACTTGACAGGATGTGGCCGCCCTTTTATTGTTGTAATTGCAACATTTGTTTTTACAACTTATAAACAGAGCCAGAACATGTTTCATGACAAAATTACGATTTTTCCGCAGTTTATGAAAAAGGTTTTCTATGAACATGATATATCGAAACTGAAACTTACCATCAATAAAACCCAGACACACATCCTGATGTGTATAAACGAAAACGATGAAAAATCGATGTCAGAAATAAGTTTAATGACCGGGCTGGAAAAAAGTTCTTTTACCCGCTCTGTTGATGACCTCGTACAAAATGGATTAATAACAAGGATTGCCCTGGAAAACGACAGGAGAAAAATAAAATTATCTCTTACAAACAAAGGAATCAAAGCAGCGAAGCTTATTAAAAATGACTTCAATGTTTATTTGGATTCATTAATATCAGATTTTTCAGAAAAAGAAAAAAATGAATTTTTTGAATCATTGGAAATTGTTTCAAAATTTATGATTAAGATATTAGCGAGAAAAAAATGAAGAACACCACGAGACAGAAACTTTCAGAAAGGAAAAGATTGTCGCAAATTATTACCGATTGGGCAGGTAAAAATAAAAAAGTCTTTTGGAAATACGAAGTATCATGTTTTTATCAGTCATATAGAATAAAAGTAGCCAATCTACCCAGACCATCATCAATAGATATTACGGTATCAAAAAACAGACGATTGCTGAATGATCAACAAAAAGCGCAATTATGCATTGCCATAGAAAAAGCGGGCGTTAAAGCGGATGTTCTGAAAGATACATCTATTGATTATCAAATTGATTATAAAAATGGGGCAGTAATTGCCGAGGAGATTTAGCATATTTCATGGCTTTTATCCAGTGATTTTTGGGTTGTAGACAGCAATAAAAAGTCCCAAACTGGTTCCCATGCTTCGACAGGTTCAGCACAGGTACGGCCCGGTATGTTCCATTGGCTGGCGGTACATACCGGCTACCTTACTGATTTGTACTCAAACCAGTTATGCCGCCATCCATCCCTTACCGGATCTTGATGATCGTTCCCGTTTCATGCTGGTCCATCTGCATTTTCAGCCGTTCATGCAGACAGCTTGCCTCAAGAAATCAGATCTTCAGATTCGCTTTCCTGTAACCGGCGGCCAGGTTGGTATTAACATGCACGACACCGTCGTTTAGCGAGCGGAACACATAATCTTCAGTGATCTGTTTCGGAAGGCGGTCCGCTTCGGCCTGGCTGGAAAGAACTGTTCCGGCGGGAACGTAGTGGCCCGACTTGATGGTTACACCGACAATGACGCAACTCGGTTCGATCACGCACCCGTCTTCGACCCGTGATTTGAACACCAGGGAATTCATGCCGATGAAACAATCGTTCCCGATAACTGCAGGTCCGTGGATCTGGGTCTGGTGCGCCAGGGAAACCCGGTTGCCCACGTAAACCGCGTATTTTTTTCCATTGACTTCGACCAGGTTCTTCTCAACCGGATGCCCCTCATGAAAAGTCTCCAGGGCATGGATGATGACGCCGTCCTGAACATTGCTTTCGTCACCAATGTATAGCGGCTGCCCCTCGTCTCCGCGTACAGATGCGAAAGGAGCGACGAATACACTTTTGCCGATGATCACGTTGCCTATAACCACACCCAGTGGATGCACGAAGGCGGTCGGATCGATCTGCGGCATGTGCTCTTCAGGTGAAAATTCCGTCTTGACGTTCTTATGAATCATAGATTTCCTCCGTGTACATGGATGCGATGCAGCCATACCGTTCAGTTAATAAACGAATTTGAATGAACAAGTAGCGAGCAACGTTGCATATTGCAAGCAAATTTTTTTTTCACCCGTAATAAGTATATTCTGTACCATCAAGCGATTTCCGGATAATTTTTCACTCGATAAAAACGTTTGACTGCCGACGGATTTCACCATACTGTTGGTCCCTGGAAAAGCGGCGATGAAGCAAAATTAAAACCCGATCTTAACGGCGGGGAGGCGGCCATGAAAAAACTCGTCACCGGTTCAACAGGATTTATGGGGTCCTCGATCGTGAGAGAGCTTCTCAAAGACGGCGAAGAGGTAAAGGTACTCGTCAGGAAAACCAGCGACACGCGGAACATTGACGGCCTTGACGTGGAGCGGACCTACGGCGACATACGTGACGGGGATTCCATGAAAAAGGCGCTCATAGGCTGCGATACGCTTTATTATACCGCCGCTTTTTTTGCACACTGGGTGCCTGACACCAAATTGCCCTACGAGGTAAACGTCGAAGGCACGAAAACATCGATGAAAGCCGCGCTAGACGCGGGCGTACAGAAGGTCGTATACACCAGCACCAACAATACCATGGGCGCGCACGGCCCCATCCCAGTTGACGAGAGCGCCGAATTCAACCACTGGAAAACCGGGGACCATTATTCCATATCCAAGTACCTGGCCGAGGTCGAGGCGAGGAAGTTCGTTCCCCTCGGGCTGCCGATCGTCATCGTCAACCCCACCCTGGTCATCGGCGTGCGCGACATCAAGCCGACGCCCTCGGGTCAGATGATCATCGACATAGCCACCGGGCAAATGCCGGGCTACATCGAGGGCGGAACGAACGTTATCGATGTCGAGGACGTCGCGCGGGGCCACATACTTGCAGCCAAAAAGGGCAGGATAGGCGAACGCTATCTCTTCGGAAATGAAAACCTGACGGTTTCAGACTATTTCAAGCTGATAGCGGAAATCGCGGGCGTAAAACCGCCGCGGATAAAGATACCGTACCATGCCGCGGTCGCTCTCGGTTACATGTTCGAGATGGGCGCTTTTTTTACGAAAAAGCCTCCGGTGGTCACTGCATCGGAAGTGAGGATCGGAAAATTGCAGGAGTGGTATGACTGCTCCAAAGCCGTGAAGGAGCTCGGTCTGCCGCAAACCCCGGTACGGGAGGCGATCAGGAAGGCGCTTGACTGGTTCATCGAAAACGGATATATCAGGAAGCCGACCCGTTAAGAAAGCTGCGGTCAGCCTTAAACGCTGGTGCGGGCCGCTATCGGATCGGTGATCATGGAAACCCGGCTACCTGCCGATAAGCTCGATTACCGTGGCATCGGTACCGGCAAGGCCGTTCACCCCTTCATATCTTACAAAGAGGTAATCGGATTTGCGGAACCAATATTTCGAGCTCCAGAAAATCGATTTAAACCCGGAGAGGGTCACCTTGACCTTTATTGTATCGACGTCTTTTCCATTGATCCGGATTTTTTCCTCACCGATTCTGGCTGCCTTCATCCTGTAGAAAGTCATTTTATCGGGCCAGAACAATGAATAGACCAGGGAATTCTGCCGGGCCGCGAGCATGCGGCTGATTGCGAATTCCGCAAACTGGCACCATGCATCGGTCTCGAGCCGTATGGTTTTTTTTACCGGCTTCCCCTTGACCTTGCCGGATATATCGACAGTGCCGTTTTTCCTGACCGCGTGAAGATTGATTTGTTTTTTTTGGTTAGTGTAAAACCATTCGAGGGTAAAGCAGGCGGCATCAGAGATCATTCTGTCAAATTCGCCGGTGGCTTTCTTAATAGCGGTCAGCTCGATGCGGCCGGACCGCACTACCGCCCGTGTCCAGGTGTTTATCGATTCCCGGGTCCCTTTGCGCTCCTTGTAGGAATATTCTTCACCCGAAACATTTGACGCCGTCAGCAAACATGCCAATGATAGAATCAATGCTATTCTCATAACGATATCAACACAGAGCCTCAATACCTAGTATGAGCATGTCATCGGTAATCATCGCACCGTCCCTGAACCGGGCCACCTGGCTGATGATATTGTTAAGGTTGTCGCCGAGCGTTAAGTGGTGCGATTTTTTGAACAATTCGAGGAGGGAATCTTCAAAACCGATGATCTCATGCATGGGGTTCGTTGTCTCCGGAATCCCGTCGGTATAGAGGAAAAGCCGGTCTCCCCTGTCCATTTTTATCGTATTTGTATTGTATACTATGTTGTTATTGATTCCAATCAACGTGCTTTTTGCCGAATGGAGCTGTATCTTGCCATTTTTTTTAGCAAGTATGGGGCCGGGGTGGGCACCGTTAGCGTATGAGAAAAGCATCTCATCAGACCCGGGAGTATGGGTGAATAGTCCATATATGCCTGTAATATAGAAAGAGGACATATGCCCCATCAGTTCCAGGTTGAGCTGCGTGATGAAGTCAGCCGGCGATTCCCCGAATTTTATTAAAAGCCTGTCTGTTATCGATTTCAACAGTGCAACAAAGAGTGATGACCCGATGCCATGTCCGGAAACATCACAGATGAAAACCCCGAGAGTATCATTGCCCAGTGGATAAAAACAGAAAAAATCACCTCCCAGCTTCTCCATGGGTAAATACCGATAATCAACTTTTAAAGATTCGAGATGCGGCAAATCCCTGACGATGATGTCCCCCAGCGCGGTTTGGGCGATTTGCATGTCTTTTTCCATCTTCATGTTGCGCTTGGCGAGAACGTCCTTGGTTTCTTTTAATGAATAGTCGATTTTCTTTCGCAGTGTAATGTCGACGAAGGACATGATAATGCCCATTGCTTCATCTTTCTCGCTTTTTATTATTGCTGCCGACAGAATCACGAAAAACGTGGAGCCGTCCTTCTTCCGCAGCATCAATTCCCCTCCCCAACTGCCGATTTCCTTTAATACTTCCAGAACATTCACGAAATCATCGCTATTGTCCGGATGACATATTTCAAAAATGGATTTGCCCATCACCTCGCTCATGCCGTCATAGCCCCACATTATGACAAAGGAACTGTTGGCAAACGTACAGTTTCCATCAATGTCCATTATCGCTACCGCGTTTAAAGATTTTTCGACGGCATAACTCTTTATCAGAGATTCTCTCTCCGCTTTCCTTATCTCGGTCACGTCTTTCATTATTCCATGAAAGCCGGCCGGATTGGAATCTTTGTCCCGTACAAGACTGGCGGAAACCTCGACCAGCCTGATGCTGCCGTCCCCGCTGGATACATGATACTCCACCAGCCTGGCCGGTTTGTTACCCTGCCGGAAATCAATGATATTTTTCTTTACCATGTCCATTGATTCAGGCGCCGTTAACTCGAGTATGTTCATGCCCTTTAGTTTTTCGCCAGGGTAACCAAATATCTTTGACGCGGCATTATTAAAAACGGTTATGGCGCCGTTTTTATCAATCTCGAAGTAGCCGTCCTGCATGGTTCTGAGGATGTTGACGTACCGCGTCTCGCACTTATGCAACCTGTTCCGTGTCGAAAGAAGTTCCTCGTTCATTTTTTTCATCCGCAGGGAGGCATTCACCTTCAGCAGGAGAGCCTTTTCTTCAACGGGTTTCACGATAAAGTCAATACCGCCGGAATCCAGCACGTTAAAGTTATTTTCTAAATTGTTTACGGCGTCGAAAACGCATATGATCGGCAGATGGGGAGTATTACCGTCCTGCCTCATGAGCCGGGCGGTTTCATGCCATTTCATGCCCCGTATCTTAACATCCATGAGCACCAGATCCGGCTTTTCCTTTTTATACTTTTCAAACCCCTTTTTCCCGTCAAGCGCATTAATGACTCCGTATCCTGCCGACGAGAGAACGGTATTGTAAGAATGCAGGTTGGACAATTCATGATCGACGACTAATATTTTTTCCATGGTATACTTCACCAGTCCTTGATTCTATAGCCATATCGGGTTACGAGAATCCCGTTAAGACAGAACAGAGCTGACGGAGCAGCTCAGTATCAAGAAGAATCCGAATATAAAACACGATCCACCACATACCTGCTGGCCTGATGACATGTGGCGCATGTTCGTAGTCAATATCAGTGTAATGAATGTTCAGCACCATGTCAAAGATATGTCGGTACGAATTATGATGATAATAACATAGTCAATATCCGCTATATTGTCATAGTGCTGATCTATTTACCCTGGCCCATCCGCACCCGGAATATATCTGGAGCAGACAGTATCTAATATTGTGAAGTTATTCAGCGGTACAACATAGTGCTATTCTACGATGCAATAATACTCAATAAAGCGGTATTGACCCCAGTTGACACAATAGCTACTATTAAGAAACGACCCGATCAATGATATGCCAGGGGCGATAATGTATTCAGATGGTGAACCCGGGAGTGATTATCATGAAAACATCCATTTCCGTATCTATACTGCTTATTTTTTTGGCAGTATTTACCGGTTGCAGCAACAGGCTTGTTGACGAAAGAGATTCACCATTGTCAATGGTTGATATTCTCAACTACGAAATGAGCGTGGCTTCAATATCACCACCGGCAAGTGCCCTGGACGTGGATACGGGTACCCAGATCGAGACAGTTTTTACCAGGGATGTGGATCCGCTC
The DNA here is from genome assembly GCA_041749375.1 of Spirochaetota bacterium. Lineage (GTDB taxonomy): Bacteria > Spirochaetota > UBA4802 > UBA4802 > UBA5550 > RBG-16-49-21. Next base: position 39,857 of record JBGTBN010000065.1, read on the forward strand.
ACTATTACAGCATCAACATTTGTTGTTGCCGATAACTCCTATATACCGATTCCCGGCACATTCTCATATTCTGACCCAAAAACAGTGGTCTTTACTCCCTTCGTCCTGCTGAACCTCACCGAATACAATGTCCTGATAACGACTGATGTAAAGGACGCGGAGGGGAATACTCTCTGGTCGGATATAGAATGGAACTTCACCACCATATCGGCCGGAACTGTACCAGACCCGGAATTCAATCCACCGGCCGGGACCTATGAAGGAACAACCATCGTTTCCATTGGGATCCTGGACCCCCTGGCGACAATCCACTACACCGTTGACGGGAGCGATCCGACCCCGGCAAGCCCCGAATACACTGGCCCTATTTCGGTTTTGGAAAATACAATACTCCCCATAAAAGCAGTAGCTTACAGGGGCGGTTTTTTTGATTCAAGCATCATTCCAGCAGCATACACCATACGGGTTCTGACCCCGGCGTCCGATCCGCCGGCTGGAGCATACAGCAGCGACCGGATGATAACCATTGAAACTTCGACACCCGGCGCCACGATATGGTACACCACTGACGGGACGGACCCGGATCCGATCATACCCAATGGCAGCATATATGGAGGACCCATTGCCCTGACGGGACCCGGGCCGACAGCCACGACCATTAAGACCCTCGCCATCAAGGCGTCCATGGCAGACAGCCCCATCCTGTCCGCAGATTACATGATCGATTACACGCAGGTGTCGCCGCCGGTATTTTCTCCGCCCATCGGGACATACACCTGGCAACAGCATGTGAACCTTTCGACAGCGACTCCAGGAGCGACGATCAGGTATACTACCGATGGATCGGTCCCTACAATGATGCATGGCACCACGGGCACCAGTGTGACAGTTAATGATACCATGGTGCTTAAGGCTTTCGCGTTCAAGGGGGGCATGGGCGATTCCCCGGTTACAAACAGCGCCGGTGTCCCGTACATAATAGCACCGACACTTTCAGCACGATCGCCGGACAAACACAAGGATGACCATCCTGTTACCATTACGTTCTGGGGAACAAGATTCAAGTCCGGGGTGACGGCCAAATTGAAAAAAAGCGGTCAGCCGGACATTGTCGCTGCGCCAATCACCATTCTGAGCAGCACCAAGATACGGGGCACGTTCAATATTACAGGAGTCCAGAAGGGAAGATGGGACGTCGTGGTTACAAACCCTGACACCGGTACCGCTACACGCACCGAATGGTTCAGGGTACACTGATACGAATATGGCAATAATATATTATATTGGAGAAAACAATGAAAAGAGTTTATACGCTGTTAATGATTGTATTGATTTTGGCCGTATCGCTTGGAGGGTGCTGGGTGGGAACAAGCCAAAGACATGACAATGGCAGAGGTCATCATCATGACAGGCACGGCGGACATGACCGGCATGATAATCGGCATTAAGGAAGCCCGAGCCTTACAACAATACCGATTGTATAGACTTGTACCTGGTATACATTAAATTAAGGAGACAACAGAATGAAATACTTCTTTGGGGGAACAATACTTATAGCGCTGGCGATTGTCGTTTCTGTGCCACGGATGGCAGGTGCGGATATCAACATTAACATTTCCCTGCCGCCTCCCATCCAGTTCAACGAACCACCGGAAGTGGTTGTAATACCCGAGACATATGTGTACGTTGCACCGGACGTTGAAGCAGAGCTCTTTTTCTGGAATGGATGGTGGTGGCGTCACTGGGAAGGCCGATGGTACCACTCCAGGCATTACAACCAGAATTGGGCTTATTATCAGGACGCCCCCTCTTTCTATAGGACCATACCCTCGGACTGGAAGAAATATTACAGGGATCATCGCTGGGGAGGACGCCCCTGGAACTACCGGCGGATACCTCATCAGCAACTTCAGCAAAACTGGAGTCACTGGGAAAAAAACCGGCACTGGGAAAGACAAAATTCCTGGTTTGTAAAAGGCTTACGGCCGCAAAAGCAGCAAAAAAGATACAAACAGGATACTTCCAGGAAAAAGCCTACCCCGAAAGGCCAGGTCAGGCGAAACAAACAACAACCTGAACCCAAAGGCCAGGTTAAGCGGACAAAACAACAACCTGCACCAAAAGGCCAGGTTAAGCGGACAAAACAACAGCCTGCACCAAAAGGCCAGGTTAAACGAAACAAACAACAGCCTGCACCGAAAGGCCAGGTTAGGCGGATCGAACAACAACATGGCAAGATTAATCAACAGCAACAACAGCACACGGATCAGGACCGGAAGCCGGAGCGCTCCACTACTAAAGATAAACATGAAGCAAAAAAAGAAAATCATGGCAGGTAGGATTACAGTAGCAACTCGGCCGGAGAGTGGTTGAGTATCTTTAAAATTAAAATTACAGAAAGGAGTAACATCTATGAAAAAAAGAAACACCATCATTCAATTCTCGCTCATCTTGATGCTGATCGTCGGCCTGACAAACTGCTCATCGACAAGCACTCAAAAAAATTCAGGCGCTAAAATGGACAAAGAAGTCATACTGGCGTCGGAAGCTGATGTCGATCAGAATGTCGCTGCCGTGGCAGCCAAGCCGGTGATTGTCGTACTCGCCTTTGAGGACATACATTTTGATTTCGACAAATCGGTCCTCAAACCGAATGCCCAGGCTATCCTGAAAAGGAACATACAGATCCTGAAAAAAAACCCCAAGGCAAAAATAAGAATCGCAGGGTATACCTCGGCCAGGGGAACTGATGAATACAATCAGAAGCTGAGCGAAAGAAGGGCGGCTGCCGTTAAAAAGTTTCTCATAGAAAACGGGGTCGTTACCCCCAACAGGCTTTCCATGATCGGCTATGGCAAGAAAAACCCCGCCATGTTTGAAGTGGCTCCCAAGAAGATTTATTCAAAGGCAGCAAAGGCAAACATGAGAGTTCTTTTTGAAATCGTCGTTGAATAGAAAAACAAGAGCGAGGGGCCGGATAGACTATTGAGTTCGTCCGGCCCTTACCTCGATTACAGACGATTTCCGCGGTCTTTAATGAAATACGTATGGTCATACATCATTTTTAAAATATAATACCATGACGATGATTTGATGATGTGCCGCCTGACCGGAACCGTCATTTCAATCTGAATCATTATAACAACGCACGGGAGGCGAATATGACATTTGAAAAGAATTCAGCAAAAGAGAAGCTTGCCATGGACATAAAAACAGTGATAAGCGATACGGAAGAACTATTAAAAGTGACGGCCGGACAGGCTGATGATAAAATCCAATCAGCGCGCGCCCGCGTCGAGAAGACGCTCCGCTCGGCCGGAGCCCGGCTGGAAGACATGGAACACGCAGCGGTCGAAAAGGTGATCGACGCAGCAAAGACTACAAACCAGTACGTACATGGCAACCCCTGGCCCTCCATAGGCGTCGCGGCCGGATTGGGATTGATCGTCGGCTGGCTCATCGGGACCAGCCGGAAATAAGGTCTGATATACTCTGGAGGTTTGCAATGAAATGGACAGGCATTTATCTTATTGGTTTTGTTATCCTGGTTGCCGGCCTTCTCGCCGCGCTCTGGAAGTGGGGTGTCCTGACCAGAATCGGTCCGATATGGACCATAATCGGAGTTGTGATAGCGATCGGCATTGGCATCATGCTCGCAATCTCGAAGAGCGGAAGCAAATCAAACATTAAAATCGACAGGTGAGCGATGCCCGCCTGCTCTAAGCCACGGGAGCAGGAAGGGTGTCCCCGGCACCAGGCGGTTCCGTGATCGTCGTGCTGGATGCGATGCGGGATGAGTACAACCCCGGGTGCGCGCATCCGAGTATACATCGAGGAGGCAGTATGAAAAAAATATTATTTTTGTTATCGTTAATCGTATTCGTTTCCGTATCAGCCATCAGTGTCGTCAAGACCTGTGACGAATGCCGGAGACAGTTTCAGTTATGCAGCAATCAATGCTATGAACAATCGAAAAATGATTACGAAAGAGAAAAATGCGATTCAGAATGCAATCTGGATTTCAGATCGTGTGCGCAATCATTAAAAGTGATGTGCAAAAAACCATAAAGCAAAACATACTCCGCGGTGGCTCATTTAAAAGAAAACGCGCTGGTGAGGCCGACAGCCGTATTGAAACTCTGCCTGTGGATGACGGCGGGCAGGAGCCGGAGTATGTTGCTCTGACCCCTGTTAACGTTGGCCGGGATATAGTAGGTGTATACCTCTGCAATGGTCAAATGCATGCCCCCGCCCACAAAAAGGCTGAACCCGAGGCTCACGCTGTGCGAATCGAGCCCGTCGTCAAGCTGGCTTTGCGCAGAGGGCCGGGCGCCCGTATATGAGAAGAGATACCCCGTTCCGATGTTGAGAAGAAGCGGCACGATGGTGTAATCAAAGCCCACACCCGCATCAATACCGCCGGTATATCCCCTCTCCCTACCTTTCATTTGCGCGTATTGGTTGAAGTAATATGTGAAAGAGGTGGAAACCCGCAATCCGGATCTTGTATATGCAACACCCGCACCGAGTCCGGCCGGTAGCTGCGACTCCATCCTCCGGTTATTTTTAAATCGATAATCAAGCAGCATAAATATCTTGTCGTCATGGGACTTCGTATCGAGGCTGAAGGGGGAATTCCACTCGCCCCTGATCCCGATAATCAGCCCGGATATCGGCCGTGCGCTGATTCCGGTGACGAGCCCCAGCGAGACTCCCTGCCGGTGCGAGTGCAGATCGCTTCCCATCGGGATATACCCTCCGTAGGCCGCGCCCGGGCCGGGAGTGAAGAGTTTCGCGTCGTATGTTGCCTCACCCAGGTAGAACCTGAAACCCAGCGAAAGCGCCAGCCGGTCCTTGATAATCTCATAGGCGGCATTGACCTGGACCGAATAGATCGTGAAGCCCCCCTTGATCCTCGATATGGCCGGGACCGTGGGATTCCCCACCGGTCCGCCAAGCCCGAAGCGCCCGTACAGATTGTTGATGGCCGATCCCAGGCCGTATGGCGCCCCGGGAAGGATATCCAGCTCCTGCAGTCCCCGGGGAAAGTCGGCGGTCCCGCCGCTGCCAAATCCGATGCCCCCGCCCGACAGGGCGAGACTGCCGTATTTCAGCACCATGTAACCGTTCAGGAAATACCAGGAATTTTTTTCTCCATGATAGCTTCTCCGGGACAGTCCCAGGCCGGCGCTCCGGGTCGTTTCGATCCTGACCGGTTGATAGGTGACCTGGTTGCTCATATAGGTATACAGGCCCTGCCCCATGAATGCGGTGCCGGCCGGATTGTAATAGGTGGCATCCGGGTCCGTTGAAGCGAGCCTGTTGAGGGTTTTGCACCACTCGGCACTCTGGTTCACGTTCATGTGTATTCCGCCGGCATGAACGCCGGCTGATACGAACAGCAGGAGGCAGAGTAAACAGGCCGGGCCTACTTGTTTCATGGAATATTTCTCCTTGAGCGAATCAGTTTGCGCGAAAAAAAGGCTCGCTTAACGGCGAACCTTTTTTATTTACATTAAACTGGTGAAGGATTAAAACACAAGCTTAACCCCGCCCTGCAGGGCATGCCGTGATGGATTATCGCCGGCAACTATTGAATAATGATACAGGTATTCCACGAATAAATTCACGCCTGCACTTGAAAAGCCATCATCATCGCCCGCAAATGGAATGATCGGTATTGCGATGCCGCCGCCAAACCAGTATGTTTTAAAGAAATCTTCTGCGGTGCGGCGCGTGAATCCGTTCCATGCCACCCTGTAGCCTTTCACATTGTCCCAGATGGAAACGCTGAATCTGCCATAGGGATGGAGGATGAATTTGGGAAAATTTACCTGAACATACACGTCCGCAGCCACGGAATCCTTGGTTCTTATGTGACGTCTTGAAAATACCTCGGCCCACGTATCAACATGCTTGTCGATATTTCTCTGATAGAAAGCCCCGATACCGATCGTCACAATCTTTAACATGATATTCCCATGCGCAATCGCACCGATTGAATAGTCATACGTCGCCGGTTTGATCGCATCCTTCGAAAAGTTATACCCGCCATATACCCCGGCATCGATGATGGCATAACTGGCTGCCGGCACGAGGAGCATCAGTGACAGCAGTGCTATAAATAATTTAATACGACTCATTGGTTTCCTCCCATATCTTGGATTATTTGCTGAATCTTTACGCTTATCTTAATGAAACCAATGTAGCACTTATTCATTTGCATGTCAAAGGTAAGCCGTTACAGATTTTAATGATAGTTACATAGTCATAATTCGCTATAACGCCATAGCGGTGTTTCAATTATTTTAACCCACGAGAACCCGGGTATCCCGGGTAAAAGATACGGTATGCAGCCCGTGGCGGGACCATCACTATCCCCCGGGACGGTATAATGTCATTCCATTATGTATAAATACTCAATATGCGAGTATTGCCCCATGGTGCCGTGATAGATATACTGGAGGCATGAAACCTGGTATATTCCGAAACATCTTGTTGCATGCTCGCGAAAAAAAGTTCACTTGTATGAAATTATTATTAATAATCTCCCTCGCATGTTTGATAGCGGCGGCCGACGCCCGGGGTGAAGAATATTCCTACCGGCTGCGCAAAGGTGCGCAGGAATCGACATACACCTGGACGCGCGCGCTGTTACAGCCCGGCCGCTTCCAGATGACCGCCACCAGGACGGCATCCGACGAATTCGATAAAATGATCTGCGATGCCAGCTACAACATAATTGAATGGTTTTACTCCAACAAGAAAAAGCAGATCAGCCTCCATGCAGTGAAGAAAAACGGATCCATCCACATATCCGGCGATGTACGGGGAAAGCCCTTAAAAAAAACAATCCGGCTCGAGACCGCCGCATGGCACCAGGTTCCCGAATTTGCAATAAGCCGCATGCTGGCTGCCCGGCAGAATTCCATGACCTTTTCAATGTTCTGGCTCGATAAAATGTCCTTCTTCAGGATGAAGGCCGAGAGAATTGGCGAGGAAATAATACGAATTGATGGGAAAGAAATCGATACGATAAAAGTCAGGATGGCGCTAACCGGATTCCGATCCATTTTCTGGAGTTCGAAATACTGGTTCCGTAAATCGGATTATTTAATTGTGCGATATGTTGGAGTCAACGGCCTGCCCGGCACCGATGCCACGGTAATAGAGCTCTTTGCCCGGTAACCGGCGTACCGCATCAACCGGGCAAACAGAATCGGGCCAGCCTGAAGAATCGTGATCAGTAAGGATTATTTGAATAGTATTTCGAACAAACAGGAGGATCAAGAATGGCCATAACACTGACAAGCCTGCCATACGCTAAAGACGCTCTCGAACCCCACATCAGCACGCGGACCCTTGAATTTCACCATGACAAGCACCACCAGGCCTATGTGACAAACCTCACCAAGCTCATAGCCGGTACTGACATGGAATCACTCTCGCTGGAGGAAATAATTACAAGGAGCGCGGGCGATGCTTCAAAGGCCGGTATCTTCAACAACGCCGCGCAGGTGTGGAACCACGCCTTCTACTGGAACTGCATGAAAAAGAACGGCGGAGGGAAACCATCCGGCAAACTGCTCAAGAAGATTGAAACCACGTTCGGGAGCCTTGATGCATTCATCGATGAAATGAAGAATGCGGCGGTTACCCAGTTCGGCAGCGGATGGGCATGGCTCGTACTTGACGGCGAGGCGGTAAAGATAATGAAAACATCAAATGCGGACACGCCTCTTGCCCATGGAACCAAGGCCCTTCTTACAATAGACGTGTGGGAACACGCATACTACCTGGACTTCCAGAACAGACGTCCCGACTATGTGGCGGCTTTTTTCGAGAGCCTGGTGAACTGGGGGCACGCCGAATCGCTCCTGTAGATGAATTGATGCGTCAAACAATTGATGTGCGGTTGGCCGAAATACGCAATTCTGCATCTGCATGGCAGCAATGAACGGTATAAATAACAAGCACGATGATGTAATCCTGACAAGGGACTAATAGACACATCCCATCAAATTTTTACAAGGACAAACATATGTACACAGACAAAGGTTTTACAAGAATGTACAGCAGGACGATCTGTTTTATTGCGTCTCTTCTGCTCGTTTATGCGTCCGGATGCGACCATGATCACGGGTACCGGATGCAAACATCCTACCTGCTTCTCAGCGGGGGAACGAGACTCGCACCCGGGGCAGTGCCGCTTAATGAAGCAGTCACTTTCGGTATTTTTGGGGGCAGCGCCGGGATGACCAATCAGGGGATCCAGACGCTCATTAGCGGGAACATCGGTACCACGGCCACGCTTACTGCATCGATAACCGGGTTCCATGACTCGGGTGTAGATGTCTACACGGAAACGCCATTAAATATCGGGGCCGTGATCGGGACGATCTACACATGTACCAATTCCACCTCGGGTCCGACGAACGTCGTAAATGACGCTTATTGCGCGATTGCAACACAGGCCCTTCTCGACGCGCAAGCCGCGTATAATGCCCTGGTTGCAAAACCGGCCGGCTCAAATCCGGGCGGCAACCTGGGCGGACAAACTCTCGCTCCCGGGGTCTATACGGCTCCAGCGGGTTCGTTTCTGATACAGGGCGGCGATCTTATCCTCGACGGCGGCGGGAATCCGGATGCCGTCTGGGTATTCCAGATGTCGACTACTCTAACGGTTGGCGGCCCGGGTGTGGCAGACCCTCAAAGCGTCATCCTGACCAACGGCGCCCAGCCTAAAAATATCTTCTGGCAGGTGGGCTCTTCAGCGACTATTAACGCCGCAGGCAGCGGTACGATGGCGGGAACAATCATTGCTCAAACAGCAATCACGTTCTCCACGGCCGGTACTCCCCCGGTAACGATACTGAATGGCAGGGCTATCAGCCTGACCGCCGGAGTTACCATGGTGAACACGGTTATTAACGTGCCGGCTCCATAACCGGGTCAGCCGATTACCGGCATGATAACATAACGGATAAAACGACAATTGCAAGGTGGCATAAAAATGAAAAAATTAATGATGATTTCCCTGAGCGGTTTGCTCCTTCTTGGCCTTGCCGCTCCAGGATTTTCAGAGAACCAGAGCGGGACATTCACCCTGAGCCCGTTCCTCGGCCTCTATCAGTTTGACTACAGACAAAAACTGGACCTCCGCTCGTACTACGGCCTTCGCGCCGGGTACAATATCACCAAATACTGGGGACTGGAGGCCATGTTCGGCTATGTCCCTACCGAGACGGTTTCCATGCTGGTGCAAAATCGGGATGTTCACTTCTTTCGCTACGGGCTCGACGTCCTGTTCCATTTCAACCCTGACGGTGAATTCGTGCCGTTCCTTCAGGCCGGGGGCGGCGGCTATCATATCTACAGCCCGAAGGGCATCAAGGACCGGAATCGCGTTTTAATCGACTACGGCGCAGGGATCAAGTGGTATGTCTCCGAAACAGTGGCGCTGCGGTGCGACGTCAAGCAGGCGCTGGTCTTCGATGGAGGCGCCCAATACCGGAAATTGCGGCTCAATCAGGAATACACGGTCGGCGCGACATTCCTGCTTAACGGGACGAAGAGAGTATGCACCGAGGATAAAGCGGCAGCTAAGGAGATCGTGCTGATCGTTCTCGAGGATAATCACTTCGATTTTGACAAGGCTCTCATTACCCCCAAGGGGGAGGACATACTTGACATTAATATCAAGATCATGAAAGCCAACCCAAAAATGAGGATCAGAATTGCCGGGTATACTTCCGCCAAGGGAACCCAGGAGTACAATCAGAAACTGAGCGAAAGAAGGGCGGTAGCCGTCCGGAAGTACTTCACGAGAGGAGGCATTATGCCGAACAGGCTCAAGACAATCGGCTTTGGCGAAATGAGACCGGCGGAATATGAGCCGTTACCCGACAGTATATATTCGAAGGAAGCAAAGGCCAACATGCGAGTGCTTTTCCAGGTTATCGTGCAATAGAAGCAGGGACCTGGGGGACAATAAATAATAATCATTATAAGGGAGGTTTTAAATGTTACATAAAATACTACTCATAGCTGTATCATTCATCATGGTTAGCTCACTGGCAATTGCGCAGGGCAAAAAGACCCACGGCGACAACGGAAAGAGCATGCAGCACGGCAAGATGGAATGCCCCATGATGAAGTCCTGCCCGATGATGGGTGGACCCATCGATACCGGGATGCTGAAGAAACACCTCGCGCTGACGGAAGAGCAGGTAAGCAGGATTGATGCGCTGCTTCTCGCACAAAAAAAAGAGCTCTTAAAGTTCAAAGAGGAGCTCTCTCCGAAATCCATCAAGCTCGAGCGGCTTCTGTTGGAAGACCCGGTTAATCTTGAAGAAGTCAAGGGGCTCGTCATGGACATTGCCCGGATTCATGGAGAGATGCATGTGTCCATGATAGCAAACAGGCTGGAATTGGAAAAAGTACTTACACCAGCCCAGCGGGTGAAATTCAAGTCGATGCATCATCCAAAAAACCTGAAGAAAAAGGATGGCAAGATGATGATGTAGCCGGAAGTCGGACAGGCGGCCGTCTCCTCATTCAGAGGAGCCGGCATGTCCGCGCCATGGAATCAGTTATGATGGATTATTCATACATGTAAGGCCGGTTGAAGCGAGAGGGAGGATAATATGGCGTTACAACTATTATGCATTGCGATGTCATTCATCATGGCAGGTTCGCCGGCATTTGCCCGGGCTGAAAAGAATCACTGTTTTACGGAGAGGCACCTTCTTCACGAAACAATGGGCCACTTCATGGTGAACACCGGCCCGTTGACCGATACGGCCTTCAATTCCGGGACATTGAAAAAGCGGCTCATGCTATCGGATGAGCAGGTTGAAAGCATTGATGCCCTGCTGCTCATACATAAAAATGAGTTAGTGAAATTCGAAGAGGACCTCTCCCCGAAATCAATAAAGCTGACGCGGATGCTCCTGGAATACCCCGTCAATCTGGACGAGATCAGGGCGCTCGTCATGACTATCGCCCTGATTCACGGCGAGATGCGCATGTCCATGATAGCTAACAGGCGGGAATTGGAAAATGTTCTCACGTTCATCCAGCGGGTACAATTCAAATTGATGCATGAGTCCGGAAACCAGAAGATAAAAGGCGGTATCATGAATTCAGTCAGAGAATAACAAATGATTTGATCAACCTATTTGACGATACTGGTTTAATGATTTCAGGGTATTGACCGGGGTGTATTTATTTCATACTATTTCAACATGGTGCTCGGTTCACCATATTCAGCACATGGGCTGATTCTGAAGGGAAGCGTGATCACGGAGGGGACATGAATGGCCGGATAAACTTTGCAAGGCGGGGCGGCCGGTCACCGGGCCGGGGCAGTTCTGAAGATGCAGGTGTGTAATGGAAGTGAAAGGTGCGGCACTGGCATCCATACCGGAATTTGTGCGGAATAAATTCGGCAAGGAAGGCTTCTACAAATGGCTGCACACGCTGTCAGCCGACGCGCGCGACGTATACCGGTATCCCATCAAGCTCAATGAATGGTATCCGTTGAAGTCGATAATGAGCGAGCCGACAAGAAGGATATGCGAGTTGTTTTACGACGGTTCCATCAGGGGCGCATGGGAAGCAGGCAGGTTCAGTGCCGAGTTCACGTTACATTCAATATATAAAATATTCGTCCGCCTGGGATCGGTCGAATCGCTGATCAAGCGTGCCAGCGTGATCCTTCCCACGTATTACAAACCCTCGGCGATCAAGGTGACCGAGAGCAGCGAGAACCAGGGCATCCTCCACATAGACCAGTTCCCCGAACTGGACGAGATCATCGAGAACCGAATCGCGGGATGGATCGAGTGCGCAGTCGAGATAAGCGGCCAGAAAGACGTATTGGTGAAGACCGGAAAATCGCTGATCAAGGGCGACCCGTACACGGAATTTTTAATTAGCTGGAAACCAGCATAACGATGGGCAATCATGATTAAGAAAATATTATATGGCGTAATTGGCTTTGCTGCCGGTGCCCTGTTCCCGGTCTCGGCGCTTATGGTCGATCACCTTTTCGTGCATCAACAAAACTCACCCATAACAACGTTGCTGCACAATCCGGTTCATTTTTTTATACTTCTGTATCCGGCGCTTTTCGCCGTCGCAGTGGTAGCATTTATGAACATCCGGGAAAGGCTGTCGCTTGCATCGGAAGAACTTGAATATTTCGAAAGCCAGCTCAATGCATCCGGGCAGCAGGATGAAATTGACAAGCTGGTGCAAGAGCTCTCGGCCAACCTGGAACACCTTGTTGAAATCACAAATAATATCCATGAAGGCATCTGCGTGATAGACCGGAATTTGAACATAGAATATGGATATAACCAGCCGTTTATAGGAATGTTCGGAAAGATGGAATACAACGGAAAGTCCGTGTTTGACACCATTTTCCGGCATGTTGCGGGAAGCATAAAGAAGGAGCTGAAGGAGTACCTGGACCTTTGTTTCACCAACACCGCGACGTCGGATGACATGATTAATGGCGTGAACCCGGTCGGCAGGTTCACGTACCCCAACAGCGAGGCCGGGGCGATGCAGGAGACGATCCTGAAATCAAAAATAGTGAGGATGAAGAATCAGGCGGGGACGATCAAGAACGTGATGTTTATATTCAACGACATCACGCTTGATGAAAACGTCGATGTGGCCTTTAAGAAATCAGAAAAGGCCTTCGACGATGAAATGTCCATCATGTCGTCGATATACAGGAACGACAAGGACCTTGTAATTAATTTTATCAATGAAATGAACGATGTGCTGGAAAAGATCCAGGAACGGTACATGGAGATCGAGCAGGACAGGGAAAACGCCAGGCTCCTTGATGAAATCCAGGGAATCGTCCACCTGATAAAAGGCGAGGCGTTCTCCCTCGGTTTCGAAGGAATAGCGCATGCGGCGAAAAACATGGAGGACTTCATTAAAACAATCGGCGATGCGGACGTGACAATGGAAATCAATTTGCAAATAATCGAGCATTACGAGGAAATATACAGCATGGTCAACACGGTCAACTCGGTCGCCCAGAAGCTGTTTTCCATAGGCGAAGGCACCGGCAAGATCTCCAAAGACAGCATCACCATCAATATCGGCCAGTTTGACGAGCTGAAAAAATCACTGCGGGACATCCTTGGCAAGTACCGGAAAAGCAGCCTGAAAATCATGGAGCTTCTCCACCTGCAGAAAAAGGTTGAACACCTGGATTTCATGGACATGGCGGTCCTCAGAAAGGAGCTCAACCTCATCAGCGAAAAATCCGCACTGCAGTACAACAAGCGTATACTGCTGAATTTCATCTATGACATCGACGGACTCCCGAAAAGGGAGTACCGGTCATTGAAGGAAGTCCTGGTCCATCTCATCAGAAACTCGGCCGCTCACGGCATCGAGGATGTCGCGAAACGAAGGGAAAGGGACAAGTATGACGAGGGCAGGATAAATATCCACATATTCAGTGAAAATTCCGAATACTCGGTGCTCTACTCGGATGATGGCGGCGGTTTCGACCTGAAGAAAATCGCGAGCACGGCCATTGCGCAAAAACTCATAAGCCCGGAACGGGCAGCAAGGCTTACCGAAAAGGAAACATTGACCCTCGTGTTTAAAAACGGTTTCAGCACGAAGGAAGATCCCGACATGGTATCGGGCGCGGGAATTGGCATGTCGGCGGTAGGGCACACGGTGTTGAACTCCCTGCACGGGACGCTGAAAATCTCGAACAAACCCGGCATAGGCGTTTCACTGAAAATGAGTTTTCCGCAAAGCTTACAGCAATGAACAAGGCCCGAGGCATGTCATGAAAATTCTCCTGGTAGATGATTCGATGATAATGAGGAACATCCTCAAGAATATAATAAGCGACCAGATGATGGTCGACACTGAATTCAAGGAGGCCCCCGACGGCAAGGCGGCCTTTGAGATCCTGGATCACAATACCATAGATCTGCTGCTTGTTGACTGGAACATGCCGGAACTGAACGGCCTTGAGCTCGTCAAGATGCTGAGAATGATGGACAAGTACAAGAATCTCCCCATCCTCATGGTGACCGCGGAATCGGCAAAGTACAATGTCATGGAGGCGATCAAGGAGGGGGTCACCGATTATATCGTGAAGCCGATAACGGCCGCCATGATTCTTAAAAAAACGGAGATGTATATTAAATAACACGGCAGGGAACGATTCATGAACGTCAAGTATGTAAATCCATTCATCGAGGCAACACGGAACGTATTCAGAGAATTTGTCGGCCTCTACGTCAAGGCGAACAAGCCCTTTATATATATCCCGAACACGGAAACGATCAAATACGATATCTCGGGAATCATCGGGCTGGCAGGAGAGGTGCTGGGGATGGTGGTGATCAGCTTTCCGAAGGCGATCGCCCTGAAAACCGTGTCCCACATAACCAACACGGAGGCCCTGATGTTTGACGAAGTGGCGATCGATTCGATCGGCGAGCTTATCAACATTATAGCGGGTAACTCCAAAAAGGCCCTGGAAGAGGTTAAAATCGTGATCTCGCTTCCGTCCATCGTGAAAGGGTACAACCACCAGTTCGCATGGATGTCGGGCGTTCCCGTGATTTGCATACCCTTCGACCTGGAGAGCGGGGAATTTTATATTTTCGTGAGTCTGAAGAACCTTATTATTTGAAACGACGGCAATCGCCGGGATGGAGTGAAATTGCATCTTTCATGAAGACCGGCTGACGGTTTTAATGCAAAAGATCAACGGATTAATAATTTATTAAAAAAAAGGAGACGATTTATGAGATCAACAAATTCGATCGTTATGGGTACAGTGCTGGCGGTCGCGATACCGATGTTCGCCGTACTCGCAGTCATGCATATTGGTTGCAAATCAAACCAATCCATGACCTCGGGCATCGGCGTCCCGGCAAGCGAAGGGACGGTTCAATTCACAAAGGGAGTGAACGACAATACGAAAATCGTTGTCCGGGTTAAACGCCTGGCCCCGCCGTCGAAGGTTGCAGCGAATGCAACGGTCTACGTCGTATGGATCGAGCCGCGGAACGGCGTCATGCAAAACGTCGGCGCCATGATCCTGAACAAGAATCTCGAAGGGACCCTCATAACAACGACGCCGCATCGCCGATTTAAAGTACTTGTGACGCCGGAGCCGAGCGGAAGGGGCATGCTGCCCACGCATGAACCGGTATTCACGTCCGAAGTCGATCGCGCCAAATGATTACGCCCCGCAGCCCCCCCCCGGGGGGGGTCTGCGGGTGATTCCGGTGATACTGCTGCCGATGAGCGCGGAGAAAGATGTACAGTCAGATTCACAAAATAAAGGAGATACAATCATGAGCGGAAAAACAGACCAGATCAAGGGCAAACTGAAAAAGGCGGCAGGCGAACTGACCGACAATGACGACCTCCGTCGCGAAGGTGAACTCGACGAAGTGACGGGCAAGGCCAAGGTTCTCATCGACAAGGTGAAGGATAAATTCACCGCCAAGCGCTGATTACCCGGCCGGACGCTGAATTGCCGATCGGCGGGACCGGCCGTGTCCGCCCCCTGGCGGGCGGGCACGGCCCCGGTCCGACGTCGTGTATCTCGACGCAAATAGAGGATATCACAAGAAAGGAACCATGGTATGTTATGAAGAATAATAATCTAAAAAGAAAGAATACCGCTGACGGATTACAAAAAAAAGTCAGCGTCATAATCCCCACGCTTAACGAGGAGGAATACCTCCCCAAGCTTCTCAAGAGTCTGATGGAACAGAGTTTCCAGGATTTCGAAATAATCGTTTCCGACGCCGGTTCCCGGGACAGGACGAGGGCCATAGCGAAAGAATATGGCGCGCTGGTAGTGGAAGGAGGGATGCCGGGCATCGCGAGAAACGCGGGCGCAAAAAAAGCCGCGGGCGATTTCCTCTTTTTCCTTGATGCCGACGTAATCCCGGCGAAAGACTTCCTGGAAAATGCTTTCAAGGAAATGTGGGAGAGATATATCGACCTGGCCACCTGCGAGTTCAAGCCCATAGGGAATAAACTGCTTGATCGCATCATCAATCGTCTCATCTACACGGTAATCCGGATAGAGCGAAAAATAAAACCGGAAGCCTTCGGGTTCTGCATCCTGGTCACCAGGAGACTCTTCGAGCGGATCATAGGATTCGACGAAAGCGTGGTACTGGCGGAGGACTGTGACTTTGTCCGGCGGGCCGCGAAGTTCCGGCCCCTGGAAATTCTCAAATCCACGCATGTATGCGTGAGCGTGCGCCGCTACGTCAAGGAAGGGAGGATGGGCTTCCTGTTCAAGGGATTACGAATCTCCATGCACCGGATTTTCAAAGGCGAGATACGGTCTGGCGCCATAGAGTATGAATTCGGCGACTATGAAAATAAAGAAAAGAAAAAGCATATAATAGATTTGAAAGCAGGAACATCACCGGTAAAGAGGGTCCTTTCTGCAAAGAGACTGGCGGCGAAGAAGCGTGCCCGTTAATCAGCACACAGCGCGGCCCCCCGCGCAGTGTGCCGTCCGTTGAGACATGCAAATCGTCAGGATGACCGGGGGCGCGTGATACGGATGGTATGATCGGTCCGCTCTGTACCGTGCCGGTATGTGAGGCGCTGGTTGCCGCAGTCTTTTTCGAAGCTGCCGTCGGATATGTCCACCTGGTAATCCTCCGGGTAATGGTATGATGGAATGAATAGTTCCGTGGTTGCTCCGGCGCCGGGATCATGCAGGAACGTGTAGGTGAAAATCCCCTTTTTATAATCAAAGGAGAGGTGCTTCGGCGTCCCCGCCGTTGCGATGGGATACGGCCGGATAATCGCCTCCAGCGCCCTGCCCCCGGAATTGATGTCGCCGCTGTCGGAACACTGGTCACGGCTGAAGACGGAGAGGTCCTCGCCGTTCCACTGGTCGCCGCACCTGTTCGTGTTATCGGGATTGTAATTCCACAGGACATATCCCGAGAGGGCTCCCTCGGCCGCTGCGAGGCTTCTGTCCATGGCCATGACCTGCCTGGAAAAGTCGCCGCTGCGATAGGCTTTACCCCGGTGCAGGTCAAAGGGGACGCCTATTTCGCCGATAATCACGGGCATGTCGCCAAGCTTTTTTTCGGAAATAGCCTTGAACCTCCTCAGCTGATCCGTGAAGGAGCGCCTGCCCCGCTTCGCGCCGATCACGAGCTTCCCCTTGAAATTATCAACGCTGATAAACTGCGTGAATTTTTTCCTGATGAGGCTGATGGCGTCATACCAGTGCGGAGCGTAAACCGCGTCCGGGAGCTCTCCAGCATGGAGTTTGAATATTTCTTCAATCGGCTCGCCCTCAATAAACATGATGGCTGCCGGAGAAACGGATCGGATTGCGCGGCTGAAGCGCCGGACAAAGGGAAGGAGGTAATCGGCCGCGAAATCGATTATTGCGCCGTCAACCTCGATAAAGTGACGCGGCCTGAGGACCCGCGGTTTGCCGTCCTGGTCTAAATCCCACACACCGTTCTGGCGCCAGATGCAGTCATGGCCTTCGAGCCACGCCCTGACCGCTTCGGTGTTAACGGTTTTCATGTCCGCCTGCTTCGTTCCCCTGTAATTTCGCTTCCATACCCCGACCTTCTGGGAGAGGCCCATGCCGATAAGCATGGACTCTAAAGGACTCGGGGTTATGCCGTGATCGTACACGATCCTGGGCAGGGTCATGTCCTCCCACCCGATGTAGCCGCGCGACGGCTCATTCATGGGCTCGTACCCGATGACGCAGGGCAGGTCCGCCAGGCGCGACGCGGCCTGCAGCGCCGCATTGATATAATGCTCCTGAAAATACTCCTGCACGGGCCTGCCGCAGATACGGGTGCAGGGCGCGAAATCGTTACCGCCGAAAAACAGGGTGAACATGGTCGCCGCGGCGAGCTTGTTGGAGTTGGCGAACCAGGTCATGTGCGGCCTGGACCTGTCCGACGGGTCATGCAGTATCGCGGCATAGGTCTGCGCCATGTTCCGTATGTTAAAGCCCGCCGCTTCCAGGGTCCATCCCGGTGCGCCGTCGCCTCCGGTCCACCGGCTCCACACGTCCTGATGGAAGTCGATGAGCACCAGAAATCCGTGCTCCCCGGCCTTCTTCACAACGGCGCGGAGGTAGGCCAGGTATTCCTCATCATATACTCCCGGCCCGCCATGCTCTATCGCCTCCCAGGTCACCAGCAGGCGGAGGAAGGTGAAGCCCCACGTGCGGAGCCGGCGGAAATGCTCATCCGCTTCGTTCAGGGGAACGGGCCTACCGACGAAAGAGACGTTTTTACAGTCGAAAAAAAGATCATTGCGGAAGGAGCAGTCACCGGCGTCACCTACGGGGATTTTCGAATTCCCGCCCAGATTTACCCCTCGAAGCATGAGGGTCCTCCCCTGGCTGTCCGCCAGCCGATTGCCGAGGACTCGTACCGTTGCGCCGGCATTCCACCCGGTTTCGGTCTGCGAATTCGTTATTCCGTTAAACATGACCCCACTTTTCACTGCAGAAAAATATTCCCTTCTCATCAAGACATACCATTGATCAAGTGATTGATTCCATATAATGCGTTAAACGAGTTTTAAGCCAGTGGATCTGGTCAATCAAATGCAATATGATTGGAATTGATTCATCATTAACGCCGAAGATTTCTTTCAAATCCTTTATGAGAAGAATCCTTGCTATATCCTCCTGGTCCAGACGTGTTTCTTCAGTATTAGAGGGTACAATCCATTCTCTTTCAATGCATTCATAAATAAAAATATCATTTAGCTTATATAATTCGATAATTTCTGTTATTTCATAATTATTTTTTTCTTTCATATAGTATGTCCCTGCTATATGGATTTTTCTCTGGGATTATAGGGATGATCGTTACTCCACTTTTTTATAAACTCATTGAATTCAGAATCGGTTTTTTCAGGCAGCGCAACTTTTAAAACAACAATTTGATCGCCCCGGCCTTTTCCGTTCTGACGCGGCAGGCCTTTTTCTTTTATTCGTAGTTTTGTTCCCGTATTGGCGCCAGGCGGGACAGTCAGTAAAACGGCACCATCTATGGTTGGAACCTTAATTTTTAATCCATTAACGGCTTCATCAAGGGTTATCGGAATTTCAATCTCGATATCACTCCCGTTTCTTTTAAAATCTTTTGAAGATTTAAAAATAATTTCAACATACGCATCGCCCGGTTTGCCTTTCCCGACCCCGGGTCCGCCCTGTTCTTTAAACTTTAATTTTGAGCCTTCCTCAATACCCGCCGGTATCTTAACCTTTAATCTTGTTCCTCCCGCAAGCATGATCTCACGTTCCGCTCCTGATACCGCATCTTTTAAATCTATCTCCATTTTATAAAGATGGTCCTGGCCCGGCATGTCAACCTGCCTGCCTTTACCCATGAATTCAGAAAAGAAGGTTCTGAAAATGTCTTCGTTGCCGCTTTCATAGTAATTGGTATATCGGCCGCCGCTGTCCTGGTATTCATGATAAAAGGGACCGGATCTGAACCGTGCATCAGCTGCCTGCTGGTCTAATTCGCCCTTTTCAAATTTTTCCCGCGCCTCTTTTGTTCCGATCAGGCTATAAGCGACACTGATATTTTTAAATTTTTGCTCCGCTTCTTTATTATTGGGGTTTAAATCCGGATGATTTTTTTTTGCTAAATTCCTGTATGCTTTTTTTATTTCATCATCAGATGCGTTTTTTGATACTCCCAATATTTCATATGGGTCCATTATGCATAATTCCTATTAATGTTATTGATTCATTCGTTGCAGCGCGGGTACAGATGTCGCGGATTCGCAGGTCAAACGCACGGGGCCCCGTCATGATCAGCCTGACTGCTGATCCCGGTCGAGATAGGAGTTCAGCATTTCGGAGAGAACCGCCAGTTCTCCTGTTTTGAGGCGGAGCATGGCGTCCAGCTCGTGTTCTCTCTTTTTCCATTCACTGCGCCTGCAGAGATGTATCTTCTCCTTCAGCTCAAGGGTGCGGATCCTTTCCATAAGCATGCCGATGTCGGTGTCATCAGTCTGATGATTGTTATCCATGCCGCTACCTCCCGGTCCATTTCCTGGTATGCAGCGCCATACTCCGCCCAGCATTCCCCTTTACAACTGCATCACTCCATGTCGTGCAGGAATATGTGTGCTGCTTATAATAATCCATGATATCGCCAACAAAGGTATGCGTCAGTAATCAATAAACGGAAAATAAATTACTTACCCGAGCTGATCACCCACTGGATTGCATATTTCAGCAATTCTGATGAATGCTTGACTTTTAGCTTCTTTTTGATATTTCTGCGGTGGCATTCCACGGTGTGGATGCTGACATTCAGGTTCTGAGATATTTCTTTCGCGTTAAACCCGTTCCCCAGCAGCCGGAAAACCTCGAATTCGCGGTCGCTGAGGATATCCGTGCTCGTCTCGACAGGCTGTCCGCTACGGGTAAGCAGTTTGTCGACCAGGGTTTTCATCGTATCGTTCCGAAGGTACAGCTCGCCGTTCATGACGGTTTGCACCGCCTCGATGATGTTTCTGGGCGCTATGTCCTTCATGATGTATCCCCGCGCGCCGGCGCGGATGGCCCGTTCCGCATACATCGATTCATCATGCATTGACATCACGAGGCACTTGATCGATGGCATGCGCTCCATTATCGATTTGACAAGGTCAATGCCGTTGGAGCTTCCCTTGATGATGATATCCACGATCATCATGTCAGGGGGTTCTTTATTGATAAGCCGGATGGCTTCATCCGAACTGGATGCTTCTCCCACGACTGAAATGGTACCGGAGTTTTCGAGGACTTCCCTGATGCCTTTTCTCACAATCGGATGATCGTCAACAAGTATGACGCGGATAGGGCCGGTTCTCGTGTCAGCAGGTGTCTCCAGTGTCTCCAGTGTCTCCGGTGTCTCCAGAACGGCTATTTCTTCTTTGTCATTTTTTCTTGCCATGAGTGGTGCCTGTAGTTTCCAAATAATTCTCAAACACTTAAAATATACATATATCTGTCAAAATTGCAACACCCGTAAATGAAGTATTATTTACTAACGAATTTATGCAATGCACTATAAATGCGTAGAAATGTACAGTTTTCTTCATTTTCGAGCGCCTTCAGAACATCCACCGGGATGATTACCGGGCTCCAGCATGCTTATACACTATATTTTAACAGAAGATAGCTTATAAGTAATACATCTGATACGATTTGTCAAGAAATATAGAAGTCTAAATGCCCTGGCGAAATACCCTCGCCCTGATTTCTACTATATATCTGTTTTTTACCAGGATGATGAGTAATGGAAACCTATTAGTATAAAATAACAGGTTTCGAGTTATTGCAACTTATTATAAATAATGCTACATTTTATTTTCAAAAGGAAAAACGCCTGCCCCGGGCGGCCGGCAACCGGACAGGTTTGTGAACATGGGCTGTCATCCAGCCGTCAATGCAGGCTTAACTCCGGGCTCAAGGGAATTGTTCAATGATTGAAAACATCGTCCTCATTAAACTCCCACTTTAAATGTCACGAGAACACAACCGCCCCGAGCGGTTGTGTTCTCATCTTTTTTTCCCGGGGAGCATAACGACCCGGTAGAATTCACACCATAGCGGTAACCATGGCATGCCCCGGAAATGGTGATTATTGCCGCTTGTTCAATTTCGCTATAGGATAATAGTCTATTATTGAGTATTGACCGGACTGCTACATCCATGATATATTTCATGTGTCGGTTTCCACCATGCACGACGATTAAATTAGATGAAAACCAGAATAAAAAATACGAAACGCGCCCATGAATTACCGGAGATACGTCTCAGGGTTGACGAGATGGAACGAAGAATCAGCACGTACCAATCAGAAGAACGACGGTGGAAAGAGCAGGAAATGCACATAATGGAATTGATCAGGGGCCGCGAAAGCGAGATCCAGTCGCTGAAGTCGATATTCAGCCAGATATACAGGAATTACAGATGATGCGGTGATATGCCACATGGGCTATCGATACGAACCGGGACTGAACGACAGGAAGAATTATGGATTATAACGACCGCACCAGCAGCATGTTTTCCGGCGAGGAAACGTGCCAGAAAAATGAAGTCGCGGACCTGCGGTTCGAGGGTATCCATACCGAACAGAAGAACAAAAACAGAAGCTTTATCCAGAACATCCAGGAATACATTTACAGCATTGATTACACCGACGGAATTTTTACATCGACCTACCACAGCGACAAATCACTGGAAGTGACCGGTTACACCCCGGAAGAATTCAGGCAAAATCCGCAGCTATGGTTTTCCATAATACACGAAGACGAACGCATGCTGGTAAATGATTTCTTCATCGGAATAATCACGAACCGGGAAACGAACACCATCGAGCACCGCATCACCCGCAAGGACGGGCAAACCCGATGGGTATCGAATATCTGTTCCGCCGTCTCGAGCGGCACCGGGCGAATAACGCTCCTGAACGGATTTATCCTGGACATTACCAAGCGCAAGATGTCGGAAATGCGCATGCATCTGGCATTCAGCGTTCTGGATGCTCTTAACAACACGTCCGTGATGGAGGACACCATCCGGGAAATCGTGATGCTCATCAAGAACTTCTTTGGAATTGAGGCCGTCGGCATACGCCATATTGACGGAAGCGATTACCCTTATGACATAGCCGTGGGATTCCCCGAACATTTCGTGGCGGAGGAGAACAGCCTGCACCAGTGCATCCCTGAAAGGATCCCGGCAAAAGACAAATGCGATTCGTCGGCCGATGACTGCTGGTGCGGAATTGTAATTAAAAATTGCGCCGATCCCGGCAGCAGGTATTTTACGCAGCGGGGCAGTTTCTGGACGAACAACGCCAGCACCATGGATATATCCAAAACGCTACCGGGATTTAATCCCCGCATGCGCAACCGGTGCATCACCGAGGGGTATGAATCAGTGGCGCTGATTCCGCTCAGGTCTCAAGAACGGACAATCGGACTTTTTCAGATGCATGACAGGCGGCAGGGTCTCTTTACGCTGGATACGATAGAATTCTTCGAGGGGATCGGGGCCAGCATCGGCATGGCGCTGTCGAAAAAAATGGCGGAAAAAACGCTGCTCGCGAGCGAGGAAAAATGTCGCCTTCGCAATAACGTAATGGAGAACGACCTGAGGCTCGCACAACTGGTGCAGAGCAGGTTTCTTAACCAGAAGATGACCTCGACCGATCAGGTCGGGATAGAATACCGCTATATACCGTTTGACGCGGTGGGTGGCGACTATTTTTCCGTGACACCGCTCCAGGAGGGATGCATGGGCGTCTTCATCGGGGACGTGGTCGGCCACGGGATATCCGCGGCTCTCTTCATGTCGCTGCTCAAGGCAGCGACGGATCGCGTAAGCCGCACGCACGGGTTAAAGCCGAAAGAATACCTCCGGCAGCTCAACAGTGATTTAATTGAATATCTTAATTCCACGTTCATCACGGCCATTTACGGTTTTATTTTTTTCGGGGACGAATCGGGCGGACCGAAATTCATTTTTTCAAATGGCGGGCATCCGCGGCCCGTTCACCTTCAAAGCAGCGTGCTCAAGGCCGGGTTCCTGGACGCGAACGGCACCGTGCTGGGAGCTTTCCCCAACCTGGAATTCGAAGAGAAAACCGTCCCACTGAGCCGCGGGGACAGGCTATTCCTGTACACGGACGGCATACCGGAGGCAAAAAACGAACACGGTCAGATCATCGGCTTTGACGAACTGGGGTCGCTTATCCAGCAATCGTATAGGCCGTCACTGGGCGACATGCTCGACCGTATCCTCGAACACGTCCATGAGCATACCGGCGGGCGCGCAATTGAAGATGACATTTTACTCATTGGTTTCGAGATATTATGATGCGACCGGCAGTCTCCGTGTGCGGAGAGACGGTCAGGTGCCCCGGCCGCAGCGTAAGACGCGCATGGTTGTAAATAAACAGAACATTATAACAGAGAGGGCAATACATGTGTACTGTAATGATCGCTGAAAAGGAAGCGCTTATAAACCGCTGGCTGGAGCTGGAGCTCGGCCGGATGGGACACCAGGTCGCCGGTATCGCCTCCTCTTCGGAATCCGCCGTTTCAATGGCAATTGCAAGCAAGCCCGACGTGATCCTCATGAATACTTTCCTGGAGGGCATGTATGACGGCATTGAGGCATCGGAAAGAATCCGCATGGAAATGGATGTCCCTATAATATTCACTTCATCGTCTACCGCCAGCGACTTCATGGGAAGGATGACAATGGCGCACCCTGCAGGCATCCTGTTCAAACCGTTCCGCGAATCCGACCTGTACGTGGCGCTGGAGCTCGCCCTCCGGAACAAGGCGGCAGAGAAGGCCCTGCGGGAAAAAGTGGAGTTCATGCACCGGATGCTGGAAAAAATTCCCCGGACCCTTTTTATTATTAATGGCAGCAAGCGTATCATCGCCTGGAGCGCCCTGGCGGAGATTTTTTTCGGGTATTCGGCCGCGGAGATGACAGGCAAAAACGCCGCAACGGTAACAACCGGGAAATCGAAGGACATCTTCAATAATCTTATAGAACGGATGTTGAAATCCGATGTACCGGACACGCTGCTCGAAGGGCAGAAAATCGAGTGTGTTAAAAAGGACAGAGCCTCGTTCAAGCTTGAGATATCCCTGGCCTCATGGGAGCAACGCGGTGAAATGCGCGTCAGCTGTATTGCCGGTGACATCCCCATAAACGACCGGGCTGCAGGAAATGTTTCCCGCCTGTCCCCGGAGTACCGGAATCTTTTAAAGGCAATCGATGTACGCGTGAAAAAAATCCTGGCCATCATAGAGAAGACGGCCCGGGCGGAAGCGGATTTTGAAGGCGGCACGGATTTCACCTCGGTGCTCCGCGAATGCCACGAATGCATCCTGACCGCATCGATCATATGCGACGGCCTCATCCTGACCGAATCGAAACTGAAAATTGAAACGCGCAGCTTTGTGAACACCCTGCTGAAAGAGATCATTTCCACGCAGATGAAAGCCGAAGCGCCCCTGGCGCTTGAAATTGACATAGAAAAGTCAGAGATGGGCCTGTTCCCGGCCGTAATTCACGGGTTGATCATGTACGAACTCGTGCTCAACAGCATCAGGCATGCATTCCCGGCAGGCAGGAAAGGGACACTCTATCTGGGTTTAAAAAAAGCGGAGGGAAACAGGCATCGCCTTATCGTCAGGGACAACGGCGTCGGCATTACGGGCGGGATTGAAGCGTATTGCGCGGACACCATCGGCCTCCGGTTCGTATCGGTGCTGGCGCGCATTATGAACGCGCGGCTGGAATTCAACGGCGAAGGAAAAACTGAATTCAGGATCGTTCTGTGACGTAACGGCCCTGACCCGTACGGCTGCCTCCCGGCAGCCCGGTCAATACGGCAGGCGAACGGCCACCTCCACTCCACCGCTGGCGTTGTTCTCCATGGAGAAGGTAGCGCCGATGATCTGGGAGCGGTATTTCATGATCCTGAGTCCTATACCCGTGTCGGCGATCGCTTTCCCGATGCCTGTGCCGTCGTCCCTTATGATGATCCCTCTTGTAGTATCATCCCTGTAGGCATGGATAGAGATGTTTTTTGATTTCCCGTGTTTCACCGAGTTGGTCGATGCTTCCCGGGTGATATAAAACAGTATGGTCGCGATGTTATTGTCGTCAATCTCGAACCCGTCGTCTACGCTGATGTCGCATTTGATGTCGTAGACCCTCTCCATTGACCGGGCCATAATTTCAAGGGATACGCGCAGCCCGTCACGGCCTATGTCGACCGGGCTCAGTATTTTCGACAGGCTCCTTGTTTTGTTCTGGGCCATTATCACGAGCTCGCTGGTCTCGTTGATCTTATCCAGTAGCCACCGGGGCGGGTTACTGGTCTTCTGACGGATCGATTCCATGATGAAGCCTATGGCGGTGAGGTTCTGCCCCAGATCGTCGTGGAGTTCGTAGCTGATGTTTCTTCTTTCATCATCGATGATGTTCGTCAGCTTCAGAAGGATCTCCCTCTTTTCGGTAATATCAATGACGTTGCTGATAATCCCCGCCATGCTGCCGTCTCTTTCGAAATACGGCATGATGATAAACTGAAACAAAAGCTCTTTGCCCTGCGGGTTGACGTATTTCATCTCATATTCGTACGGAAATTGGATAGTGCCGAAAAATAAATTTTTAACGGGGCAGCTGCCGGATGAACAGATGACATTGTCCCACAATTCGAAACATTGTTTCCCCAGGAGCTCCTCCTGATCCACGGAGACCATCTCCGCAAAACGCCTGTTCACGCTGATATACCGGTGGTCGCGGCTGATCACCGTCATACCTATGCTCATGGAGTTGAAAATGGTATGGAGATCCGCGTAGGCCCGCTCCTTTTCATCTTCGGCAAGCTTCCTGGTCCTGACTTCTACCAGGAGGTTTTCATTGGTTTCGAAAAGCTCCTCGGTCCGTTCTGCCACCTTCGATTCGAGCCTCTCGTTGAAATGCAGCAAGAGGGTCTCCTGGAGCTTGTAATTGGTGACGTCGGCGAATGTCAGCACCAGGTTTTTCACGATACCGGAATGGTCCTTGATGGGGATGATGCTCAGGTCCCAGTAACTCGCCCCCCGCTCGGAACCTGCCGGGTAGACGTACGATTCCCCCTTCCGGTAGAGCGGCATCCCGGTAGCGACCGCTTCCCGGAAAGCCTCCAGCAAGTTATCCGATGGATTGAGGGAGAAGTGGTTTCTGCCGGGAAAAAAAGACATATCATTGCCGCCGGCATCCGCGTACGACCGGTTGACCCGGATGAAGTTGAAGTCGCTGTCAAGAAACGCGATGAGGAGGTCGGTATTATCGACGATCGTCGTGAGGAGCAGGCTCGTCTCCTCGAACATCTTCACCATCGCCTTCTCTTCCGTGACGTCGAAGTGGTTGCCGATAATCCTCAGGCGCCTGCCGCTGTCGTCCCTCATTATCACCCGGCCGCGGGACCGTATTAACCGGTAGCTGCCGTCTTTCGCCCGCAGGCGGAACTCGTTGGCGTAATTGTCCTCGTCCCCCTGCTCGAACAGGGTGTGGACCTGCATGGCCTGATCGAAGTCGTCGGGATGAATAAGCCCCTTCCACGAGTCCAGCGATGCCGGAAACTCATCCGGCTCGTATCCGAGCATGGTATAGTAACGCGGGCTGAAAAAAACCTCGCCGGTAATAAAATTTCTCTTCCAGATGCCGTCGGTGGTGGCCATGAGGGTCTGGCGCATTTCCTCCTCTGCAAGGAAGCGTCCGGTAATGTCTTCGATCACGACCGCAAACCGGCTGCCGGATATAAGGGAGGTCGAGATGCTGAAATACTTGTCCGACGGCGCGAAGTATGTATCGAAACGCGCCGCTTCGCCGGTGGACAGCAGGCGGTGGTAGGCGTGCAGGAACGGCGCCACGGGAGCTCCGAACAGGGTTGTTGCCAACATGCCGGCGGCATCCCGTGACCCGAGACCGAGGAGCTTCCCGGCTGCGGGGTTTGCACTTATGACCAGGTAATCATTCGGGGAACCGTCCTCGTCATATAGCATTTCGTGAAGAATAACGCCTTCCGTCATGTTATCGAAAATGGCCCTGAATTTTTTTTCGCTTTCCCGGAGCGCCTCTCCGTCCCGCCTGCGGACCAGCGCCACCGTCACATGGTCTGCGACCGCCTTCATGAGGGACAGGTCGTCTTCACTGAACGTCTCCCTGGATTTCGTCCCGAAGGAGAGCGTTCCCATCATGTTTCCGTCTTCGCTGATCAGCGGATGAGCGGCATAGGCCTTTACCCCGAAGGACCTGACAAGATCGGTGCGCTCATCCGGCGTCGTGGGGATGTGCTCCGCAACGATGGTGCGGCACTCAATCGCGGTGCACCCGCTGATGGCCGACCCGTAGTCAAGCAATGCAATGCGGCGGGCCTCCTCTTCGGGAATGCCGCCGTACACGTTGAGCCGGAGCTTTCTGGCGGCCTCGTCCGCTATGTAATTGAAAAAAACCTGGCAGTCGAGGTGCTCCATTACCTTTTTGCAGAGGGTCTCGATGATGGCACGGGGGTCCTTCGCCTTGAGCAATTCCCCGGCAGTCATGGAAAGGAGCTCAAAGCGCCCGGCGCTCTCCCTGATGGCCTGCTCCGCGTTCCACATCGGGGTGACGTCCTGGATCGCGACCGCGCAGCCATCGACCTCCCCTTCGGCATTATTAATGGGCGCGGCGCTGTTTATAACGTATGCCTGTTCGCCGTTGAAACGCTCGATCCTGACCATCTCCCCTAACACGGTCTCGCCATCGCGCACCGCGCGGGCCGAGGCCCACTCCATCACTTCGAGCGGTTCACCCGTATCGACCCACCAGGCCTGATACTTTCTGTAATCGTCGAACGACAGCGTATCCGGCCGGTGGCCGCCCCATATTACATCGAACATGGGGTTCGATTCCACGGTACCCCCCAGTTTGTCGATAATGGCCACACCGATCGGCAGTGCTTCCATGACCGCCTTGAGGCGGTTTCCCTCTCTGACCGCCATGCGGCGCGCCTCGATGGCATCGTCCATCAGGTTGAACGCGGCTATGCGGGAATTATGCAGGGCCTGCTTCCGTTCATTGAGCTGGGCGATCATATCCTGGTACGATTCCACCTGGCTCAGGTCGGTGCCGACCAGGCAAATGATGAAATTGCCAGCCTGTTCTATACAGCTGGCCCAGACCTGCAGCGCCATGGGCTGTCCCGCATTCCGGGTGAAACCGATCCGTTCGCTGGCGGTCCGCTCAAGCGCGTTACCGAGCAGCGCATCAAACCGCCCCAGATCGCCGGGGAGTACGAACTCGCGGATGTTGCGGCCGGCGATCCGCTCTGCCGGAAGCTGCAGGACCACGGACGCGCGGTTGTTGGAATAGATGATCGTTCCGTCGGGAGATACGGCCATGCCGACTTCGTTCATGGTCTCGACCATGAGGCGGTAAAGGTTTTCCGTTTCCATTAACGAGAAGACCTGGTCGCCCGTGTCTCTTTTGACAATCACCGCGTCCACTTCGCCATCGCGTATGGCGCGAAGGGTCTCTTCGGCTTCCTGGAGCCTCATCCGCAGATCGAGGTTTTCCCGGAGGAGCCGTTTATTCGCCGGGTTGATCTTTTCCTGCATCATGCTCGTTCCCTCCTCGGCGTTGCGGCATCAGCGGCCACCGTCAGGACGCATCATGCCCGTCCTCGTCCGCCTGCGGCTTGATAACCAGGTCGAGCCCCGCCAGGAGCTTCTTCCTGTCGGTCATGTCGCCGATGAGGCGGCGAAGAGGCAGTGGGAGTTTTTTAACCAGCGTGGGCGCAGCGATGATCTGCTCGCTTCGGGCCAGCGCCGGATGATCATTGATATTGACGATCTCAATTTCATAACGCCCCGCAAGGTATTCATCGCAGGTCTTCTTTATGGATTGTATCGCCTGGGACGACCGGGGCGTGAGACCAGCCACGTACAACAGGAGCACATAGCACTCGTTTTTCGCGACGCCGCGCGTCTTTCCATGAGTATTTCCCTTAACGTTAAGTTTGCCAGTCATCAATATCCCCCCAATGGTCTTTATTCCGTTATCTCGATGTTATATTGTTCCGCACGGTGCTCCTCGCACAGCTTTTTCAGGCTGTCGAGGGCCCCGGCCGGGCCCGGCGTCTGGCCCGCGACGTAGAGACGCAGGTCCCATTTCGCTTTCGCCGGTTTCCTTTTTCGTTTGCCGTCTGCAGCTTTTTTCGTTGCCATGCACCCTCGCTTTTTTCAGCCCGGCAGGTCCGGGCCGTCTCTCACGCTCTCCCCGGCTTGCCCTTCTTCACGCGCGTCTCCCGGCTCAAACGGGCGAACCCTGAATGAACGCCGATAAGCTCGATCCCGCCATCACTCATCACGAACCCGCTCATCTGGTTGGAATGGGCCATGCCCCGGCTTTTCAGGATGTACATCGCACGGTTGCGCTCGTTGTCGGACTCGACCATGCGCAGCAGGAGCCAGGTGTCCATGAGCGAGCTGATGCCGATCTCCGACTGGTCCGGCGCGTCGCCGCCGCCGGTAAGCGAGGTGAAGACCGCGGTGACCTGCCGGTTCTTCAGGAAATCGATCATCCGCATGAGCATGATTCCGGTATCGATCCTGTTCCCGGCGGTCACAAGGTTCGTGATGGGGTCCATGACAATGGCCTCGGGCCTGTACTTCTCCACCATGTTGTGAAGCTCCACCAGGTGGTTTTCGAGCCCGTACAGGGTCGGCCGTATGGAGTGGATATGGAGGCGTCCTTTTCGAACGTGCCTCCCCAGGTCGAATCCGATCGACCCCATGTTGCGGATGATCTGGTCCGGCGATTCCTCGAAGGAATAGTAGAGGCACCGTCCGCCGCGCCGGCACACGCCGTCTGCGAAAGCGACGGCGATGCTGCTTTTACCCAAACCGGCCGTGCCCGATATAAGAACGCTGCTTCCCCTGAAGTAGCCTTTTCCTCCGAACATGGCGTCCAGCTGTTTTATTCCCGTTGATACCCGCGTCTTGGTGACCGCGTGGTTGAGCCCGAACGACGTGATCGGTATGACCGAGAGGCCGTTTTCGTCGATCAATGTAGGGTATTCGTTGGTGCCATGCTTTGACCCGCGGTATTTAACGATGCGCAGGCGGCGGGTCGCGATCTGGTTGATCACCCGGTGATCCAGGAAGATGACGCAGTCGCTCACGTACTCTTCGAGGCCGTGGCGCGTAAGCGTATCATCGCCCTTCTCGCCGGTTATGACGGCTGTGACGCCCTTTTCCTTGAGCCAGCGAAAAAGACGGCGGAGTTCGGAGCGCACGATGCCCGGGTTGGGCAGGCCGGCGAAGAGAACCTCGAGGCTGTCCAGCGCCACCCGCTTTGCTCCTATCGAGTCGATCATGCTGCCCAGGCGGATGAACAGGCCCTCCAGGTCGTATTCGCCGGTTTCGAGAAACTCGCTCCTCTCGACGTATACGTAGTCGACGGCCACACTCCCCCGGGCGATCAGGCCGTTCAGGTCGAATCCCAGCGATGACACGTTGTCCGCGAGCTCGTTCGCCGTCTCCTCGAAGGCCATGAACACGCCGGGCTCGCCGTAGTCGCGCGCTCCGCGTATTATGAATTCCATCGCCAGGAGCGTTTTACCAGATCCGGCGCCTCCGCAGACAAGGGTGGGCCTTCCGCGGGGAAGGCCGCCGGCGGTGATATCGTCAAGTCCGCTGATACCGGTGAGGCATTTCCTGATACCCTTCTGCTTTTTCCCGGCATTGCCTGTTTTTTTCATCGGTTATTCTCCCTGGTGCGATCGTGTCCCGGACGGCGTTTTCATCCTGTTGCATCATCCGGGTCATCGGTGATATCGATTTTGTAACGAGGCGGTTCCCCGGCCCGCACGTACAGCTCGTTCACCTGTTTTTTCAACTCTACCATGCGAAGCTCGCGGTCCACAGCGACCTTGTTGAAGTGCTCCAGCTCGTCGTTGCGCGCAAGCAATGCTTCCTCGAATCGCTTGCGCTCCATGATGTTCAGGCAAATGCCCGACATGCGCAGCGGCATCCCCTGTCCGTCGTACACGGCATTGCCCAGGAAATTGATCCATCGTACCTCCCCGTCCCCGGAAATGATCCGGCATTCTGTATTCATCTGAACATGGTCCCGGATAGCGGCATCAAAGCTTTTCATGGCGATGGCCCTGTCATTGGGGTGAATGAGATTCCGCATTGCATCGGAAGAAGCCGCGGTAATAGAAGGGTCCAGGCCGAACAGGCGGTACAGTTCATCCGACCATTGCATTGTGTCCGCGGGTATGTTCCAGTCCCATACACCGGCCCCGGCCGACCGCTGGGCCATGATCAACTGTTCGTTCATGCGCACCAGCTCATTCTCGGCCTTGTATTGCGCCGTTATGTCGGCCATCACGATGCGGCATTGCGGCTTGACGCCCTCGGCAAAATGCGAAAGGATCCCCTCGACGCGGACCCGCACGGCCGGGGCGCCTTCCGCCGCCAGGAAAATCGAGCAGCTCGCTTTTTCGACGCCGTGGAGGATCTCCCTGATCAAATCGTTGAATGAAGGCACGTCGCCGGGATCGATAAAGAGCTGCATATATCTTCCTACCAGCGATGAGCGGTCCGCTCCCATGAGCCGCGCACCGGTGAAGTTTATTTCGAGGATCCGCGCCTTTTCATCGAGAGTGATGTAGGCGACCGGCGCGAAGTCGTAAAGGTCGTAATACTTGTCGCGCGCTTCTTCAGCTTCCTGGCGGGCGTTCATGAGCTCCTGGTTCTGGAGCTCAAGCTCTATCTGGTGAACAGACAGCTCGTGGAGAAGGGCCCCGGGGTCCCCGGTCTCCCCGTCCGCGCTGTCCCGGGCTCCCCGCGCCAGGAGCTCTTCCGCCTGACGGCGGAGCTCCTTGACGTTGCCGGTGGCGCTCAATTTTTTTCCAGTCCCTTTCGGTTTCTTTTCCATTTAAAGCCCCTGCGGCCGAAAATCCGGCGATGTTTCACCAGGACCTGTCGCAAAAAATTCCTGGCGGCGCCGGTTACTGCGGGATAGGCCGCCGCTTACGCCGTTCCTTCCGGGAATAATCATTCCGGGTATTGCGACATGCGCGTTACGGCTCAATCCCCCTCATTCATTCCGGTGCAGAACCACCGTAAAAGCTTCCCCTCGTGGTCTTTCAGGGGAACAGCGGCGACCCTGAAATGCCGGTACTGGCCGCCGGCGCCCATGATCCGGAAAAGGAGTTCGAACCTGTCTCCCCCGGCCGTCATTTCGATCCATTTCTTTTTAATTTCCTGCCATTCGTCCGGGTGCACGCGCGAACCCCACCGGTAACCGGTGAGGAGCTCTCCGGGAACGCCGGTGTAGATGGTCCATTGCGGCCCGATGTAGTCGCAGGCCCCGTCGGGCGCGCATTCCCAGATGAGATGAGGCAGGGATTCGACGAGGGCGCGATAACGGAACTCGCTTACCGCCAGCCGGTCCCTGTTCTCCCGGAGCGTTTCCTCCAGCATCTTGTGAATGCTGATGTCGTTGAACGTTATGACCACGCCGTCGATCATGTTGTCCATGGTGCGGTACGGCATTATGCGTATGGTGTACCATCGCCCGTCCTTCGTACAGGCCTGCGCCTCCTTGAACATCAGCAATTCCAGGACGCTGTTCACGTCCGCGACAAGGTTTTCGTATTCCAGGCTCGACGATATGTCGGTTATGGGCCTGCCGATATCGCTCGCGATAAGGGTGAAGATCGACGTCGCATGCTGGGTGAACCTCTTGATGTTGAGATCGTTGTCAAGGAAGAGCGTGGGGATCTGGGTGCTGTTCAGGAGATTCCGCATGTCGTTGTTTGTCATCGAAAGCTCGTCGTTCTTAGTCTGGAGCTCCGCGTTGAGGGTTATCAGCTCCTCGTTCATGGACTGGAGCTCCTCCTTGGAGGTGGTCAGCTCCTCGTTGGTGCTCTGGAGCTCTTCGTTGGTGCTCTGAAGCTCCTCGTTGGCCGTCTTGATCTCTTCCTGCGACGTTTCCATCTGCTCGATGGTGCTCTGGAGGTGCTCCCTGGTGTACTGGAGCTCTTTTTCTATCTCGGAAATGATGATTTCCCGGTGCGCGTCGGTATCGTCCCCGGTTTTTTTCCGCTTATTCCGCGGCCGTGCCGGCGCATCCTCGAATATGACCATCACGAGGCCTTTCAGAGGATCGTCGCCGGTTATCGGCCGCACGGTTACGTTGACCGTCTGGGTATCGCCGTTGGTTTTGACCTCCAGTCCCTTGATGTGCACGTCGGTCTTTTTACTGAGCGCCGTACGCACGGAGATGGCGAGCTCGAACTTCAGGCCTTCCCGCGCCATCTCGAACACGTTGAGAGCGGCTTTTCCCACCGAAGGCTCAAGATACTTTCCGGTCCTCCGCGTTGCATATATCAAATCCCCTTTCTCGTTGATGAGGAGGACGGGCGGCGCTACCGATTCGACTATGATACGCTGCACCGATTCCTGTAACGTCGATGCTGCAACACGGGTAAGGCTTTCGGCAAGGTGCTGGCGGCCGGTATCCCGGGTCCGGGCCATCAGGGAGAATTCCGGCAGGGCCGTGAGCGCGGACGCCGATTCCCTGCGGCTGAATATTTTCCATTTGCCGTCAACCGGTTTGAAAAGATCATTGAAGCCGCTCACGGTTTCGGAAGGACCCAGGAAGAGAAACCCGCCGGTGCGCAGCGTGTAGTGGAGGATCGGTACGAGCTTTTTCTGCGTTTCGCTGGTGATGTAGATCAGCAGGTTCCTGCAGCTGACGAGGTCGAGCCTTGTAAAGGGCGGATCGGAGATGAGGTTCTGAGGCGCGAATACGACCATCTCCCGGATCTCCTTCTTCACCCGGTAGGTCCCGTCGTCCTTCACGAAAAAACGCGCGAGCCGCTCCGGTGACACGTCGGCCGTGATGCTGGCCGCATACGAGCCCTTGCGCGCGAAGTTGATCGCTTCCTGGTCGATGTCGGTGCCGTAAATCTGCACCCTGACATTCATCCGCTGTTCCCGCTCCAGGCATTCTCCGATCAGGATTGCCAGGCTGTATACCTCTTCGCCGGTCGAGCACCCGGGCACCCAGACCCGTATGACGTCATCCGCCAGCTTGCCCCGGACAAGGGGGGTTATCGCCTTTTCCGCCATCGCCTCGAACGCCTCGGGGTCCCGGAAAAAATTGGTCACGCCGATGAGCAGCTCCTTGAAAAGCAGGTCGATCTCCTGTTCGTTTTCCTGTAAATAATTGACATACTGGGCCATGGATTCGATCTGGTGGATGCTCATCCTGCGGTCGATTCTCCTCTGCAGGGTGTTCTTCTTGTAATAAAAAAAATCATTACCCGTCCTCATGCGCAGCATGAGGATCACCTTCTGGAATGCGCCGGGTGTTTTTTTCTCGAACTGATGGGCGGTGCTGCGGATCCTGGAATAGTGGCTCACGAACCCGACAAGCTTTTGCGGCAATTCCTCAATGGGCGCCACGAAGTCCGCGATGCCGGTGCTTACCGCGCTGCGGGGCATGCCGTCGTATTTCGCGGAACCCGGGTCCTGGACCATGACCGTGCCCATCTGTTCCTTGATCGCCCTGAGGCCCAGGGTCCCGTCCGTACCCATGCCGGAGAGGATTATGCCGATGCTCCTTTCCTTCTGGTCCTCCGCCAGGTGGCGGAAGAAAAAATCGATGGGCAGGCGGAGTCCCCGGGGCGCGGCCGGTTCGAGCAGCTGCAGGACGCCGTGCATTATCGCCATGTCCTTGTTGGGCGGGATAACGTACACGTTGTCGGGCTGCACCGCGAGCCCGTCACGGGCCTGGTGGACCTTCATTGAAGTGAAACGCTGGAGGAGCTCCGGCATGATCCCCTTGTGCGTTGGGTCGAGGTGCGGAACGAGCACGAACGCAAGCCCCGTATCGTGCGGCATTACATGGAAAAACTGCTCGAACGCCTCGAGGGCGCCGGCGGATCCCCCGATGCCGACAATGTAAAAGGAATCGCGCTCATCCTCTCCGGTTGCCACCTCGACCGTCTCGTCCCCGGGAGTAGGATCAACGGGTTTGTTTTCTTCCTTTTCCGGGTCCTGTTTCATTGATGACATTAACGCTTACTCCTCATGCGATGCTCCAATTCGGCCGGGGGCCACGAGTTCATGGTCGACCAGGTTCAACCGGCACGCCGCATCCCCGGGTTCTTCACTGTTGCTTACTGGTCCAGGTATATGCAGGAACACGGTGCAGGAATTAATCACAAAACCCGGCTACATGTTACGATATAATGAATTAATTACAATTATAATTTACAGGATATATCCGACAGATTCCATAAAATCTCATGAACAGTACGGGGGATCAACTGCCACGATAGCAAGGAATAATTATACAGGACATGGCTGGAGACCGCACAACCGGCCCGAATCGAATAATCCGGCTGCAAACCGATAAAAGCGCAAACAGCTGTTCAAATAACTCAATTTGACGCCTTTATAATTCAAATGGCAATAATTATGGCATTATTACAGACTTATTCGTGAATGGAAATTCCACCGTCTCTCCCATGCGGTTTTCAAGGAGCAGGCCATAATCAATTTCAGTGAGTCAATAATAGTGCCAATCCGATTATTGCCAATAGTTTATATATATGCTACTTTTCCCTGTATACTACTGAAAACATCAATATCTCAAACAAAACCAGGAGGTTTATTATGGGTGGTGTATTAAACTTGTTATTGGTCGTGGGGTTAATTCTTTTTATTTTGTGGATACTGGGATTTGTCACCTCTTTTTCCCTGGGTGGCTACATCCATGTTGTGCTTGTTATTGCAATTATTTGCGTTGCCATATGGCTCATCATGTACTTGATGGGGCGGCGCAGGTAGAGTTCCAGTACATGCGGATGCACGTTACACAACCGGGCCCTGGAAATCTCCATGGAAGGAGGTCTCCAGGAACCAGTTGTACTAAATGATACAGAAACAAGGAGACACAAGATGTTTAAATTCAGCAAAGCTATTATCGCAGTATTGGCAGTGAGCGCGCTTATTCTCGGAGTTTCAGGCTGCAAGAAACAGGGAACTCCCGCGGAGGATGCCGGTCAGAAAATCGATGAAGCGATCGACAATGCCGACAACAAGATTAATGATGCATACGACAAAGCCGGCCAGTCAATCAAAGAAACCGGTCAAAAGATGAAAGACTCGGTAAAGTAAATACACCGGGAATTTTGCGCAGGGGGCATGCCCTCTATTCACACAGAAAAAAGACCCCGGAAAACTTCCTGGAAGAAGTTTTCCGGGAATTTTATTGCACGCGGCATCAACAAACGATGGAACCAGGAGGTCACAAATGCGAACAAATGCACCCACAGTAGTAGTCTGGGTAGTGGCGGTAGTAATCGGAACCGCTGGCATCCTGGCGCATTTTATCGCAATACCCGGCGTGAGCCAGGTTTCTTTCTGGCTTGTCGCAATCGGATTCGTGGTGCTCGCCCTTGCGAATATACTGAAGAAGATGTAGGATACCGTTGCAGGCAGGCCGCGCCGCCTGCTATCGATCTTTGTAATTGGCAGAACGATACTATGACTGGAGTTTAACGGGATGCGAATGTTCATCCACGCGTAGATTTCTAACGGGAGTGCAGTATGGATGAAAATAAAACATATATAAAATACAAGTTCTTATTGGAGAACGCAAACGATCTTATTATAGTCATCCTTGACAACAAAATAGAATTTGTGAATCTAAAACCTCTTGCCGACCTTGGATACTCAGTAAGCGACGTAAGCTATAAAAACGTTTTTGAATTTATTCACGTTGATGACAAGGATAAAGTTACCGAATTCCAGATAAGAAAAGCAAGAAACGAAGGATTGCCGGATGATTTAATCTTCCGCATTATAAGCAAAGATGGACGCCTTGTTTTTGTAAAAATATTTTCGATCACAACGGAGTGGGAAGGCAGGCAGGCCAGGCTTATCTGCGTTAAAAATATAACCGATAAAAAGCTGAACGATTTAACCCGGAAAACATCCGAACATCTGTTATTCACCATCATCGACAACCTCCCCGATCCGACATTTATCATCGATGTTAATGGAAAAGTCTACCTGTGGAACAAGGCCATAGAAATAGTATCAAACGTCAAATCGCAGGATATCGTCGGGAAAGGGGATTACGAGAATGCAGTGCCGTTTCCCGGCTACAAAGGACCCCCGCTCGTAGAACTGATGACCAAACCGGACGATGAAATTATTAAAGAATATGATTTTTTCCAGAGAACGGAAGATATCCTCATTGCGGGCAGGCTCCTGAAATCAAGCGAAGGCAAAAGCACTCATGTCTGGGCGACCTCTTCTATTATATATGACATGCAGGGGAATGTCATCGGGGCTGTCGAATCATTCAGGGATCTGACAGAGATAATGGATGCCGAAGAAAAGATCAAGGCCTCGATCAGGGAAAAAGAAATTCTTCTGAAAGAAATACATCACCGGGTCAGGAACAACATGCAGATCGTACACAGCATGCTGAGCATCCAGTTGCAGCACGTTAAGGACCCGGAAAGCGTCGATTTATTCAAAGACAGCGTCAGCCGCATAGAGACCATGGGGCTTATTCACAATGAATTATACAGATACACCACGTATGCTGACATTGACTTTGGAACATTTCTTCCGAAGCTGATAAACAACCTTTGCTCCATGTACCTGCGGCCGGAGATAACAATAACGATCGAGGCGGAGAAGATCCACCTTGGCATCGATGACGCGATTCCCTGCGGATTGATAATAAACGAGCTGGTATCCAACAGCCTCAAGCACGCTTTCGCGCAGGGAGATCCCGGCGCGATCCTGGTAAAATTATTTTTTGATAAAAATACGGGGCTTTGTAATTTAATTGTTCATGATAACGGGAAAGGATTGCCGCACGGCCTGTATGCATCCGAGAATACGCCGTCCTACGGGCTTTTAATGGTGAATCTGCTGTCTTCTCAAATTATGGGAACTGTCCGGTTAGATTCAACGAACGGGACCGAGTTTACAGTAGCGTTCCCGGTTAAAATAAATAAAGAACAAGCCTGATGATAACCGGACAGACCAATTCCCTGCTTGACTTATCAGGGATTTTTTATATAATCATCACGATGAAGCGCGAGTAAAAAACAATTTTGAAAATGAGCAGCTTGTTGACCATAAAACGGATGATCGGACATCGGCCGTATTATCACGAGGGACTGGCTCTTACCTCCGGGGGAGCGGAGCCTCCCCTGCGTTCGGAGCTGCTCAGCGCCGACCAGATGCGGCTGCACGGCAGGACCCTCGCCGGATCCCACACGCTGAGCCATGGACGCGCCACGGACCAGCCGCTCCTGGTGCGCCTGGCAGAAAATGAAGACATCCTGCTTGAAGTCCGCACCATGCTTGCAGAGGCGATCAAGGTAAACCGCAGAATAACGCCGGCCGGCGAATGGCTCCTTGACAATTTCTATCTGATGGAAGAGCAGATTCGAACGGCACGGAGGCACCTGCCGAAAGATTTCAGCCGTGAATTGCCCCTGTTACAGAACGGCCCCTCGTCCGGCCTTCCGCGCGTGTATGACATCGCCCTGGAGACGATTTCCCACGGCGACGGGAGGGTGGATCCGGAGAACCTCGGCAGTTTTGTCTCGGCCTACCAGTCGGTCAGCGTTCTGAAGCTGGGAGAATTATGGGCTATCCCGATCATGCTGCGACTGGCGCTGATCGAGAATCTCCGGCGCATCGCCTCACGGATCGCTTCGGACATGGCCCAGCAGAACCTTTCCGATTACTGGGCCGACCGGATGATTGAAGTCGCCGAGAAAGACCCGAAGAGCCTCATCCTGGTGATCGCGGAAATGGTCCGATCGGACCCTCCGATGGTGAGCGCGTTTGTCGCGGAGCTTGCCCGCCGGCTGCAGGGACAGAGCTCGGACCTGGCATTGCCGCTGACCTGGATCGAGCAGCGGCTCTCCGAGTCGGGAATGACCATCAAGCAACTGGTGCAATCGGAGATCCAGCAGCAGGCCGCCGACCAGGTGTCGATAAGCAACAGCATCGGCAGCCTTCGTTTTTTAAGCGCGATGGACTGGCACGAGTTTGTCGAGACGATGAGCGTTGTCGATCAGATCCTCAGGGAGGACCCCGGCAGGTTCTACGGCAAAATGGATTTTAACACCCGTGACCGTTACAGGCACGTGATAGAGAAGATCGCCAGGGGCATCGAGCTTTCCGAAGCCGAAGTGGCCCGCATGGCCATCAGGCTGTCGCAGGAGAATGCGGCCGGAAACGGTTCCGATGATCGTGCCGCCCATGTCGGTTACTACCTGATCGACAGGGGATTGAAGCGTCTGGAGCGAATGGCCGGAGCCCGCGTAACCGCGGCCAGGGCCTTGAAAAGCGCGGTCTACCGGTTTCCCCTGTTGATCTACACGGGCTCGATCATGCTGATCTCGATGATGTTCGCCGGCGGAATTTTGCTGAAGGCGCATGCGGGCGGAGCTCACGGGTGGTCGCTCTGGCTGGTGGGCGTCCTCTCGCTCATATGCGGGACCCACCTGTCTGTTGCGCTCGTGAATTGGGCCGTGACGCTGTTTACTACGCCGCATTCGCTCCCGCGCCTGGATTATTCCACCGGGATCCCTCCGGAATCGATGACACTGGTCGTGGTCCCGACCATGCTTGCGAGCGCTCAAAACATCGAGGAGCTGGCGGAGGCCCTGGAGGTGCGGTTCCTGGCGAACCAGGATGACAACCTCTACTTCGCCCTGCTGACCGATCTGCAGGACGCAGACAGGGAGATCCTGCCGGAGGACGATCAGCTGGAAAGGCTGGCCCGCCGCAAGATTGAAGAGCTGAATGAAAAGTACAGCACTCAAATCGGCGACAGGTTTTTCCTTTTCCATCGCGCCCGCTCCTGGAACTCCCGGGAAAAACTCTGGATTGGCCACGAGCGCAAGCGGGGGAAGCTCGCCGAACTGAATTCGTATCTGCGCGGCGGCAGGCGGATCGGCTTCTCGCTTGTCGTCGGGGACACCGGCGCCCTGTTGAACGTGAAGTACGTCATCACCCTGGACACGGATACGCACCTGCCGCGCGACTCGGCCCGGCAGTTCGCGGGCGCCATGGCGCACCCGCTAAACCGCGCGCAGTACGATG
>JBGTBN010000066.1:0-19504 GCA_041749375.1 Spirochaetota bacterium
AGGCATGCATGGATGCATGCCTCGAGCGAACACTTTTCGCACGTTATTACAACGCACCCTGATAAAACAAGTTCCTTCCGGGAGTGACCAAGAGGAGAACCGTGGGCCAGTAAATCGTCAAAACGAAGGCGGAAAAAGGATCATTAACGATTGCAGATGTATCGGGATCGCCTTCGTTTTGACAAACCAAATAAGGGCGATGACCCGATTTCGGCGAAGCCGAATCGGGGAATTTGCCCGTGAGGCAGTCGCGCCGACTGAGCGACCCGGAGATGAGGAGCGCGAGGCCGCCGCTTTTGCGACATCCTGTCGCCGGCGGCATGCGGACATCCTGTCCGCTAGAGAAGAGGCCGGGGAGGCCTCGTCTCCTCGCATCGAATTGCATGACCGGCTCCCGGTCACTCCCCCCCACACCTGGTGGCGTACTGACCTTGAATAGCTAACCCAGGAATGAACCTGTTGACCATTGGATCCCCGCTTTCGCGGGGATGACATGGGGAGGTCACACCCCGCCCCCGCTTTCGCGGGGATGACATAGGGAATGCACCCGGCCTATTGAACCTTCCACGCGTCCGGCCGCCGTCTCTGCTGCTCCTTCTGGAATTCCCTGTAGCTGCCCTTGAAGAGCCACGAGCGCTCCACGGTCTTGAGGAGCACGAACGCCTCGTCCATGATCTTCCCCACCTTGCCCATGAGGTCCGGGCTCTCCGCCACGTTGGTAGTGATGATGTCTATATTGTTGAGCAATCGTATCAGCTGGGGCATCATCCGCTGGAGCTGCTCGCCCCCGCTCAGCAGCTCGGACAGCTCGCGCACGTCCTCGCCCGGGATGTAGCTGTCGCTTTTCAGCGGCGCCGCGCCCCGGGCCCCGGGCAGGACCTCGAGCCGCTTGTCGCCGATCATCATGGAGCGCGTCACCCGCACCCGCGATTCTGCGGATATCTTCTCTGCGAGCGACTGCCGGACGTAGAATCTCACCTCAATCATGTTGTCGTCGTTAATGGCCAGCTCCGACACTTCTCCCATCTTGATGCCGTTGAACGTGACCAGCGTGCCCTCGCGGAGCCCCTCTCCGTATTTCAACACGGTCCAGTACCTGTTCTTCGGCTCGAACCAGAGGTTCTTCTTGCCGATGTAGAGGACGTTGCCGATAAAGACCAGCGTGATGAGTATCGTACCGATCAGTGCCTTGTTATGCATTGTCTTCACCAGCCTTTGCTTGTTTTTTCAGCAGGGCGCTGCCGCTGGACGCAAGGTCCCCCAGGTGCCGCTGTATCCCGGCATTGCCGTTTATGAACGTATTGGTATCGAGGTCCACCATCCAGTCGCCGATGAGCCCCGCGAACGGATCGTTGCTGGTCGCTACCAGGACGCCCCTTCCCGTCTCCTTCTGCTTCAGGATCCATGACACGATCTCATGGGTCTCGCTCCACGGGATGGCGTTGGTCGGCTCATCCAGGATCAGGATTACCGGCTTGTGGATGACCGCGCG
Organism: Spirochaetota bacterium; assembly: GCA_041749375.1. Classification (GTDB taxonomy): domain Bacteria; phylum Spirochaetota; class UBA4802; order UBA4802; family UBA5550; genus RBG-16-49-21. The sequence goes on from JBGTBN010000066.1 coordinate 1,493, forward strand.
GGCCAGGAGCGCGCGCTTCTGGAACTCGTGCGGGACGTCGCACGGCCGCAGCTCCCACATCTCCTCCGGCATGCCGATCTCCCTCAACCGCTCCTTCGCCAGCTCATAGAACGGCTTGAACGCCCTCAGCCCGGAATGGTAATGGGCCGGGAGCATGACATTCTGGAGTATGGTCATGTTGGCGATCAGGCCTCCGTGGCCGTGGCAGAATCCCAGGGAGGACCTGAACCGTTTTGTGAAATTGTGGGACAGGTACCGGGCCGGGTCGTCGTCCGCCCTGACGGCCGTCCCCATGATGGTCATGGCCCCCTCCATCACGATCCCCCTGCAGGCGGCAAGGCGTATCAGCGACGAGGCCCTGATGCCGCCCCTGATCACGCCGATCTCCCCCTGTCCCAGGTCGAAGCTCACGGGGAAACCGGGGTCGAGAAGGCCTTCCTGTGTGACCCCGATAACATCCCTGAATGATAACAGCGCGTTAGCCATCCCGGCTCCCTAGAAAAGGTAGAATCCATGCGACATGATAAACAGCGTCGCGAAAAATATGTGCGTGATAAAAACCCAGATGAAACCGTCGACCACCGCCTGCATCGCGACCACGGGCACCTCGAACGAGCCCCGGCCGATCGAGAGGCCCTTTGTGCACGCGATCCAGAAGATCCCGGCTCCCACGATGGTGGTTTTCAGAACGAAATACACGATGTCGGAGGCCGTTATCGCCTGCGAGATCTCTGTGTACAGGTGCCGGAGCGACATCGCCGCGAGCCAGTTCTTGGAAAGCCAGGTCCCGAAAAATGCTATGATGACGAAGGAAAAGGACATGCAGAAACTGCTGATCGCGCCCGCGACGATCCGCGGCGCAAACACAAAATCGACCGCCGGGATCCCCATCAGCTCGAGCGCCTCGATCTCGCGGTTGTATTTCATGACCGCGGTCTCGGTCGCGACCGCGGTGCAGGAGCGCGCGATGATCAGGATGGCCGAGAGGAGCGGCCCGAACACGCGGAATACCATCCAGGTCCAGAGCTCGCCGATGCGGCCGGACGCGCCGATGACCGAGAGGCCGAATCCCGCCTGCGCCGATACGATGATCGCGATCAGGACCGCCAGGACCGTCAGTAAAAACAGCGCCTGGTTGAAGGTGAAATAGACCTGCTGCAGCACGACCCGGGAGAACTCCTTGGCCTCCGCAGCGGACTTGGAAAATAGAATGCGGGCGATCTCGTATAGAGGGACGCGGTTCAACAGCCTGTTGAGATTTGCCTGTTCCTGTATCATATGCTCTGTGCCGCCTGCCCGGGAACGCAAACGGCCCTCAGGCTTTCGCGTCGAACAGCATCAATCGTAACACGCCGGACACGGGAGGGCAAGCAATTTTATATGTACGGATGCATTGACGTGCATCATAACCTGGCATCGTCGCCTGACAAACAAGACATAACTCATCAATATGCCAGATATTCGAGTGTTTAACAATCCATCACGCATTGCGAAATATTCATTTCTTCACAATAAACCTGTTATACAGTATCAGCAGGTTCATTTTATTAAGGTCGAGCAGGCATTCATCCGAGTTTCTTAAAAGAAAATTCTCCCGCATCCGGACCAGCCTGCCCTCATCGCCGATATCGCTCAGGATGCTGACGGCGTAAAAATCGCATTCTTTTCCGAGCGACTTCATGGATTTGTCGTATTCTTTCTGGAACTCTTTTCTGTTTACTTTTTTTGCCACCCTGTAGTCGGCGATTTTCTTCTCGACCATCGCCCTGTCAGCCGCGTATTTCCGCGCCATCTCAGCCGTCTCTTTGTCCTTTTCGGTTTCAGCGGCTTTCTTCAGGAACTCAAATACCGCGTCCATGTCATGCAGGAGATTGATCGCCACGGTGAGCATTAACTTGCGCGTCTCGACGTCTTTCTCGTCCCCGTACTGTTTAATCACCACGGGAGCGATGCCGGGATACAGCAGGACATTTCCCAGCAGGAAGATTGAATTGTATCGTACCGCGCGGTCAGCGTCATTGATTTTATCCATCAGGAACGGCTCGCAGGCGCTCCCGTATTTCCCGAATACGATCATCATCTTCCAGTAGCTCTCGTTCATGTCTTCCTTTAAATAGAGACCGGAAAACGGCAATGCTTTGGCGTACTTGTGCCCGGCCAGGGAGGACAGGATGGCAAATGTGATTCTGTCGTCCTGAATTGTGTCGAGCATACCGAACAAATAGTCTTTTGCTTTTTCGGTACCGGCCCTGTCCAGGGCATCCACAACGCTCTGTACATTGACCTTCTTGTTCTTTTTTGCAATGCCGATAATATCATCCGCGACTTTCTCCTGTTTCGTATGGCTTAACGCCCACATGTACACGGACAGTGCCGAATCCGTGAGACCGGGAGAACCGATCACGCGGATAATTTGGGCATAGGATTCAGCGGGTTTTTTTCCAATCTGCGTTATTATCGATGCGGAAAGCTCATCGGGATTGATCTCCAGTATCTCCGACATCCTGGCCGGGTCCGTTTTTTTCGGATCCAGCTTTGACGCATCCGCGTTATCGAATTCATATCGAAGAACAAGCCTGCCGATGTCATTGATAAGCTTGCTTTTAGTTTGCGAGCCCGCCGAAATCACGGCAGCGAACAGAAACAGAACAACAAAAATATTTCTCATAACCATCTCCTGAGGCAAGTATCACACTGCAGGCGCCATGAAAAGCGTCAATCTTCTGAAGTAAACGAGTATTGCAGCAGCATGGTTAAAAAATCGATTTCACCCAGGGCCTCGTCGCTCACCCTCTGCGCCTGGGCTTTCCGCAGCGCCTTGATCTTCGAATAGTCTTCTTTTTTCACCAGGTAATACGCGTCTTTGGCATACTCGCCGAATGCATATTCCTTTGAATGGTATTCCCTGTTCACGAAGTCATTTAAAAACGTGTGAAAATATTTTCTCTGTGATTTGATATCTTTTTTCGGCAGCTTTTTCTTGCTCTCAAGCACGCTGTAGGTTTTCGCGTATTCCTTCAGCCCGCGGTCCTTGCACGATTCCGCGTAATTGGCAATCGCCTTCTGACCCCTGTCAGTCACGGTATAGGCTATGGCCATTATAATTGTTTTTACGGTTTCAGGTTTTTTCTCCACTTTCAATCTCTGGATGAGCCTGTCCATGTACACACCCTCTTCCATGCACAAAAGGCAATATAACACGGAATAATTCTGCCCGAGCTTGAGGAAATGATCAGTGACAAACATGCTGAAATCAGGCGTATTCAGCATGTTATCAATCGCGGGATACACATCGACATTCATGCAGGCAATCCCATGGACCGCCTGAAAATAATCATAGCCCTTAATGTCATCAAGGTCCGATTTGCCGATAGCGCCGGCGGCGATCTCAAGATCGTCCTTTTTCGATGAATGTTTCAATAACAACATTGAGCCGTCAAAGTAAAAAAATCGGTTATGATCCTGCGCCTGCAGCTCTTTTCTCAGAAGGGGAAGATACGTTCCCTTGTTTGACTCGACCAGGCTCCAGAGCCTGTCCATTTCACCAGCCTTGGTCTTGCGAACCGCGTCGGAAACGTTAGATGGTTTGAAATTATATATATCCTTAATCATCTTCGTGAACAGGTATTCGGGATCTTCGGCAAAAACACAGGCAATCGGGATTAATAAAGAAATTATCATGATACATGCCTTTCTTATGGACATGGCTCATCTCCTTGAAAAACATAATATTCAACCGGATTAGTATAGCGCGGTCCACCGGTCGGCAGATTTAATTCTGATGGATTTAAGAGATTAGGAAATTATCCGCAAATAAAAAGAATGTCAATAAGAAAAAATTCCCGCCCTGCGCTGGTCTCCCGGCCATGACGGGACTTTAATATACGGCCGGAAATGCGGCTTATAATTTTATGGCCGGCCCCGGAAAATGGTTGCGCCCACATCCGTAATCTCTTAGTGAAGAATGTAATGCCGCAGGGAGGACCCGGAGTGGTTTCTCAAAATCTGATGTATATCATATTGTGTATCGCAGTCGCGTGCGCGGGCACGGCGGGACTGGTGCTGTACCTGGTCCGCGCCCGGCGCCGCTGGTCTGCAATCATTGCAGAGGCGCTTCGCTATCACCGCTATCATTTCGATTATCTGGTTGCCGACATGGGCGTGGACCCGCATATACGGGAGTATGCCCGGGCGCTTCGCCGGGCGATAGACCAGCAGCTGAACGACGACATCCGGCGTGGATTGCCGGGCCTGAAGGGCATCTTCTTCGCTTTCGCAGGAGGACCGAGCGCGCTGCAGATCGTGGCCGAGGTCTATTACCAGATATTCCGCCACCGCCGCATGGACGAGGTGATTCTCCGCCTGCTCGATACGGTGCGCAGCGCGCTCTACCGGTTCTACCTGGTGCATTCGATCCTCATGCCGCTCGTCCTGATATGCATGGATTTCTCGCTCATCCGGGCGCGGATCCGAAACGCAACCCGCGGACCCGCCGGGCTGTACAGGGTGATAGACTCGAACATGAGAGCGGCACGAAGGAGCGGCTCCCTATTATAAAAGTCTTGACTCCGTCGCTCCCCCGCTATAACACGTTACGGAATCGCGGCGTCCTATGAACATTTCGGTAAAAATAAACAGCCTGGCGCTGAAAAACCCGGTGACCCTGGCCTCCGGCACGGCCGGGTATGGCGAGGAGCTGGCCCGCTATATCGACCTGGCGAAGCTCGGGGCCATATTCACGAAGGGCCTGTCGCTCAAGCCCAGGCCGGGTAACCGGGGCAACCGGATCCTTGAGACACCCTCGGGGGTGCTCAACTCGATCGGGCTGGAGAACGTGGGCCTGGAGCGCTTCCTGTCCGAGAAGCTCCCCTTCCTGGCGGAAAAGGGCGCAACCGTGATCCCGAACGTTGCGGGCCACTCGGTGGAGGAGAACGCGGACCTGTGCCGCGAGCTTTCCGCCGACCCGCGCATCGCGGCCCTGGAGCTGAACGTGTCCTGCCCCAACGTGAAGGAAGGGGGCATGGTCTTCGGCACGGACCTCGACCGGTTCACCGAGGTGGTGGAGAAGTCGCGCAAGGCGAGCCGCTGCCCGCTCATCGTGAAGCTGTCGCCGAACGTGTCGGACATCGCGGCCTTCGCGGTGCGCGCGGAGGAGCTGGGCGCGGACGCGGTGTCCGCGGTGAACACCTTCCTGGGCATGAAGATCGATGTGAAGAAGCGGCGGCCGCACTTCGAGAACAGGGTCGCCGGCCTGTCCGGCCCTGCGATCCGGCCCCTCGCGGTACGGGCCGTGTACCAGGTATACGAGAAGGTGCGGATCCCGGTGATCGGGCTCGGGGGCATCGCCTCGCTGGAGGACATGCTGGAATTCATCATGGCCGGCGCCTCGGCCGTGTCCGTGGGCACCATGAACATGGTGGACCCGGGCATGTCGGCCGCACTCGTCGGGCAGCTCGAGCGCTACCTGGCGGCGGAGAAGATCGGGAACCTGGACGAGCTTATCGGTGCGGCTCACCCGGTGCGCGAGGGCGCGACAGGGTGCTCAACGTGAGCGGCATCGCATTCACATGCGCCCTCGTGACCACGCGTGACGTCGCGAAGTCGCGCAACTTTTACGAGACGCTGCTCGGCCAGAAGGTGAAATTCGACTTCGGACAGAACGTCACCTTCGAGGGCGACTTCGCCATTCACGAGGAGACGCATTTCCTTTCCCTGCTTGGCAAGGACGCGGCACAATCCGGCGGCGGAGCCGGGAACAATTTCGAGCTGTATTTTGAAACTGACGAAATAGAAGCAATCCTCCGAAAACTGGAGAGCGAGCATATAGAGTTTATTCACGGCCTGCGGGAACAGCCCTGGGGCCAGCGGGTCATGAGGCTGTACGACCCGGACCGGCATATCGTCGAGATCGGCGAGCCGATGCCAGCGGTGATTCGCCGCTTTCACAAGGCCGGCATGACAGCCGCAGAGATCGGGGCGAGGACCTCCATGCCTGAGGATATCATAAAGAAGGAAATCGAAACAGATTAGTCCGCCCCTCCCCCGCAGGCGGGGGAGTCCGGGAGGTGGCGAAATTTATAGAGGAACCCATGGCAAAGAACGTCGAAAACAAGTACTGGAACTCGCGGCTCAGGGAAGCCGCGGAATATATTCCGGGCGAACAGCCCCAGGGACTGGAGAGCTTCATCAAGCTCAACACAAACGAGAACCCCTTCCCGCCCTCGAAGGTTGTGCTGGAGGCGATCAGGACGGCGGCGAACGAGACGCTGAAGCGGTACCCGGACCCGACGGCTCGCGTGCTCCGCGAAACCTATGCCGCGGCTAGGGGCATCGATCCGGAGTGCGTGTTTGTGGGAAACGGCTCGGACGAGATCTTCACCCTGATCTTCAGGGGGTTCATCGAGCCGGACGGGCTTGCGGCCTTCGCCTACCCGTCCTACGCCCTCTACTCGACCCTTGCCGAGATGAACGGGATAGCGTACGAAACCGTGCCGCTTAACAAGGACTTCTCCTACAACCTGGCGGGCTTCTTAAAGAAAAAGCGGGACCTGGTGATCATCGCGAACCCGAACAACCCCACCGGCACTTACTGCGAGGTGGGTGAGATCCGCACGTTCCTGGGCAAGTACAGGGGACTCCTGGTCGTAGACGAGGCCTACGTCGACTTTTATGGCGGGAGCGCGGTGGAGCTCGCGTCCGAGTTTGATAACGTGATCGTGACCCAGTCCATGTCCAAGTCCTACTCGCTGGCCGGCCTCCGGATCGGCTTCGCCGTGGCCCCGGCCGGCATCATCAGGGGCTTCATGAAAATCAAGGACTCCTACAACGTGGACATGATCGCGACAGCCGGGGCCGTGGCAGCCCTGAAGGACAAGCGCGGGTTCAACTACAACAACGAGATGGTGGTGAGCAACAAGGAGTACCTGGAGGAGAGCCTGGCAGCGCTCGGGTTCACGGTGGTGCCCTCGCGTGCGAACTTCGTTTTCGTGCAGCACCCGAAGGTTTCGTCCAAGGAGATATACGAGACGCTCAAGGAGCGGAAGATACTGGTGCGCCACTACACAGGCCCGGTGCAGTCGGAATGGTTCCGCATAAGCGTTGGCACGATGATGGAGATGAAAACGCTTGTGAAGGAGCTGACTGAAATTTCAGGTGCGGTTTAAACCTGCCCGGATCAGAAGGGGTTGTCTCATAAGCTGCCTCGATACGAATTTTGTAACGCTTGTCGAGTAATTTTGACGCCAGAGGCGGTAAAATTGTATCGAGACAAGCGATATGCAAGTGCAAAATTCACTCGGCAACCGCTTATGGGACAGCCTCTTTGAAGGCCTCTCCCGCACCCCTTGTCAAAAAGGCAGCCTGATGACCCTGCCGATCGTGCTCGTGATGGTGCTCCGCTGGACCAGCTCGTCGAACGTGAGCATGCCGTCCTCGAACTTCAGCAGGTCGTTCTTGAGGATCCAGACGTTCACATGCTGATGCGCGCCCGCCGCAGACCACCGCCAGCCGATCACCATGCCCACGATCTCGTTCTCGCTGAAAATAGTGCGGCAGGAGTTTACGGTCTGCATGATATCCTTTAAATCCTTGCGTATGAGAGATACGGCGACCGCCTCGTACGGCTGCGAGAAGTCCCCGGACGTGGCAATGTCCAGGCCCAGGTAGAGCTTGCGCCTCTCGCCGGAGATTTTATCATAATAAAAACCGACGCTCGCCTTTTCCACGGACAGCTTTTTGTTTTCGACAACGTCGCCGGCTATGCCGATGAGGTGCTTGTAGAATTTCCGGTGATACTCGACTCCGCCGGTCGTGTACCGCTCCTCCCCGACCAGCAGGTCCGCGTACTTCTCGCGGTTCCTGTCGCTGTATTGATCGAGGATGTTCTGCTCGCGCTCGGTGGTAAGGCCGCAGGTCGAGAAAAGGAGCGCGGTCATCTGAAGCAGCAGCAGTATCTTTTTGCTTCTGGTTTTCATGGATATTCCATCTTGTCCGGGTGCGAGCGCCCCGATGCGCACGGGGCCTCGCGATTGCCAGCAGGTTACCGTCTCCTCCCCGGCTGTCAAGCAGGTTTATGAATAATTGTTGACCGGGAATTTCATATGCCCGAAAATATGCAACCTCCGCTCCCCCGGGAAGGGCTGTCTTGAAGGAGTAGAACACCCCCCTGTCCCCCGGAGGGGGCACGTGTGAAGGAGCTTACAGCAATCCATCCCCCCCGTCCCCCAAAGGGGGCGCGCATGAAAATGAATGAAGCAAGGTTGAATGAATAATAGTATTAAAATACTTGACTAAGATGTTTCAATGGGAAAAAACCAGAAAAATAATATGGCTGATTATTAAATAATGTTTGTTGAATATAACAGGGCATTAATAGATTAATACGTAAAAATCAAAGCAGAATTATTAGTTTAAACTTCATACACCATGCCCCTCCGGGGGACAGGGGGGTCTTGACAGGTTGGTGAGTTTAGATTTATTTAGTCGTGCCCCCTCCGGGGGACAGGGGAGAATGAGAACACTGGCGTTGCTTGCAGCAGGAATCATGCTGTTCTCTTGCATTGCCTGCTCCCCCCGCATCAACTATCACCTGAACGGCGGGAGCAGAGTCCGCACCGGGCTGGAGAACTTCGTGCGGTGGCCGGCGCGCTCGTACGCGGGCAAAAACGCGGTCCTGGTGACCAACCACTCCGGCTTTGACTTCAACCTGAGCCAGAACATCACGCTGTTGCGCAGGCGGGGCATAACAATCGATACGGTTCTTGCGCCGGAGCACGGCGTGTATGGCTATATGAACGATATCGACAACCGCTTTTCATGGTACGACCGCTCCATCTCCTGTAAAATTTACAACCTGTTCCGCATGGACCGCCGATCCCTGCGCCGGCTGTTCGACCGGGCGGACTTCGTCATTTTCGACATACAGGACATGGGAATGCGCTGCTACACCTACATCACGAACCTGAAAGACATCATGGACGCGCTCGACGGCCTGGACCGCGAGCTCATCGTGCTCGACCGGCCAAACCCGGCAGGGTTCCTGGGCGTGGATGGCGCGTTTCTGGAAAAACGCTACACCACGCAGTACGTCAGCGCCTTCCCCGCCCCGTTCCTCTACGGCATGACCATCGGCGAGGCGGCGCGCTACTACCGGAGGGAGTTCCGGCCCCGCGTGAAGCTCAGGGTCATTCCGATGAGCGGGTACCGCCGGGGCATGCGCTTCAGCGACATGAACCTTCCCTGGATCCCGCCCTCTCCCAACCTCCCGACGTATGAGTCGGCCATCGTGTACACGGCTGTCGTGCTCCTCGAGGGGACCAACCTCTCGCTGGGACGGGGCACGACCAAACCCTTCGAATACCTGGGCGCCCCCTGGATCGAACCGCTGGTTCTGTGCGAAAAACTGACCGGGCTCCGCCTGGAAAACTTCATGTTCAAGCCTATCTATTTTACCCCCTCATTCAGCAAATACGCCGGCTCGCGCTGCGGCGGCGTGCAGATATTCTACACCGGCGGCGCGTTCAGCCCCACCGAGGCGGCATACCGGATCATAGGCGCGATCATGAAGGCCTACCCCCGCCGGGCGAACTGGGTGCGGTTCGGGCCCTATTACGATATCGACGCACTTGCCGGCACGGACCGCTTCCGGGTCTTTATAAGTGAGGGCAGGCCTTGGAAGGATTACAGGAAGGCAATTGTCCCGGGAATAAAAGAGTACAGGAAGAAGCGAAGAAAAGCGCTGCTTTGTTATTGAGGCGCCCCGCCTCCAAACCTACGCCCCCAAAGGAAGTATGACATGAGGGAGCTTCTGGCATTACATTCCCCCTGTCCCCCGGAGGGGGCACGAATGATGAAGCTTGCAGTAAGGTCATATAAATAATTGACTTGTTGCCTTTCAGGATTTGTCATTTCGAACCCCGCCTGCCAGGGTGAGAAATCTTGAATTATACTCGCCTTGTGAAGATTTCTCCTCATCCCGGAATACCGGGATTCGTCGAAATGACAGTTTACAACAAGTCTAATAGTATTAAAACGCTTGAGAAGGAGTCCTACTGGAAAAAGACAATAGAAATAATTTAATTGATTATAAATAGTGTTTGTTAAAGATAAGATGACATTGATATAGTAATATGTAACATCAAAGCAGAATTATCAGTAGATGCCTCATGCACCGTGCCCCCTCCGGGGGACAGGGGGGCGATGTATACAAGGAGCCACATGATGACAGCAAAAAAATGGGTGTTAATTACCGGCGCGAGCACGGGAATAGGCAGGGCCTGCGCAGAGCTGCTCTCCTCCGCGGGCTTCGGCGTGTACGCGTGCGCGCGGAAGAAAAGCGACCTGGCAGAACTCGCCCGGATCCCCGGGATAGAGCCGGTGACCCTCGACGTGACGAGCGCGAAAGACGTGAAAGCGGCCGCGGCGCTCGTGGCGCGGAGAAAGACCGGGCTCCACGGCCTGGTCAACAATGCTGGCATCGCGGTGGCCGGGCCGCTGATCGACCTCTCCGACGGGGACCTCCTCCGCCAGTTCGACGTGAACCTGTTCGGCGTGCACAGGGTGACGCGGGCCTTCCTGCCGCTCCTCATGGAAAGCAATGGCCGCGTCGTGATGATGTCGAGCGACTCGGGCTTCTTCGCCACGCCCTTTTTCGGGCCCTACTGCTCGAGTAAATTCGCGCTGGAGGGATACGCGGATTCGCTCAGGCGGGAGATGCTCCTGTGCGGCGTGAAGGTCGTCATCATCCAGCCAGGCCGCGTGGCCACGCCGATATGGGACAAGGGCGAAAAAATGCTCGGGGGCGGCGGCACAGAGCCATTCTCCGGGGTCGCGCGCAGGCTCGGGGAGCACGCCATCAAGAAGGGGAAGAGCACGGGCCTGCCGCCTGCGTCAATAGCCCGCGTGGTGCAGGAGGCCCTGACGAATGATAATCCGCAGCTGCGCTATCTCATCGCGCCGTCCACGCTCAAGTATCGTATCATCAAGCTCCTTCCCGGGAGCCGTGTGGATGCCATGGTGAAGAAAGAGCTGGAAAAGGCATAGTGATAGGCCCGCAAACGTTTGCGGGCCTATCAAATTTTGATAATTTTTTACTTGACTATTCTTTAGTATTTTATTATATTCTTAATTAAAGGCATTTATTTATAAGGGAAAGGAACAAGTATCATGTATGTAGACAAGCACAGCTGCCCGCAAAATCACTCATGCCCCGCCGTACGGTTCTGCCCGGAAGGGGCGATCGAGCAAAAGGGCCATGGCCTGCCGGCCATCAACAAGAGCAAGTGCGTCGAGTGCGGCGCGTGCATCGACTTCTGCCCTACCGGCGCGATACGGGAGTAACGAATGAATAATTCGGAACAGAAACAGGCCGGGAGATTTTCATCGATCCCGTGGAAACTGCTCATCGGGATTGGCATTGGAGCGGTTGCCGGCTATCTCTATTACTACTTTGTGGGGTGCGCAACCGGGACCTGCCCCATAACCTCCAACCCCTACATGAGCGTGCTGTACGGCTCGGTCATGGGCGGATTGGTCGCGCGGATCTGACCCCGCACCTCCCGTTTCGAGGCTCTGACCCCGTACCCCCCCCCACGCGCCGCCACCTTCACTCGATCACGTTCAGGGTGATCGCCTCCACCTCGTCGAGCCATGCCCTTCTCTGCTTCTCGTCGCTGTCGGCCACGATCCTGAACATCTTCCGGTAGGAGTTCTCCATGCCGCAAAAGCCGAAAACGCATTGCTTCCATATGCACTCCAGCGGATCATGGAAGTAAATCTCCTCCCGCGCCTCTTCTGTGTTCGAGGTGTTGAAGACAACGCCGCGCTTACCCTTCAATTTTCCGATCGGCAGCCCGCCGCCGGTGTCACCGGGCGGGAAATCGTAGCAGTGCGGCGGACGAATCACCCGGTCGATGTAGCCCTTCATGATCGCGGGAGGCTGGCCCCACCAGTTGGGGTGGACGAAAAAGAGCAGGTCCGAGTCGATCAGCTCGGCTGAATAGCGGTTCACCAGGACGTCCTCCGACCGGTCCGATCCCAGCTCGCTCGCGGTGAGCACCGGGTCGAAGCGCTCGGCGTAGAGGTCGTGCGCGTACACTGCAGCGCCGCGGCGGTCGAGAACTGCACGCACACGGCCGTATATCGCGTGGTTGAAGCTTTTCGGGTAAGGATGGGCAAGGATGACCGATGCTTTCATAAGGCCGCCTTTTCCCGCTCCGGCGTGGCCAGCCGTGTTATCACTGCCAGGACAAACATCATGCCCGGCGCCAGGGGCCAGGTGTTGCGGGAAACGCCCATCACCCGGACGCCCCAGAGTCCGGCAAGCAGGGCGCACACGTGCGTCAGGATAGAGGTCGGGTAGAGATCGCCCCCCCCGGCGAGGTAGAGGACCCACATGAAGTCGCCCGGCACCAGCCACATGACGCCGGCCGCGAGTATTACCGACAGGAGCAGAACTGATTTCTTGATAGCTGTTAACCGCATGGCGCCTTCCCCCGGTCATTGCCCGGCTGCAGGAGAGAGTATTGTCAGCATGTCGAATACCGATTGTCGACTTCCTGCCTCCCGTTTTGCAACAAAAAAATTTCACCGGCACTGCATGGAAAAACCCGGGACAATAATTATTTGCTTGAACATATGCATGTCTATGATATGTGTACAAGCAAACCGGAGGTAGGCAATGACGAACAACAAGGAAATAAAAATTGATATTCCCGCCAACCTGAAGGGCGGGGTTTACGCGAACAACCTTCTGATAACCCACACGAAAGAGGAGTTCATGATGGACTTCATGGTGCTCGCACCTCCCCAGGGGACGGTTACAGCCCGGGTCATTACCAGTCCCGGCCACATGAAACGAATAATCAAGGCCCTGCAGGAGAACCTGACGAAATACGAGGCAAGCTTCGGTAAATTGACCGAGGCCGAGGTGCCGCAGGGGTCGATCGGCTTCCAGTGACGGAGGACGGCCGGCGTATGCGCGCGGGACCTATTTATGCTGCTTCCAGCTTCGTGTCAGGAGCTCGTAAAAGGTCTTGTAGTCCGTGCCCTTGTCCGGCAGGGGGATGTTAAGCACGGCATTCGCGCGCTGGTAGATGTTGATCTGGCGCTTTTCCGCCTCGGGCCCGTCGATCAATTCAATGTTCGTGATGGCGCCGTACGGCACGATGATCGACGCGCTCGCCCAGTCTTCATTATACAGGACGACTTTTTTATCGGTGAAAAAATAGAACCCGTTCCTGATACTGTAAAAGGCATCGGAATAGAAATAGGTCAGCTCCTCGTTTTTATCCAGGAGGCCCAGTCCCTGTATCTCCCTGACGTAGCGCGCCTTCAACTGTTTCCCCGGGACCACCGCATCATCCGGGCCGAGCGCAGCGACCACGAACAGGGCGATCAGCGCGAGCATGAGCACACCGGCAATGGAGGCGGTCACGTAGTAGAGCTTCCGGCGATCGGCAACCCGGACGATTCCCGTTTCAACCTTGTATGTGCGGAGCTGGAACGCGGCCACCGTACCCCGGAAGAAGAAATATATGAAGATCATTCCCTGCACCACGATCTTGTAATTGTCCGCATCTATCGCCATGATGATTTTCGCTATTACGAAATAGACGAGGAGCCCCAGCGCGCAGAAGCGGTTTTCATGGTATATGCCGAAGCTGAGGCCGGCGATAAAGAGAGCATCAACGATGCTCCAGGCGTCAATGCCGGTGCTGGCGGTTATTTCAGGGAAAAAGATGCTGCCGGCGCTGACGATGAGCGTTATCGAGGCGGATATGCAGCCCGCAATCCACGCGTTGCGGACATGCTTGTGCAATTTCATCAGATCCCGGTCTTCCATTCGTGAACCTCATATTAACAGGGCGGGTTCACACCCGCCCTGTTTAGATACCGCCAATTAATCAAGGCTACATATTAAGGTACTCGAAAAACTTCCTGAGCTCTTCCGGCAGGTTGCCAGCGTCGTCCTGGTACTTCTTGAACCTCCGTTCGTACGCCTCGACCTCGCGCTTGTGCACGTTCTTGTAGCGCGTGGCCGCCTGGGCGAAGGCGGGCATCTCCTCGAGCTTCTTCCGGATGTCATCGCGGAAGGGTATGTGCCGGAAGAACATCTCGCGCACCACGTTATTAAGCTTCATGATGCCGTCCTTCTCGTATAGGACCCACTGGATGTAGTCGTCGGCGAACCGGTCCCGGTTGTTCCGTATGCCGCGGAACCGCTCGTCTATCTTCTCCTTCGCCTCCTGCGACAGCTTGGAATTTTTTTTGAAGTTGTTGACGTAATCGAAATACTCGCCCGTGACGCCGCCGTCGATCGGATCGGCCCACATGGCGCCCTTGATGTCGCGGTTCAGCTCCCACCGGAAGCTTGCGAAGGTATGGACCAGGCTCCGCGCCAGGTCTCCCATAAAAAAGATCGGGACGACGATCCGGCCGCGGCTCCGCTTGTTGGTTCCGGTCATGTCCTGCCACAGGAGGGTGCGGGAGCCGAATATGGGGAGCAGGATAAAATAGGGGACCACCTCTTCCTGGATGATCTCGCGCGCGTCCCCCATCTTGAGAACGGTCTCGCGGTAGAACACCGAGAAATCGATGTTCTTGAGGTCCCGCGTAATGGTCTCGATCTTTTTCTTCGAGGTGAACATCTGCGACAGGCTCCCTCTGACCATGAGCGACGTCAGGATCGGGAACGCGGTGGCCGTGGACCCGGAGCAGATCGCCGACGTGGTCGCGAGTCGCTGGCCGATCTCGTACATTACCTTGCCTGTGCTCTCGTCGACCTTCTGCTCAACCTCGCGCTCCTTTTTCGTCCGGCGCTTTTCCAGGTCATCAAGGTATCCCTGGTAGGTGAGCCCCATCTCCGTGATGCTGGGATCCACCTTTCCCTCGGCTATCATCGCGAGGAACTCGGTCTCAATCAGGACCGGGACCTCCCTGCTCTTCTCGCGGACACGCGACAGCTCGGCCAGCTCGGCCACCTGCGCGGGCTCAAGGAGAGCATCGTCCAGGAAGCCGAAGCTCAGCATCATCTGGACCGGACGCGGCACCGCGCTCTCGCCCCTGCTCCGCACGTATGCCTGCTTGTACAGGTCCCAGTAGAGCTGCGTGATCTGCCGCCGGAGCTTCCGCCCCTCCTGCTCGGTATTGAACGGGTTCTTCGAGGTCTTGAACTCGTTAAGGAGCTTCAGGAACTTCGTCCTGAAGTCCTTCTGCACAAGGGCAAATTCGAAGATCTGGTGTATCGACTTGGACAGCGCGCCCGAGGAAATGACCGCGTGGGCCTGGGCAGCGGCGCCGTCTGCGCCGGACTTCGAGGACGAATAATGCGCGTGTATTTTCCGTATCGAGGGAAAGAGCGCCGTCAGCTTCCTGCCGGTCAGCTCCTCGTACAGGGAGTTCACCTTGACCATCAGGGAGAGAAAGTTTTTCAGGAAGTCGGGCGAGTACTTTTCGCTCCGCTCCCACTCCGTCATGCCGCCGCTGTCCATCAGGTAGGAAGCCCAGCTGTCCTGCTCGCCGAATAGGATGGCGAACTCCTTGTCCACGTAGTGGCTGATCGTACCGACGCGTTCGAGGGTGTTGATAAAGCTCTCCAGGAGCCCGTCGTACATGCTCGCCGCCATGGTCGCGTCGGCCTTGAACATGGACACGACCACATTCTGGTCGAGCTGCAGGGTCCTCAGTATGAAGTCGTCGAACTTGGTACCGGCGTCATCGGCGACCGCCTCGGGGAGGCGGTACTCCTTGCCTATGTACCTCCCGTTGTCGGTGATGAGGAACCGGGCGTCAAACTGGGCCGGCAACGGTCCACGGTTTGCCCGGTATCGGTTGTGCAGATCCTCGGCCGCGTGATGCAGGCGCTCGGACGCGTTGGTCTCGGACATCTCCTTGTACAGGAGGCCCATGTTGTCGGTTATAACGCAGACCGTCTGATAAAGCTTCGCAAAGCGCGTGATGACGCCGCTGACGGTTTTTATGTTGCCGAAAAGGTGTTTCAGGATGTTCAGCGCCTGGCCCGGGTCCGAGTCTGCAAAGCCCTGAATGCCGGACGCGGGCAGCGGATATTTAGTCACCTGACAATCGGTCACGGCTCGCACACTCCGCCGGTATGGGCCGGTCAGCCGGGGCGCGAACCCGGAAAGCAGCGTTTTGCCGGGGAGAGTCCCGGTCCGCTTGCTTTTCGAGAGCACGATGCTCCGGTCCAGCCCGTCGTATTCATCGGATGCGGAGAGTATCTCGATGGTCCCGCCCTGCAGCATGTACAGGCAGGAGGGCTTTTCGCCCTGTGCGAACAGCACATCCCCGCTTTTCAGTTGTTCAACGCTTTCAGCCATGATGCCATCCTATTTTTTCAGACTCTGCATGTATTCCTCCCATTCCATCGGGAGCAGATATTTCTTTTTATTATTGCATTCCTTGCATGCTGCGACGATATTGATCTTGTCAGACGTACCGCCCCGCCCCAGGGGTATCATATGATCCATGGTCAGCTCCGCAGGTGAAAACTTCCTGCCGCAGTAATAACAGAGGCCTGTGGCGGTCTTGCGACGCCACCAGGCGGAATGGCGCAGCTCGCGTGCCTTCCTCTTCTCGCGGGCTATACCGGCGTCGTCATACGGGATATCCATTGGCAAGGTCATTATTTCAATCGCGATCCTTAATCTCTCCATAGATTCTGCGAAGAACCACCGGCAGGTCGAGCCTGATGATTTTATGCTATTTACGCCATATTTGTCAATAATTAATAATTGTATTGACATTATTAAGGGAAAAAGTGAGAGGAATACAATAATAAACTTCTATAATAACAAAAGGACATTATGAGATTTACAGAACTAACACTGCACCCCTCCGTCATGAGCGGTATTGAGGAAGCGGGCTTCACGGAGTGCACTCCGGTGCAGGAAATGACTTTCCAGAAAACGCTCATCGGCAAGGACGTAATGGTCCAGTCGCAGACCGGTACGGGCAAAACCGCCGCTTTTCTCATTACCATTTTCAACCTGTTTCTCAGTGACGAGAAATACCGCAACAGGAAGGCCCTGGTCCTCACGCCCACCCGCGAACTCGCCGTGCAGGTAGAGCAGGACGCACAGCTGCTGGGCAAGAATACCGGTCTCAAGACCGGGTGCTTCTACGGTGGCGTCGGATACGTGACGCAGGACCGTCTTCTGAAAGAGGATCTCAACCTCTATATCGGCACGCCGGGACGGCTGATCGATTACCAGAAATCGCACAAGATCGACTTTTCGAAGTTCGAGGTGCTCGTCATCGACGAGGCGGACCGGATGTTCGACATGGGCTTCATCCCCGACATTCGCTACATGCTCAAGCGCATGGTCCCGCCCGCCGAGCGGCTGACCATGCTCTACAGCGCCACGCTCTCGACCGGCGTAAAGAACCTGGCATGGGAGTACATGAACGACCCGGCCGAGATCGAGATCAACCCCGAGCACCTGACGGTCGACCTCATCACGCAGGAGCTGTACCACGTCGGCAGGGACGAGAAGTTCAACCTGATGCTGGGAATACTCCGCAAGGAAAAGCCGAAGAGCGTGCTCATCTTCACGAACATGAAGCGGACCGCGGAGCGTGTGTCCCGCCGCCTCAAGGAAAACGGCGTAGCCAACGACTACATCTCGGGCGACCTGCCCCAGAACCAGCGTCTCAGGATCATCGACTCCATCAAGGCGGGCGAGACCGAGATACTGGTCGCAACCGACGTTGCGGCCCGCGGCCTTCACATCGAGGACCTGGACATGGTCATCAACTACGACCTGCCCGATGACAACCAGAACTACGTACACCGCATCGGCCGTACGGCGCGCGCCGGGAAAACCGGCAGGGCGATATCGCTGGCATGCGAAGAGGACGTATTCAACCTGGGCCCCATCGAGAAGCTCATCGGCATGAAGATACCGACCATGTGGGCGGACGAGGGCCTTGTCGTGGAAGCGGCCGGCGCGCCCATCTCTTCGCGGCGCGATCGTCCCAGCGGCGGCCGCGGCAGGG
>JBGTBN010000067.1:0-5446 GCA_041749375.1 Spirochaetota bacterium
AGGGGGGATGCTATACTCCTCCCCCTTCTCCCGTGGGGAGAAGGGGGCCGGGGGGATGAGGTCTTAATCCATCAAATTCCCAATCATCTTCCTTATAAGTTTAACCGATTCCGGGTGGCGCAGTATCAGGATGTCCGCGCCTGCGATAAGCATGGTCATTGCGGTGACGCACTCCATCATGATGCCGCGGCTCTTCGCGTCGCCGAGCTTCGGTTCGTCAGCCTCGGTCATCTTCGCCTCCTTAGTCTTCCACACCTCGGTCCCGATGTTGCAGATGATCGGGTGCTGGAGCTTCTCGTCCTCCTGCGTGAGCGCTGCCATCCGGTCCCGCTCCATGACCGAGTAGGTGTACTCGAGGCCGTAGCCCAGCGCGCCGGTGGTCGGGTCCACGAGGATCCGCTCGGCCGGCACGCCCAGGTTGCCGAGCAGGATGTTGAGCTGCTTGGCCAGGTTGACGTCGATCGGGGAGGAGGCGATGACCGTGTGCTTGTAGGCCAGGGCGCCCGCGCCGATCTGCTTGTAGTCGCCTTCCTCGACCGGGCCCAGGGCGAGGTTCCTGCCGTCGCACTCTTCGGCGATGAGGCGCAGGACCTCGGTGTCCTTCTCGTGGTTCGCCGATCCCCAGAGGATGACCGGCACGTCCACCGCGGCGATGACCTTCTTCGCGATGTCGGCCGCCTCGCGCGCCGGCCGGTTCTCACCGTTAGGGTCTATGCTGCCCATCTGCAGGCAGATCATCTCGGCCCCGTATTCCGCCACGTTCTTTTTTGCCCATGCCGCCGGGTCGTCCAGCACGTCCGCAAAGGGCTCGATTGAGGCCGCTGCCCAGTCTTCCGGTTTCTGGTCCGGGACCTCCATGGCAATGGCGGGCCTGCGGGGCATGGCGCCCTCGAACAGGTGGAAGGGATAGGCCGTGGCCCCACCCACGGTAACCGCTTTCGGACCGGTGCCGAGGGTTATCTCCCTGATCTTTCCCGTGTATTTTACTTTCTGTGTTTCGAATGCCATGATGTCCTCCGTTGTTACCCCGGTTAAAACCGGGGTTTATCAGAAATAGTTATCTCTTCTTCTCGCTCCCGTACCACTCGGCCGAATACCAGTAGCGCTCGCCGTTTTTCAGGTAGCGCAGCATCTCGTCCCTGCCGGCAAGGTGGCGCCGCCATCCCGCGTCTTCGCCTACGCCCCTTGTCTCGGGCGAACCCGGTTCGTACGTCTCGTCCAGGACTGCCACGCTCTTCCCGGCAAAGTCTTTTTTATCAACAGTTTTATAGTTCATTGTTACCTCTTCTATTCCTGACTTCGCCCCCGGCATTTCTTCCGATAGGTCCGCAAACGTTTGCGGACCTATCAGGGTGAGGTCACATCCCCGCCGCCAGCTCCGCCGCCCGGACCGTGTTCGCCATGAGCATCGTGATGGTCATGGGGCCCACGCCGCCCGGCACCGGCGTTATGATCGATGCCTTCTCTTTTACCGCGTCGAAGTCCACGTCGCCGCGGAGGATTGCCTTGCCTTCCGGGGTCTTTCCCACCCGGTTCACGCCCACATCAATGACGACCGCGCCTTCCTTCACCATGTCGGCGGTCACCGCGCCCGGGACGCCGGCCGCGACGATCAGGATGTCGGCCCTGAGCGTGTGCGACCTGACGTCCTTCGTCCGGGTGTGGCATATCGTTACGGTCGCGTTCGCGTCCTTTTTCTTCTGCGCCAGCATCATGGCGATCGGCTTGCCTACCAGGTTGCTCCGTCCCACCACGACCACCTCTGCGCCCTCGATCGTCACGCCGGAGCGGGACAGCATCTGCTGCACGCCGAAAGGAGTGCAGGGATAGAAGCGCGCGTCACCGATCATGAGCCTGCCCAGGTTCGCGGGATGAAGCCCGTCCACGTCCTTGTCCGGGTCTATCGCGTAGAGCACCCGGTTCTCGTTGATATGCTTCGGCAGGGGGAGCTGGACCAGGATGCCGTGGATGGATTGATCGGCGTTATATCGGCCTACCAGTTTCAGCAGCTCTTCCTCGCTCGTGTCGGCAGGGATCGACTCCTGCACCGAGTGGAACCCGATCTCCCGGGCCGTTCTCTGCTTGCCGGTCACGTAGCTCACCGAGGCCGGGTCTTCGCCCACCAGTATGGTGACCAGGCCGGGCCGGATCCCGTGCTTTGCCGCGAGCTCCGCCACCCGCACCTTTAATTCTTCCCGTATGCCGGCGGCGATCTCCGCGCCGCTTATGATTTTTGCCGTCATCTGACTCTCCTGTGGGGCAGGCGCGCACGCCGCGTTTCATTTATCTTCATCTGAATCCTTCTCGTCCACCTTGCACACCAGGAACAGTGTCAGTAGCCGGTCGGATTGGTCAGACCTGCAATCGGCATAATCGAGGTATCCAAGGGCGTTCCAGTTGGTGCACAGGATGCTTGTTGTCTCAATATTTTCCATCAACTTCTGGTCGCATGTATCCTCCCCGGAATCCTGGTCCCATATGCTGTCCGAACCGCCGGTGTCGCAGGAAAGGAACGCCAGTGACGCCGCGATCAAGAGTAGGGAAAATATTCGTGTCATGATGGTCCTACCTGTAATATTTCAGTCTTTCTTCAAGTGTTCCGGTATGCAGTTCGAATAAATGGTTGTCGTAATCATAAAAATAAATCGATTTCCCTTCTCCCGTTTCGCGTTTCCTGCCCTGCTTTGTCTCAAGACCCATCCCGGCTATTTTTTCAATGTACCGATCCATGTCGGCGACGTCAATGGTAAATGCAACATGATTGTACGTCTTTTCCTTTAACGGGTCTCCCTCCATGAGAGCGATCCAGATGCCGTTGACTAATAGAAATTTCTCTCTTGAGATTGAACGGACCGCTTCTCCGCTTGTATATACTTCTTCTGCGCCGAAAATAATTTTGAATAAATCAGCGCTTTTTGTGAGGTCTTTAACAATGAGCGTGATATGGTTAATTCCCTTGATCATAATTATTCAATACATCCCGATCATCCCCCCCCCCGCCCTGCATGGCGGGGAAGGGGGGGGGATGGCGCGTGCCCCCCCACTGATAGGCGCGCAAACGTTTGCGCGCCTATCGAAGAATTACAATATGTTCCCCAGCATCTCCCCGATCCGCCGTACGGTCGTCGATTCGTCCGGGAGCCGCGTGAGAGGCACGCCGCGAATCTCGGAGTCCTCGATCTCCCGGTCCATGACCGTGTGCCCGAGGAACGGTATCCCCGTTCGCCCTATGCCGTCAAGAAATTCTTTTTCCAGCACCTCCGGAGTCCGGTTCACCAGGAGGAAGCGCCGTTCCGCGTCGATCTTCAGCTCGTCCACCATTTTCGAGAGGGCCGATACTGTCTTCAGACCCTTGAGCGAGTAGTTCGAGCAGAAGATGAGCAGGTCAATGCGCGCCGCGGTCTTCCGGCTGAAATGCTCCATTCCCGCCTCGTTGTCCACCACGATGTACGGATAATTTGTCGAGAGCTTCTCGAAGTAATCTTTCAATATGGAGTTCGCCGCACAGTAGCATCCGGGCCCGTCCGGGCAGCCCATGACAAGCATGTCGACATCCTTTCCTTCCTCCAGTATCTGGTGGAATTTCGTATCCAGGTACGCCTGCTTCGTCGTGCCGGAAGGAATCTCGGCACGCTCCCGCATGAAGTCCGACAGCACGGAACCGATGCTTTCCCGAACGGTTATGCCGAGCGAGTCCGCCAGGTTCGAGTTCGGGTCCGCGTCGACGGCCAGGACCGGCGTTTTACCGGCCCGCACCAGGTGGCGGATGATCAGTGCCGCTGTTGTCGTCTTGCCGGTGCCGCCCTTGCCGGCGACCGCTATGATTGTGCTCAAATGTATTATCCTCTTGCAAACTCCCCCCCGTCCCTCGTAGGGGGCGCGTGGGAAGTCTCTTTATTCATAAAATCAAATCCTACACATCATTGAGCTTCACGCCCCCTGTCCCCAAACTTCTCAACTTTTCCCATGAAATCAATATTTTTATGATAATACTTCCCGCTCCTTTAACCGTGCCCCCCTTGGTGGACAGGGGGGAATGCTATACTTCCCGCTCCTTCTTCCGTGCCCCCTCCGGGGGACAGGGGGGAATACATTTCCCCGTGAAATTTTTGAACCGCTCCATGACCGTCGGGAAATTCCTCATCTCCGTATGCGGGAAAAAGAGCGCCGCAACGAAGTGGTCCATGAACTGCGGGTTGTCCGCCAGCTCGAAATTGGTCATCTTGCCGGCGATTTTCTCCGCGTCGTCGAGCAGCTCCCGCGAAAGGATCGCGAGACGCGCGCCGGCCAGCGAGCTGTTGCCGATGAAGCTGAACCGCTCGACCGGGAGGTCCGGGAAGAGCCCGGTGATGATCGATTTCTCTATGTCCACGTAGCTCCCGAACGCGCCGGCGATGATGACCTCGTCAAGGTCAAGGTACCGGAGGCCGACGCTCTCCAGAAGCGTCTGGTACCCGGCGTAGAGCGCGCCCTTGGCGCGCATGAAATTGTCGATGTCGACTTCGGTGATGACGATCTCGCCGTCGATGCCGGAGCGGTCGGCGCGGACGAGGACGTATTCCATTCCGTCCCGACCCTGGCGCACGCGGTCGGTTTTGATGCCGGAGCCGAACCTGCCGTTGGGCCCCAGGAGGCCCGTCTCGAGCAGCTCTGCCACGATGTTGATGATGCCGGAGCCGCTGATACCGCGCGGCTTCTCGTCTCCCATGGTGAAGACCACCGGCTCGCAGGTGACCGGGTCGATGCGGATCTCCTCGATGGCGCCGGCGGCCGCGCGCATGCCGTGCCGGATGCCGCCGCCCTCGAACGCGGGACCGGCGGAGCAGGAGGCGGTGACGAGCCACTCGTCGTTGCCCACGACGATCTCGCCGTTGGTGCCGATGTCTATGAAGAGCGTGTTGTTCCCGCGCCGGTACAGGCCGGAGGCGAGCACGCCGGAAACGATGTCTCCTCCCACGTAGCTCGAGATCATGGGCATCGGGTAGAGGTACGCGTGGCCGGGGAGCTCGATCCCGAGCTCACTGGCCCTGAAGGGCGGCATCTGCCCGACCGTGGGAGTGTAGGGAGCGGAGCGTATGTGGCGCGGGTCAAGGCCAAGCAGGATATGGGTCATGACCGTGTTGCCGGATACCGTCGCGTAGGAGACCGATTCCCGGTCTGCGCCGGCCTTTTCAAGGAGGCGCGTGATGACCGTGTTGATGGTGTCGGCCGCGGCCTTCTGGAGCCGGGCGAGGCCGTCGTCCTTCTGCGCATAGACCATGCGCGTGATCACGTCGTCCCCGAACTTGATCTGGCCGTTGTAGTCGGAGGCCTCCGCCGCCGCCGCGCCGCTCGTCATATCGATGAGCTCGCCGCAGACGGTCGTGGTGCCCAGGTCGATCGCCACGGCGAAGTGGCGGCCGGTCCCGTCCCCCGGCTCGATATTGATGAGGCGCGGGTTGCGGTC
>JBGTBN010000068.1:0-12947 GCA_041749375.1 Spirochaetota bacterium
GCGCCCGACTCCGCGTAGGGCCCGCCCCCGCCCATCGGGCAGAAACCCATGACCTCGCTCTGGTGCAGCTCGCCCCAGGAGGTCGCGTCGTGGAGCTCGGCCAGGCTGATGTCGCCGGGGCCGACGCCCGCCATGTTGTAGGCCTGCTTCGAGAGCCGCTCGCCGATGTCCTCGCCGTCAAGCTCACGGTCGCTCCCCTGCCCGCACACGGACGCGCTGATCCTGACCGGCCGCGCGCCGGACAGCTTCTTTAAAAATTGCTCCGAACACACGATACAGGCGGCAGCGCCGTCGCCGACCGGCGCGCACATGGCGCGGGTCAGCGGCCAGGCGACCTCCTTGTCAGCCAGCACCTCCTCGACAGTCATCAGCTGCTGGTACTGCGACAGCGGGTTCAGGCTGCCGTGGAAATGGTTCTTGGAGCAGACGGTCGCGAGCTGGCGCTGCGTGCTGCCGAACCTGTTCATGTGCCAGCGCGCGCCCATGGCGTACGCGTCCATGAAGATGCTCCGCCCCTCGCCCGGCTTCGAGCCGTCCCCCTCGGGAATGTTCAGGTTAGTAAAGGTCTTCCCTACTTCCATGATCATGGCAATGTGCTTCTGGAAATTGCCCACGTCCATGCACGCCGCGTACGCGCTCAGGGAGAGGGCCTTGTTCGGGTTGGTGATCTTCTCCGAGCCGACGGCGATGGCGACGTCGTACATACCGGCGCGCACCCCCGTGTATGCCAGGTGCAGGGCCGTGGACGCGCCTGCGCAGGCGTTCTCCACGTTCGTGACCGGTATTTTGTCTATCCCCATGCCGCGAAAGACCACCTGCCCCCGTATGGAGTGCTGCCGGTCGAACATCCCCCAGAACGTGTTCGAGAAGAACGCCGCCTGCATATCCCCCTTGCCGAGGCCCGCGTCCGCGAGCGCGAGGCCGATCGCCTCCTCCGCCATGTCCTGCACGGTCCGGTCCGGGTACTTGTTGAACCGGATCATGCCGGAGCCGATAATGTATATTCCTGCCATTACGAGGTAGCCTCCTTCACTATCATGTTTCCCGCGGTGATGGCCAGGGAGTCGTTGGAGCCGTCCTCGATAAGGCCCGCGCGCGCGTCGCGGAAGAGCTTCTCGATCGGGAACTCTCTGGACAGGCCGTAGCCGCCGAAGATCTGCACCGCGTCATTGGTCACTTCAAATGCCGCCTGGGTGCAGTAGACCTTGGATGCGATGGAATACTTCACGTCCGGGGGGGTCGTGTTCATGTTATACCGCATGGCGTCGCGCGAGAAGGAGCGCGCCGTTGCCGTGCGGGTGAACATGTCGAAGAGCTTCTTCTGGACCGACGGGTGGTCGCACAGCCGTTTGCCTCCCTGGATGCGCTCGGTCGAGTACTGGACCGCCATGTCGTAGGCGGCCTGGGCCACGCCGGTAAAGTAGGCACCCATGGTGGCGTTGGCATGGGCAAGGGTAAGGTCGGTCATGAGCTCGTAGCTCTCCTGGTCGATGATCATGTCCACCCCCGGGCAGACCGCGTTGTCGAAAAAGATCTCTCCCTGCGGCAGCTCCCGCTGGCCCATCTTGTTGAGGGGCTTCCCGCGGCTCACCCCTTTCTGGTTCAGGTCCACGAGGCAGATGCCGCCTCCCGCCATTCCCAGGGACGGGTCCAGGTTGACGAACAGCGATATGTTGCTCGCCACCGGGCCGTTGGATATCCAGGAAGACTTCTGGCCGTTCAGAATATAATCATTCCCCTTCTTCACGACCTTGACCTGCTGGGTCACCTTCGGGTTGTGAAAATTATCGGTCCCGGACATCAGGATGTCAGAGCCGTGGTCCGGCTCGGTGATGCCCCAGCAGCTCATGACGCTGGCGTCGCGGCACTCCACAAAGGGCATGATGAATTTCTCGATCATGTAATCGTCGGCCAGCATGGAAGCATAAAAGGCGTTGAAGCAGCTGCACCCCAGCGACACGGCGAAGCCCACGCTGCCGTACGCGATCTCCTCCCACACGATGTGCGTCGCCAGAGGGTCGAGGCCAAGGCCGCCGTACGCGTCCGAGATGAGGGCCGTGTGGTAATTGAGCTCGTACATCTGCTTCATGCACTTCCAGTACAGCGAATTCTTTTCAACCACCTGCTCTGGCGTCATCTTGTCCAGCTCGAGCGCGGCCGGGCGCAGGACGCCCATGGAAAATTTATGCACCGCCTCCTTCAGGGCCACGTGGTCTTCGGAGAGGCTGAGATCAAGCTCTGTATAGGACATGGGATCCTCCTTTTTATTTTGCGTAATCCTCAAATTTAAATATCGTTCCTTCGCCCTTCTCGAACATCTCTTTCAACTGGCGCGGAATGGCCTTTTCGGATATGGTCTTCGGAATATGGCCGACGACTAGAAGGTATGACGGGATAAAGTTTTTCTCAAGGTCATTTTTACAAAGCGCATACACCGACGCCGGATCGATCTCTTTCCCCTCGAAGGGCTCCAGCGCGGCCACCAGGTCGCTCTCGCCCGGCGCGCCCGAGGCCGCCGGAATGCCGAAGACGCAGGCCTCGCTCACCTCCGGGTGCTTGCCGATGACCGTTTCCACGTATTCCGGCTGGATGAAGTCGCCCGCGCGGCGGAGCTCGGTGCCCTTGCGGAAATCGAAGAAATACCACCCCCCGGCGTCCCTGTGCACCATGTCGCCGGTGCGGAGCCACCCGCCCCGCGTCTTCTCCTCTGAATCGTCCGGCTTGCCCAGGTAGTCAACCTTTGTCTCGCCTTTCATCATGCGGCAGATGAGCTCGCCCGTCTGTCCCGCCGGCACATCCCTGTCCTGGTCGTCCACGACCTTGAATTCCATGACGCCCGGCACCGGCTTTCCAAACGATCCGGCCGGCCCCTGGCCGATGGGCTTGTAGGCAAACCCGCCCTCCACCGAGCCGTACCATTCGAGTATCTTCACGTTGAAGCGCTTCTCGAAGGGGTCCCAGATCGGCTGCGGCGTGCCGGCGCTGATCACCACCCTGACCGGGTTTTCGCCGTCGTCCGGCTTGTTCGGCTCGTTGTAGATCCCGGCAAGCATGCCGCCCAGGGACGAGAAGGACGTGCACCCGTACTTGCGGCAGATCTCCCAGATGCGGCTCTTGGTAAAGCGCGGGCTGAACACAGCCGTGATCCCCAGGGCCAGGGCCGGGAACAGGGTCACCGCCTGCGCGTTGCCGTGCGTGAGGGACAGTCCGTTGTAGAGCACATCATCCCTTTTATACTTCCACACTATCATGTTCAGGATATTGAAGAGACCCGTGCGGTTGTTCCGGATAGCCACGCCCTTGGGTTCACCGGTCGTCCCGGACGTATAGATTATCTCCATGGGCTGGCGCACGTCCATGATCATCTGGTCCACTGTTTCCCAGGTGTCTTTCTCCAGAGTTTCATTCAGCACGTGGTACTTCGATGACACGGGCATGCCCAGGTCGCGCTGATACGCCACGGCGATGAACTTCAGCTCGGGCGCGTCTTTCAATACCTCTTCGAGCTGTTCAAGACACTCGATCGACACGATGACCGCCTTCGCGCCGCTGTTGGTGAGGAGATACTTCAACCGGTCGCCGCGCGAGCGCGGATCGATGGGCACCATGATCGCGCCGATCGTCGTGCCGGCGATGAGCGAGTAGATGAACTCCGGGTAATTGCGCATGAAGACCGCGAAGGTGTCACCGGTTTTGATCCCCTTTTCCAGGAGGAGCCGGGCGAGCCGGTTCGCCTTCTCGTGCAAATCACTGTAGGTTATAACGTCCTCGCCATGCTCCCCGCGCTCGAACACATACACCCGGGTATCGGGATTTTCCTCGGCCTTGATCTCCACGAGATGAGCGGCGATGACCGGATTGAGATGGGCTTTTGCCATGGTCCGCCTCCTATTCCACAGCGCCGATGAAACCGCGGGTGAAGGTCGGGAACTCCTTCGAGAAGGTCTCGTCCCAGTGCTCCTGCGTCCAGAACTTGTGCCTGTCGAAGAATGGATCGACCTTTGCCGCGCTGACGCACACGCTGGCCACCACGTCCACGTCCGGGATGATCTGGAGGGCGAAGGCCGCCATCGCCAGGGTGCTGAAGACCCGGCAGTGGAGGCCCAGGCGCCACGCCATGGACGCGGCCGCGTTCGTCGCTATGTTCAGGCTTATGTTCTTGAACTGGCAGCTCGGCCCGCGGGCCGTGAGGGACTCCATCTCCTCGGCCCTGTTCAGCTCCGCGCAGGTCCGGTAGCCGCAGGCGCCGCAGTTGAAGTTGAGGTCCGACTTGCGCTTGTCCCCGAAAATCAGGAGCGCACAGGGCTCCTTGATCAGGTCGCGGAGAAACCGGCCGTCCCGCGCAGCCAGGGGCGACATGTCGCCAAGCGAATAGGCGAACTCGGCGATCTGCTCCATCTCTTCCTTCCCGACGCTGATACACTTGACTGTATTGCGGTTGCCGAACCGATAGCTGTTATGGGCCGCCAGGGCCATCATCTCGACAGCGCGGTCCAGGCCGGCCTGCACCATGTCTTTCATTTCAATTATTGCCATGAGTCTGCCTCCTTAGCTGTAGATGGAACGGAACTGCGGCCAGAGCCGCTTGATGATCCGGTCGTTCATGGTCCGCTCGTTCATCTCGTCGTACTTCACCGGGATGTCCCTGAACGGGCTCTTCTCCGTCACCGAGATGGCGACCGCCACGCAGAAACCGGTGTCGCGGGGCACGATCTTCATCCGCATCGCGGCCGCGCCGGCCGACCAGAACACGCCATAGTCGATCCCCATGGTCCGCGCCTGCTGGATGACCGCGTCGATCGCGTAGGCCATGTTGTTGGCGCGGAACACGCACAGCGGGCCGGTGTAGGCCACGCCCGGTCCGGCCGGGAGCCGCTCGACCTGCCGGTAGTACTCGCAGGTGAGCCGCCCGCACATGTTGCAGTTGATGTCCGCCGGGTCCGTGAGGCAGCGGAGCGAGGTGATGACGAGCACCGCGTCGGCGTCGCGGAGCATTGCCGCGTCGCGCCTGAACGTCTTCCACGCCGTGTTCTCCTCCGCCATCCCCTCGACCTTCTGGGCCAGCTCCTCTATCTCGCATTCGTCTTCAACGATATGGATGGTGCACTCCCCGACGCCGCCCACCCGCGGAGAGGTGGTCCCCGATGCAAGGAGGAGCCGCGCCGCGAGCCTGACCGATTCCTTCCGGTCAAGCTCGAATTGTTTCATGCTTCTTTCAATGCTCATGGCGCCCTCCTACTTCCCCTCGATCTTGAGGCCGTACTCTTTCGCGATAGAAGGATAGGCCGCGTACGCCGGCTTGAGGAGCGGCAGGAGCTTCAGCACTTTCGGAAGGGGGCCCTTCGCCTTGATCAGGCCCTTGGCCAGCGCGATCGGCATCGAGACCTCCTGCAGCCAGAACCTGTGGCAGGTGTCCCCGGAAAGCGACATCTCGATCGTCGGCGCGAGCGCGGACGGCCCGCAGATGACCTCGCCGTCGTTGCCCGGGGAGAGCCATATCTCGCCGGAGGGATTGTCGATAGTGAACTTGATGACGATTTCAGCCGCAATGAACTGGGGGCCCACCGCGGGGTCCTTCACCAGCTTATTGAACAGGCTTCCCAGAACGGTATACATCTTGTCGGTATTCTCGAACACAGCCATGATCATCCTCCTCGTTATATTATTTTTTTGAACCGTTTACAAGACTCGAGATGGCCTTCTTCGCATACGAGACGGCCCACCCGGTTGAATGCGCGTCCTTGTCCAGGTACCACCGCGTAGCCACGCCCTGGTAGATCGCGGAAATCGCCCGCGCAGTTCCCTGGATGTCCGTGACCGGGAAGACGCCGGACGCAACCCCCTCCTCCACCGCGCCGCCCAGGAGCTCTACCCATCCATCGAACCACTCGTGCAGCAGGGAACGATAGTCCGCATCATGGCCGGCCATGGCCATGGCGTCGAACAGCATCGGGTACCCGATGTTCACCAGCGGGTCCTCCCAACTGTAGAGCCACATGAATGAATGCACCTTGTCCAGAGGGTCGGCGCACTGGTCCATGGTTTTTTGTCCCCGTAAAAAGATGGCGGCGAAAAATTCCCGGAAAGTTTCCTTGATGAGCAGGTCCTTGGATGAAAAATAATGGGCGATCCCTCCCTTGGATAATTTGGCCTCTGCGGCTATATCATCCATGGTGATGTTCTGGATCCCCACCTCTGAGATTTTCCTGAGCGCGGCCTCGATGATCTGGGCCTTCCTGATTTTTTCGAGGGTCAGATTAATTTCCATAGGTCGATCGTTCGCCCTCCAACGCCCCCGGAGAGGGTTTTTGACTTATTGTGGCTGCGAAAGGTCACACCAAAGGAATGCAGGTGCTCCCGGGCAGCCCTGATTCAAGACACAACGAAT
This sequence comes from Spirochaetota bacterium, assembly GCA_041749375.1. GTDB lineage: Bacteria > Spirochaetota > UBA4802 > UBA4802 > UBA5550 > RBG-16-49-21. Next base: position 6,389 of record JBGTBN010000068.1, read on the forward strand.
TTAAGCGAAATGTGAAAGTGTGATTTTAATCGATAAACCGACTGATCGGATTATCGACCGGACGGACGGATTATCGACCGGACGGACGGATTATGCTGATTGTATTACAATCTGTCAATATGTTTTTTAAACAAAAAAATTATTTTTTGGGGGGTCAGTTCGAGAATAGTCCGGTGTGATAGTTATCGCCTTTCCCAGGGGGGTCAGAGCGGGGCGGGGTCAGAGCATCCATGGAGATAGTTATCGCCTATTGGGGGGTCAGAGCAACGTCCAGACCGATAGTTATCGCCTAATCAGGGGTCAGAGTAGTAGCAGGATACAAAAAAAGAGGCACATTGTCAATACGCCCCTGCCAGAGGCTTATTTATCACCAATCTCCGCCATAAAATCAGCAATCTCCCGGCTCACCTCGTCCGGCTTTTCGAGAAATGCCATGTGGCCCGCGTCCGGAATTACCGCCAGGCGCGATCCTGAAATCTTCTCGGCCATGAACTGCGAATACTTCAGCGGCGTCATGATGTCTTTGTCTCCGCAGATGACCAGGACCGGCAGCTTCAGCTCCGGGAGCCGCTCCATCACGTCGAAGCGGTCGCAGCAGAGGAAGTCGTTCAGGTGGAGGCTGACTGGAAACGAGCAGGTAGCGTCAAGCACGCTCTCCCGTACCATCTCCTCCACCCCGCCGTACATGGTCATGGCGAGGCCCCGGTACCAGGAAGGGGGCTTGTCGATGTTATCCGACATCGTCTTTAAAAAAGCGGGATTGACCCGAAGGCGCGCGCCGGAGCCGATGAGAATAAGAGCTGCGGTTTCATCCGGGTACGCGAGCGCGTACGATAGGGCGATCCCGCCGCCCATGCTCTGACCCGCAAGCACCGGCGGGCCGTATCCCCTGTCGGCAATGTAGCCCCGCAGCCATTCCCGGTAGGCGTCGATGCTGTCGCGCGGCTCTCCCTCCGGGCGACCGGGCAGCGTGACCGTGTCGGAGCCGGGAAAGCGCTCCGCCTGGTACTGCCAGACAGCGCCGGTACCGCCGGCGCCGTGAATGAATATCATCTTTTTCATGATGTCCTCCGGGTCATGCGCCGGTCATGACCTTCTCTATTACGCGCGAGAGCTCGTCGATCCGGTACGGCTTGGCGATCACGCCCCTGAACCCGAACTCGCGGTACTGGGCCATGATCATGTCGTTGGAATATCCGCTCGACACGATAGCCTTCACATTCCGGTCGAGCGAGAGCAGCTTTTCTATGACCTTCCGGCCGCCCATGCCGCCGGGTATCGTCAGGTCGAGGATGACCAGGTCGTAGCGGGCGCCCCCGCGCAGAGACTGGTCAAAGAGGGTGAGCGCGGTCTCGCCGTCATAGGCGATGTCCACCTCGAATCCGAGGTGCTCCAGCATTTTCCGCGCCGTTGCGTTCACCGCCTCGTCGTCGTCCATGAACAGGACCCTGCCGGAGCCGCGGTACACCGCCGTCTCGCTTTTCTCGTCGATGCGCGGGAGCTCCTCCGAGGACGGGAGATACACGTAAAATATTGTTCCCGCTCCCGGCTCCGACTCGACCGATATGTGGCCCTCGTGCCGCATGATGATCGAGAAGGAGCTGGTGAGCCCAAGTCCGTTGCCGTCGCTCTTCGTGGTAAAATAGGGGTCGAATATCTTCGAGATGTTATCGGGCGGGATACCGATGCCGGTGTCCCGCACCGATACCTTCACGTACCGCCCGGGGCGGAGCGGAAGCCCGCTCTCCTGCCCTATCTCCGCGTTCTCCGTCGTGATGGTGACGTCGCCGCCTTCCGGCATCGCCTGGTCCGCGTTGATAACCAGGTTCTGTATCACCTGGCTGAACTGCCCGACGTCGACGATGACCGGCCAGAGCTTCTCCTGGAAGTTGAACTCGCACCGCACGTTGGAGCCGCGCAGGATAAAGCGCGACGAGTCGCGGATGATCTCTTCCACAGAGGCGATCTGCCGGACCGGCGCGCCGCCCTTCGAAAAGGTGAGGAACTGGTGCGTCAGCTCCTGCGCCCGCGTGGACGCCTTTTCCGCATCGTCGAGTATCTCGACGAGGCGTTCATTTCCCTGTGCCGAGAGGCGGGCCAGGTTGATATTTCCCATAATCGCGGTGAGTATGTTGTTGAAATCGTGGGCGATGCCGCCCGCCAGTATGCCGATCGACTCGAGCTTCTCTATTTTGAGGAGCTCGTTGTGGAACTTGATCTCCTCGGTGATGTCGCGCACCACGAACACGTAGCCGGTGATCGCTCCGGCGCGGTCCCGGATGGCCGCCGCGCGATCCGACACGATGCGTTCCGCCTTATCGCGGCGGATCAGCAGGGTCCCGGTGCGCGGGCCTTCCGAGCCGCCCGGGCCGATTGCGTTCATCATCTCCCTCCGCCCGCCGGTCTTCTGGTCGATGAGGATGAACACGTCGTTGAGCGAGCGTCCCAGCACCTCCTCCTGCCGCCAGCCGGTCAGGTCCTCCGCCGCCCGGTTCATCAGGTGTATGCGCCGCTTGATGTCGGTGGCCACGACGCCCTCGGCGATCGAACGCAGGGTTATGGTGAGACGCTCCTTTTCCTCCAGGAGGGCCTCTTCCGCCATCTTCCGTTCGGTGATGTCGCGCGCTATCGCCTGGATCGAGGTGACCTCGCTTCCCTTCATTACGGGCGCGAGGTTGATCTCGGCGTAGATCCGCGTCCCGTCTTTCTTTGATATGGCCGTCTCGAACCCGATGATCTCCTTGCCCTTCAGGAGATCTCCGAGAAGGAGGATGGTCATGCCCCTCATTTCCTCGGGGAGGAAATCCTGGAAGCTGGCGCCCAGAAACTCGTCGACCCGGAACCCGGTGGTTCCCTTCACGGACGGCGACATGTAGGTGAAGCGGCCGGCCGTGTCCAGCATAAAGATGACGTCAAAGTTGCGCTCCACCACGCCGCGAAACCGGGCCTCGCTCCGCTTCAGAGCTTCCTTGTCGCGGATGTGCTCCGCCATTTCCTGCTCGAGGTTCATGTTCAGAAGCTCGAGCTTCTTCTTCATCGTGTTGATCTTGTCCGCCAGCCCGAACGAGAACAGGAGAATCTGCAGGCCAACGGCGAACTTCAGGGCCGAGGCAGTGACGAGATTGACCGGGAGCACGGAATAGGCCCTGAGCATGAAGATAGACACGCCGATGATGATAAATATGCTGGACGCTGCGTAGAAGCGCGCAGGACGCACACCCCGGTAGAGTGCGTAAACCATGACGATGAATAGTATCACGATAGCGGTCGCGGTGCACACGGTAGAGGCGATCATCATCGCGTGGTTATTCAGGAGAATGGCATTAATCAGGAGGCCGGCAACGCTCGCGTACATGACCGCACGCACGGTCCAGTCGAGGGTCGGGGAGAGTACGCGGATGCCGAGGAACTCCCGAGAAAATACGAGGAACAGGAATATCTGCATGAAGATATAGAAGGAAGATATCGAAAGGATCGCCATGCCGGGCCAGATGTAACGGGCTCCGTTCCCGTCAAGCGCGATGGAAGTCAGCAGGAAGCCGGCGATATAGAAAACATAAAAAAGATATTCCCTCCCCCGCACCGACAGGAATATGAACAGGTTGTACGCGAGCATAATGAGTAGCATGCCGTAATACACGCCGTTGATGCCGACAGTCAGCATGTCAACCCGGTACAGCTCCTGCCGGGAATAGAGCTTGATGTCGAGGGCCATGTTGTTGACGGACCTGAAGCGCATGTAATAGGTCGCCGTACCCGGGGGCTGCTCCAGGGGAAACACGAAGCCCGTGTGGTCGATTTCGCGGCGGTTGAAGGGAAAGATGTCGCCCGACTCTTTCACGATGAACCCGCCCCGCCCGGTGGGAATAAAAAGCATGATATCGTCCATGAGCGGGTACACCGCCACCAGGTCGAACGAAACATTCCGGTCAAGGGGGTTGTGCAGTGTGAAGCGGGCCCAGTAGGCTGAACCGGTAAGGCCGAAGTTGGGGACCGTGTCCCTCGATTCATGGAAGTTAAGCGGCTGTCCCTTTCGCGCGATGTCCCGGATGGTGAGCGTGGCGTCACGGTCCTCCAGGTAGTCGAGCAGCGGCCCGACATCGCGGGACATCAGCGTGTCGTCCACGGTGATAATCCTGCTTTTTTTCGGACCGTTAACGGGCGCCGCGCCGGAGGGAAACGCCGCACCCAGGACCAGGATGAAGGCCAGCACTATCGGCGCGGGCCGGACACGGAGCCGGTAACGCCTGTCGGATCTGTGCGGTGAATTGATCGACATGTCCTCCTCAGGTTTATTCTTCTGGCCGATACACATGGTCAATTATAACCGGAATCACCGCATAAATTGTCAAACAAAAATAGGAAAAGATCGAATAATCGGCTTTTGCGCTGCGCCCGTGCCTTACACATCCTTCATGTAATCGGTCTCGAATTTTTTTTTCGTGACGATGGAGATTACATGGTCAAGCCTGATTACTTCAAATATCCTCAGCAACGGTTCATTAACATCGAATATCACCAGCCGAACGCCCTTCTCTTCCGCAGCACGGGCCAGCTTGAACAGGTGGTTGATGGATATCGAGTCTATCTGGGTGAGGTCCTTGAAATTAAGCCCGAACAGCTCCGGCGCTTCCTCGAGCAGTTCAAGCCAGGTATCCTCCGCCTCGCCAAGAGTCTCGCGCGTCAGGCTCCCCTCGATATGCAGGATGACGGCAGTGCGAATCTGCTCTACTTTAATTGAAAACATTTCTTTCCTCCCTGGTAATTGGCGTATCCTCAGTACAGAGACCGCGCGATCTGTTCCCGCTCAGACGCCGTAATGCCGAAGCGGTCCATGATAAAATCGTCCGCATCACTGAGCCCCGCGCTTCCCGCGATGATGCCGTTTGCGATCGACGCGAGCCGCTCCAGGTCATCAGGCTCCCAGAGCGGAAGCGGCAGGCGCTCCAGGTGGCTCCTTAGCACTTTTATAGAGGAGTATTTTTTCTGGAAAATGAACCGGTACAGGGACGAGTTCAGCAGGGCCAGGAGCGCCTTTACCGGGTACCGGTCCAGACGCGGGATCAGGATGTTGGCGCTGTTGAGCGTCAGGCGCCCGCGGTCATCATAGGCGACGATGAGCTTCTTCGATATGAAGCGATAGACGAGCTTCTCGGGCGCGCGGTATTTCCTCTCCGGCGCCGCCTGCTGGAACCTGTCCGGGTCAAACCGTATGAAGGCCGTCGGCTCGCGGAGCAGGTAATGGTCCACCTCCTTGCCGGTGTATATCGGCTCGAAGCCCGGGCGGCCGCCCTCGGGGCACAGAAACCTCCCGTTGTCGCCGGTGACAATGCCCAGCGCCCAGTCGGCCTTCCCTTCCAGGGTCGTGTGCTCGCAGCCGTACACCCTGTCCAGGATCCTGCTGTCCGCGGAATTGATGTTGATATCGAAAACATAATCCCCGTTCTCGAGAAAACGCTCCTGGTCCACGGCGTGGTTGCCGTCGCCGGATACGCATTGTAATAATGCCCGGTCCCCTCCCCGGACCAGGTCAAGCCGTATGACCGGCGTAAACACATTTTTAAAAACACGGCCCAGCCGGACGATGCGCTCGATCCGCGCGTTCCCGAGTATATGGCCCCTGATATCGGCGTGCGCCCTGACATGCAGGATCGATTCGGGGAGCAGGAACGACAGCACGCCGCCTTCCGCAAGCAGGTCAATGCTTCTTTTTAATATGTACGAGAATGACTCGCCGGACGTGATCCTGGGATAGCGGGCGGTCAGCCCGTCGCGCTCCTTCTTCCCGTAATGGATTCCCCATGGCGGATTCGTGGCCACGATATCAAATCCGCTCCAGTCGCCGGGTGCGGCGTCGGACAGGATGTTCCTGTGATAGATCCGCGGTTTGAACTCCCTCCCCCGGAAGACCAGCATAAGGTTGATCCTGGCCAGGCGTACGGCCACTGCATCTATGTCGGTTCCATGGAGGGTCTCCGGATCGTCCGTCTTGCCAGCGAATGCCAGGAGGAACTGCCCGGTCCCGCAGCAGGGGTCCAGCACGCGGGCCCCGTCTTGGTACGTTTCGTCCGCGATCGCCCGTACGATGCGGTCAGGCGTGTAGTAGGAGCCGCCCGCCGCCTTGTCCCCTTCACGGAGCAGCGACTGGTATACGAGGCCCAACGCGTCGCGCTGGACGGGCAGATCCATATCCAGCAGCGCCCGGTACCGCGCCGTCAGCCGGAACCCGCCGAGCTCCTCGTGCCATTCCCTAAGCTCGCTGGCCGCGTTCACCTGCCCGGGAGCGGACCTGCCGCAGCGTAAAAAGTCTTCCGCACCGCCCTCGCCCAGCATACCGTTCCGGGACACTATGCCGAGCGCCAGCATGAAGAGCGCCCGTTCGGTCCCGATTCCGCTTGCAGCCACCTCTTTCACGATCCGCTCGATCGTCTCCCTGCCGGCACCGTCCACGAGGTACTCGTCCGGTATGAACAAACGGGAAGCGGTCGCCTTATTGGCGCGGCGTGCCAGGCGCGGCACCGACCCGCTCCGCAGGCCGTCGCGCAGCGCCCGCACCTCG
>JBGTBN010000069.1:0-19642 GCA_041749375.1 Spirochaetota bacterium
GTTTGCGCGGCCAGGATGCCCCGGAGCTCGGCCAGTTCGCGGGTCGCGACGGCTATGTGCCTGTCGGCGCCGGCGAGCTTTGTCGCCTTCACGCACTTCGGGTCCCGTACGCTCATCTCGCCGGTCGATTGGAGCGGGCATGTTTTCAGGGAAGCATCGGTCTCGGCGAAAATCGCATCATGCTCTGCATTGACGCGCTTCTGCAGGTCGGCCAGCCTGTTGGTCGTGGTCATGTCGGAGGCCATCGCCGCGAGCTCATTGTTCAGCTTGATGCACTGCCCCCAGGCCTGGGTGTCCCTGACCCTGAGCGTACCGCCGAAGCCCATGTCTTTCTGCAGTTTCATCGCCAGCGCCATCTTCTCGGCGTCCGACATCCCTTCGATCTCGTGCGCGGTGGGCATCCCCTTCCCCTTGCCGGAGATCACGTCTTCCATGCCGTAGGGGACCGCGTTCTCCTTGATGAGGACCTCGAGCCTATCCTTCACTCCCAGGATTGCGGCGTTCACCGCGAGCTTACCGTCGGATTGAACGCACTTGCCGAAAGCCTCCTGCGCGGTAGCTGGCACCGGGCTGACCGAACCGAGAAGGCCGGCAAGGCCCGCTTTGACGATGGTCGCGTGGAGCGTGCCAATGCAGAAAGCCGCTATTATCACCGCGATCGCCGTGCGCGTAATGGTTTTATTATTGATCAGTCTGCTCATTCGATTAGTTTCTCCTTTATATAGTAAGCAATTCGCCGATAGGACAGACATTCAAAAGATACATTGCAGGCCCCCTGTCCACTGTTTTTTTATGTTGAAATGATCAAGCTGATGTTCCACACTGGCACGCCTGCTTCGACTTCGATTGGCCGGCACTTCGACCCGGCCCTGCGTAAACCTGTCGAACCATGGCATGTAATAATTATATAGTTAGCAGTTTGCTGAAACCAGCAAACTGCTAAGCGATACATGGATGTATAGCCGTTTTTCGAGGCAGTGGCCGAGAAAAACGTAAGGTTTTGCTAATTCACTGCGAAAAACCGACCCTGAAAAACTCCATGGATGGAGTTTTTCAGTAACTTGTTAGAGAGCAGCGCACCATGGTTGAAAAAAAATACTCGTTTTGTCGAATCTGCGAATGCGCCTGCGGTCTTGTCGTCACCCTGGAAGATGGGAAAATTACCGGGATCAAACCGGACGCCGGTCATGTGACCAGCCGGGGATATGCCTGCAAGAAAGGCCTTTTTTTTCATGAAAATGACCAGTCGCCTGACCGCCTTCTTCATCCAATGACGCGGTCAGGGAAAACATGGGAAGCCATAACCTGGAAGCAGGCGCTGAAGGAGATCGGCGGGAAGGTGAAGGCCCTGCGGGACCTGCACGGCCCCGACGCCATAGCCACGTATGCGGGCAGCGGGTCCGGGTTCAGCCTTCCCCACGCCTTCGGACTGCAGGGCTTCATGCTCGGCATCGGATCAAAGAGCTTCTACTCCGCCTCGTCCCAGGACTGCAGCAACAAGTTCGCCGTGGCCGAACAGATGTATGGCTCGCCCGTGCTTCAGACACTTCCGGATTTTGACCGCGCCGGGTGTTTCATCCTCCTGGGCGCGAACCCGGCATCATCGCGGCTCTCCTTCGCCAGCGCGCCGCACGTCCTCAAGCGGCTCAGGGACGCGGAAGCGGCCGGCTGCCGGATTTATCACGTCAACCCGCGGCGCACGGAGACCGCGCGGGTTGCGGGCGAGCACCTGTTCATCAGGCCGGGTTCGGACCTGTTTTTCCTGCTCGCCTTCGTGAACGAGTTGATAGCGGCCGGGGGGATCGATACCGGGCGCGTGAATCAGTTCATGAAAAATTATGATAATCTCGCCGCGGCAGTGCGGCCGTGGACCGCGGAGCGCGCCGAAGCGGTCACCAGGATCCCGGCGGCAAAAATCAGGGAGCTGGTCCGGTCGTACCGCGGGGCAGACCGCGCTATTTTGTACTGCTCCACGGGCGTGAACCACGGGCCCCATCCGGCCCTGTCGTTCTGGCTCGTGGAGGCCATCAACGCGATATCGGGAAACCTCGATTCGATCGGCGGCACCCTGGTCGGGAAAGGGCTCTTTGATCTTCCTGCCCTGACCGCGAAGACGGGGACGCTGAAAAGCGCATACCGCTCGCGCGTGGGCGGGATCAGGACCGTCATGGACTGCTTTCCCGGCGCCCTGCTGCACGATGAAATCACCACCCCGGGCGCGGGCCAGGTGCGCGCCCTGTTTGTTTCGGGCGGCAACCCGCTCCTTTCATTTCCCGATACCGGACGGCTGAGAAAGGCGTTCGAACAGCTTGAGCTTCTCGTGTCGATCGATATATACCGCAACGAAACCGGCAACCTGGCGCATTACCTTCTGCCGGCGACCTCGTTCTTCCAGCATGCGGACATCAATTTCGTGTTCCAGTCGATGATGGGGATCATGAACATTCCGGTGGTCAACTATTCCGACGCCGTGCGGCGCCCCGAGGCAGACCAGCGCGACGAATTCTGGATATACCGCGAGCTCACCAGGTCGGCGGGCCTCCGCTTCTACGGCTCGCTGGCCGCGCACGCCGCGCTGGAATGCGAACGGATGGTCCGGCGCCTCCCGCTGATCGGCGGGAAATGCGGGCTCACGTACGAAAAATTGTTCGGCCTGATGCTTCGTTTTTCCATCGGGTCCTCAGTGCGGGACATGAGGAAGCACCCCCACGGGAAGCTCCTGGAGCCGCACAGCGGGAACAGCTTCCTGGGACGGCGGGTACTGACGGATGACGGCCTGGTGAACCTCGCGCCGGAAGCGTACATTGAGGCCCTCGCCGGTCTTGAGACGGATTATGCCCGGGAATTGGACCTGGCAGGATCGCTTAAATTAATCAATATGCGGGAATCGCTTTCTCTCAATTCATATTATCACAATACGCCCTCGTGCGTCGGCGGACGCCGTGCGACCAATTATCTTCACATGAACACGGCCGATGCAAGCGAAGCGGGACTCAGGGACGGCGACATGGCAGTAGTGAAATCGGCAAGCGGGAGCATACGGGTGCCGGTGAAGGTCAGCGGCGATATGATGCGGGGAGCGGCCGCCCTCCCCCACGGCTGGGGTCACGAGGATGCCGACGGCCTGTCCGTCGCGAAAAAAAACGCCGGGGTCAACGTTAATGTTCTCACACCATCCGGCCCAGGCGCGGTGGACCCGCTGTCGGGCATGGCGCGGCTCACCGGGATAGTGATAGAAGTGTCAAAATTGTAAGCACACAGTTGCGTGCTTCTCATGATCAATTACGATCCAATCATAAAAAAAACGAATTATCCGGCATTATTATTGACAATTCAACGTAACGATTGCTAATTTTTTAGTATGGCATTGCATGAGAATAAAGTCGAGCTGCTGAGAAAAGTCGATATCTTTTCAAGTCTCCGTGAATACGAGCTTGACAGCCTGGCCCGGTACAGCGAATTCAAGGACTATAAAAAGGGTGATGCTATTTTCACCCAGGACTCGCCGGCAGAAGAGCTTTTCGTACTCGAACGGGGGCGTGTCGGCATCATCAGCCTGATAAGCAAGGATGATGTCACCATCGCCCGGATAGCTCCGGGAGAATCATTCGGCGAGCTCGATTACCTGGGCCGGGCCGGAAGGAGCGCCGCTTCGTTCGCCGAAGAAGACTCCGTGCTGCTTGTGTTTCCGGCGGCAGGCCATGGCTCGCAGGGCATCTTCAAGGACCATCCCTACACTTCCGCGCACATGCTCTTCCGCCTCTTCGGGGTACTGGCGGAAAGGATCTGGCGGGTCAACGCCCTCCTCTACGAAAAATCGAACTGGCTCCACGAACTCCACAAACAGGTACTGTTGGACAAAATGACCGGTCTCTACAACAGGACATACCTTGAGGAAGATTACATCCACCTGCTCCCTGACCTCGGGTCGCATGCGGCGCTGATTATGATCAAGCCCGATAATTTCAAGGATATAAACGACAGGTTCGGGCATGAGGCAGGCGACCAGGTCCTGAACATCATGGCAATATTCCTCCAGTCGGAGCTTGGCGAACACGATATCGGCATACGCTATCGCGGAGACGAGTATGCCGCCATACTCATGGATACGGACAGGGAAGACGCCATAAGCAGGGCAAAGGAAATCGGGTCCACTTTTGACGCCATGGATATAAGCGGCATAACAGGACCGGGAAACCTGCGGATCAAGGTAAGCATCGGCATTGCCCTGTTCCCCGATCAATCCGATACCAGCGGGGGACTGGTGGAGATTGCCCACAAGAAGATGCTCAATGCCAGGGATGCCGGTGGAAACAGGATAATAATTTGATTGGTCGCTCTGATGAATAATCTATTGAAGAATCTCCAGATCTTTGACGGCTTAAACGACGACGATTACGCGCGGCTTGCCGGCTGTTTCACTCTAGTGACGTTTAAAAAGAACGACACCATACCAATACAGGACGATAAAAGCGGGCAGTTGTTCATTGTCGTGGAAGGGACCATTGAAAGCATGATAAAACCCGCGGGAGGGATCGAGCGCAAGCAGGGCGAATTCCATCCGGGTGATTTTTTTGGCGAAGTCTCGCTGTGCTCCAACCTCCAGTTGGTCGTTACGTATCGCGCGGCAGAAAAGAGCAGCCTCATTGCCACGGGAAGGCAATCGCTCATGGAGCTGATCGAAACAGACCCCAGCATGGCGATCCCGGTCCTGAGCCGTTTCATCGGTCTGACCACGCGCCAGTTGCGCAAATCCAGCAAGTTTCTCGCCGATGTCGTGCAGTGGGGAGAAATAGCGAGCCGGCGGATTATAACCGACGATTTGACCGGCGTTTACAGCCGCGTATTTCTTGAAGACGCCCTGGAAAACTTCTTTTCCATCTCCAAAAGCAATAACAAGCCCCTTTCATTGCTGATGATCGATATCGATAACTACAGTAAAGTCAATGAACTGTTCGGTCTCGAAACCGGCAACAGGATCATTGTCGAGATTGTCGGGATAATAAAAAAATGCATCAGCGAATTCGGGATCATAGCCCGCTATGGCGGAGACGAGTTCTCCATTCTGCTTCCCGAAGCTGACCTGGCAAAAGCAACCGGCATAGCAACACGCATCTTGCACGAAGTAGAAAGCCACGATGTATCGCATCACATGCAGGGCCGGAACATTCCGATAACCGCCAGCATCGGCATAAGCTCATTCCCGGAAACGGCCACAAACCTTGCGGAGTTCAAAAAGAATGCCGACGCATCGCTCTACCACGCGAAAAAATCCGGCAGGAACAGGGTGGAATGCGTCAGGTAGACGCCCATGAGTCATGAGAGGTCCCAGGGGCCGGTATGGAATACACCAAAGCTGCTTTGATGCAATTTCATCATAACCCTCTCAACTTTCCAGGAAGAGCGAAAAACGCAAAACCTGAACAGAAATGCGCCTTTCAGAGCCTGCTATTATACATGACGAAAAAAATCATATTTTATAAATAATTATTACACATTTATTGTATTTAGATGATAATTAATTAACGGGAGCAAGATTGCATGAAAAGGTCTGTTATACCTGTTTTTTTCACCATATTAACGGTTTTATTGCCGCTGGTTTCCTGCGAGCAGACGTCGTTGGAAAAAGAATCGCCAAATGAAACCCTTGTGTCATTGTTTAACATTTACGGACTCAGTTCTCTTTCAGATATAACCGTCACCATAGACCAGGATGCGGCCCAACCGGACCCGGCCAATGTCCTGCCGGTAACGTTTACGGTCGTGTTCGGTGATGCTATAGATCCCGCTACCTTTACCGATACCGATATCATGCAAACCGGGACCGCAACCGGCATAACCTGGGCCGCACCTTCAACCTCGGATAATATCACATGGACACTTGAGGCAACGGCAGCTACCGGTGACGGCACCATTGTTCCCGCCATTGCTGCCGGAGCGGCGCAGGACCTGCTGGGCAATTCCACCTTCGCTTCGACGTCCGCTGACAACAGCGTGACCTATGACACGACCATGCCGACGGTAACCATTAACCAGGACATCACCCAGGACGATCCGACCATTGACACGCCGGTTCTCTTTACTGTCGTGTTCAGCGAAGATATTGATTCCGCGACCTTCACCACTGCGGACATTGTCCAGGGAGGGACCGCCACGGGCATAACCTGGCTCCTCAGTTCTTCGGATACTATCACCTGGGACCTGATGGCCTCGTCCGTAACTTCGTCCGGCACCATTATTCCCTCCATCTCTGCCAGCATGGTTCAGGATACGGCAGGGAACGGCAATGCTGCTTCCGCATCAACGGACAACAGCGTGATGTTTGATAACGAGGCGCCGGTGATCACAACGTTCGCCAACACGGGTGCGGACCCGACTACGAACCAGGTCGTCCCCCTTACCGCTGCGGCGGATGACGGCAATGGTGTCGGTATCTCCGGCTGGATGATAACCACGAGCGCAACGGCGCCTCCTGCAGCGGACCCCGGCTGGCTTGGAGCCGCACCTTCATCATATACTCTGGCAGCTATTCCCTCAGTGTACACCCTGTATCTCTGGGTCAAGGACAGCCTCGATCATGTGAGCTCAGGCGCAAGTTTCACGGTTGAGTATCAGCTCCCCGCCTATTCCATGCAGGTCCTGCGAACCGGACAGACAACCTGCTATGATGAAACCGGCGCGGTCGTCGCCTGCGCCGGCACGGGGCAGGATGCAGATTGGCTAAAGGGGCTTGCCTGGGCCTTACCGCGGTTCACCGACAACGGCAACGGCACCATCACCGACAACTCGACCGGCCTTATATGGACGACAAACATGAACCTGATGGATACCGCCTATTCGTCTCTGGATACGGATGGTACGCCCGGCGATGGTATGGTATACTGGCAGACAGCCCTTGATTTTGCCGCCCAGCTTAACACCGATACGTATGCATCAAGAACAGATTGGCGGCTTCCGAACATACTGGAGCTGACGAGCCTGATGAACTACGGCACAAACGACATGCCGGCATGGTTCACATCGTTCGGTTTCACCGATCACGGTACGTTTGCAATGTACTGGTCATCGACGACCTACAGGGTAACCTCCACGGGAACAAATGCATGGACGTTCAATTTCACCATTGGGCAAAAGGGCAATAATTCGAATAAAGCTACGGCGGCAGAGTACGCACTGGCAGTCGCCGGCAACTCCACTATACTTCCGCAAACAGGCCAGACAGCCTGCTGGGATTCAGCCGGCAACCCAATAGCATGCGGCGGCACAGGCCAGGACGGGGACAACCAGGCCGGCCTTGCTTTGCCAGGAACGAGATTCACCCACAATGGCGACGGCACAACGACCGACAACCTTACCGGCCTGATGTGGGCGACGGACAAGAACGTGATGTTGACCGATTATCCCTCTTTTGACATGGATCAAACGGCTGGGGACGGCGCCGTGTACTGGGAGAACGCCCTTGCTTTCGTAGACCAGCTCAATACGGATAACTACGCCGGATATTCCGATTGGCGCCTTCCCAACACCAACGAATTATTGAGTGTTTTTCAGCACGAACTTACTTTCGCCGGGATCACCGCCCTGGGATTCACCCATGGTACGGTCCAGACCTGCTGGACATCAACAACGGATGAATTTAATACGGGTAATGCCTTTTTATACAATATTCTGTACGGAAACCAGGGCAACTGGTTGAAAACAGGTGCTGCTAACTCGGACCGTTTCGTTTGGCCGGTACGCGGAAATTGATACGGTTCCGCGCGTCGGGCCGCTCCCCGGCATTCACTTCAACGCCACCACCAGCACCATGAACAGAATGGATGCCGCACCGATGAAAATGCCGAGCGGCCTGACCGGGGGCGTCAGCATCAGCATGATCCGCAGGGGGAGCACCCCGGATACGGCGTAGAACAGGATCACGAGGAGTATCGAGCCGACCCCGCCCGTTCCCTTCCCAGCCATGAAGAGCCGGCTGCTGTTGATGAAAAAGACCACGAGCAGGAACGAGACGCAGAAGGGCGTGAAAAGCCGCAGCATGAATATGCAGGTGTCGTACACGCCCGCCTGCAACAGCATTTTCTTGCTCTTCGAATACCCGAGATATAAAAGAATGATAAGAATGACGTCCCCGATTACGATGCCGGCCATGATGACGAGAGAAAGAAGAATCCCGGTATCACCGAATAGCTCTTCCCCCGCCATGATCATGAAAAACAGCGGCAGCATGCCCACAGTCATCAGGAACACGATCATCTGCGTCGACGCCCCCTCTACCCGGGGAGCGTTCTTCCCCGTGAACATAAGACCGGCGATCGGGCCCATGATCAGGAACAGGGTCGCCGTTACCATTATGAATTTAGCATACGACCCCGCCTGATCAACGACCGGGATGACAAGGTACCATAAATTTCCATACGCGAAAAACATGGTGACGAAGAAAATTACGAGGACGCATTTCCTGACCCACGCGGGCGACTCCCCGAAATCAATGGCATACATCTTCCCTACCAGGAGCGGCAGGAAATATATCGCGCCCGCGAGGAAGAGCTGGATAAACGGGACCCCGCCGGGCCGGAGCGCGGCCAGCCGGTCGAAATAATACTCCAGGAGCAGGGGGAACAGGATGAGCGCGGCGTCATAGGCCAGGTCGTTCAGCTTGACCCTGTTTTTGACAATCATGCCTTCATTCATGTGTAACACTCGGTCCCCGGCCGTATCATATGAATTCGTATGCCCGAATTTACTATTTGACGGTCGGAAGGTCAAGATGTTATTGTTCCCGCGCATATCGTGCCCGGGTCTATCGATAGCCGGAGGGCCGTCGCACCGGGCGGGCAAACGTAAACCAGAGGAGAATTATATGAATCAGGGGCACCGGCTCATACCGGCATTGATCATCCTGCTGTCCATGGCAGCCGCGCCTTTCGCGGCGCAGGCCGCTGACCGGGAATCGCGGCGTTACGGCCCCGCGACCCTCGACTATCGCGAGGGCGTCCCCTTCCTGAAGCTGTCCGGGAACCACTACGACATGGGCTTCCAGTACGGCACGCTCTTGAAAGACGAGATCAGGACCGCCTATGCGGACATGGACAGGTCGGTGCAGGCGTTTTTCGGCATGGTCCCGGCGGTCCTCCGGCCGCTCGCGCGGCTCGCGTACAATCACATTGCCTCGAAAAAAGGTGAAACGATCCCGAAAAGCTACCGGGAGGAGATACGCGGCTTCGCCGATGCCAGCGGCCTCGAGTACGACTCTATTATACGGACATTATTCATCTCCGACATAGTGGGGAGCCTTGGCTGCACCTCGGGCGTTGTCGCGGGCGGGGGCGCCCTCATTCACGGACGCAACCTCGATTTTCCGCCCACGACCCTCGGCCGCTATCCCCTGGTAGTGGATTACCGGCCGGACGGGAAGCGCGGCCACACCCTCGTCAGCATCGTCGGCTACCTGCCGGCCCTGAGCGGCATGAACGACGCGGGCATATCGATCACCCTCAACCTGAGCTTCATGGCCGAAGATTACAAAAAACCGGTCATGCCGGTCGGTTACAAGATACGGGAGCTCCTCGAGTCGTCCGGGAACCTGCAGGATATCGATGCCCTGATGAACGGTTACGCGAGCGACCAGGGCTGGTTCTTCACCATTGCCAGCGCCCCGGATAACACCGGCGTCATTTACAACATCGCCGGCGGCGAGATCAGGAAAAGCCCTCTGTCCGGGAACTGCGTGTTCGTGGAGAACCGCTTCCTTTTCGAGGAGATGAACATGAAATACAAGACGCTCGAGGACTCGGGCGGCGACTACAACGAGAACAGGACGATGACAGTCGGAGCAAGGATGCCGGGCGTCAGGAGCGTCGACGACATGTGCGCATTGCTGCGCAGCACCGATTATTACGGCCATAGGGACGTTACCGGCAAGTTCACCGTCAACAATTACGAGACCGTCCAGTCGATGGTGCTCCTTCCGGCAACGGGCGACATCTATTTCGCTTCCGCGCCGATGTATGCCGGGTTTTCCCGCTGGCTCAGGTATAACCGGAAGACCGGCGCCGTGTCCGTGTATCGCGAAGCCGACCCGCGGATGTCCGGGGAAGAGATACGCGGCATGATCGAATGGGCGGACCTGCTCTATTCCGACCCCAGGAAGGCGATGAGCACTCTCGAAACAGCGGGAAACGCCGGCCCGTTCCAGCTATCAATGGCGTATCGGCTCTGGCAGATCGACCCGGATCTCATCGACATGGCGAAGCTCATCCCCTCCATGGACAGGGCCATGGAGAAACTGCCGGATGACGCGACGCTCCGCCTCATGAAGGGAGACGCGCTCCTGCATGCGAAAAAATATGGCGAGGCGGCTGCCGTTCTCGAACAGGGACTGAAGTCGGTGATAGCAGCGCCCGGCGATATCATGATGCTGAACGCGCTCCTTGCGAAAGCCTATCACAAAAAGGGCGACAAAAAGCTCGCCTCGCAGAATGCGGACCTTGCACTCTCGCTACTGACGCGCTACCGGATGAAGGGAGAACAGAAAAAGCTGAAGCGGCAGCTCGAGCGGATCAGGTAAGGACCGGCCGGCGAAATTGCGGAGGGCGGCTGGCGATCCCCTGCCCCGACCCGCCCGGACGCAGCAAGGCCAGGGCAATGATGCTCTGGCCTACTGACAGCATGCGTATTCCGGCACCGTCACTCCCGGCCGGCCGGGTCGATCAGAACCCGCGCTTCTGCAGATCCTTCGCAACGCCGACATAGAAATCGGGAGCGTTGAACCCCGGGGTGATACCGAACAGGTGGCCGATTTCCATGAAATGGTCAAGGCCGCCGCACCACCATGAGCCGGTCAGCTCGCCGCGGAAATTTCCCCATTTCGCGCTGTTGACAGACACCATGCAGTCATTCGGCCCGTCGATCGAGCTGATGAAAAGGTTGAGCGGGGTCGAGATAATCGCCGTGGGGGTAACGGTCTTGATCCTTCCGGCATAACTCTGGTAGTAGATCCCGGCCGCGTCCTTCACGTTGGGGTTGAAGGTATTCACCATGTATTTGGTCGAAAGATTGATGACCGCAGCCTCGGCATTGGGGGTCTCATTCTTAAAGAAGACTTTCCAGAACAGGTTGACGATGCTTGCCGCGATGTCGCGGCTCACGCCGGACGGCAGGATCCCGAGAACGGCGTCGGCTACCGGCGACCCGCGGTGTACGCCCGAGATGCTCGTTATGGATGCTACCAGGTCGGAGCCCCTGACAAGCCTTCCGCTTACCACGGCTGACAGGTTCGATACAAGGTACCGGGCATCCAGCGCGCCCTGGGAATGCGCCACGATGTTGAATTTTGTATAGGAAGGATGTGTCGCTTTTATATAAAGAAGCTCGTTGAACACCTCCTGCGCCCGGCTCGCCGTGCTGTTGAAGCAGTCCTGTTTCGTTACATATACGGTATATCCCTCGTCTTCCAGGGCGCTTTTGATGCCATAGAAATAATCGACGCCGAGGATGTTAATATCATTCATTGCTATGCCGTGAACAAGAACAACGGGATATTTAGTCGGCACGCTTGACGAGCTTCCTCCGGCAAACGCCGCAGAAGTAACCAGCATCAACCCGATCATAATGGCGGCCATCTTTTTCATAACATCCTCCTTTAATACCGTTTGTAGCGACCGGCGTTTAAAAACCATCCAGCCGGTATGTTACATATATAACATAAAAACCGTCCGGTTGTCTTGCCAAGAGGAGATCGATCTTAAATTGTCGTCGAATTACAATTTCGGGGATACAGTCGCTGCAGATGACTCATTGCAAAAACAAGCACGATCTTTTTTTGGCTATGGAATGGCGATAACTATCGGTATAATGAGCTGAGCCTGAATGGCGAAGTCCCGACTTGCGGCATGGATGCCGCGACAGTCGGGGCTCTGACCCCGATATAAAGATAACTATCGTTTCCGGGGAATGATACGGGCTGCCGAATTCCTGAAAACCGGCCCGCAATCCTATTTTTTAGAGTTTTTCCGGTATTTCTCCGCGGTCATGCCGAAATACCGGGGGAACACGCGGTTAAAGGTCCGCAGGCTGTCGAATCCCACAGCGAAGGCAATGTTTATGATGGTATCGTCGGTTTCTATGAGCTTTGAGGCCGCATCCTTTACCCTCAACTCATTGATATAATCCCCGAGCTTTTTACTGGTAAAAGACTTGAACAGCTTCCCCAGGCTGTCCGGGTGCACATCCACGGTCGCGGCAAGCCCTTCCCGGGATATGTCGAAGGTGTAATTTTCGTGGATATAGCCGACCACCTTCTGGATCTTCTCCTCCGCCATGTTCGAGATGACCGGGTAGGAGCGCTTCGGGGACTCGCTCGTTTCCTGGAGCCGCTCGTTCAGCAGGGCGTTCTCGATGATGAAATTCTCCATGCTGGTGTTGAGGTCCACGATTTCATCCATGATCCTTGCATACCGGGCCACCAGCACCAGAGCAGTGCCCACGTAGAGGCCCGCTGCCGCGTAGGGAAACATCATGTACTGGAACCAGCCCCCGAACACGTTTTGGTCCGTACCGAGCACCTTCATTAAATAAAGCGCGCCGTCGTGCAGGGCAGCGATCACGACGATGATGCCGAAGAAGCTGAACTGCCTGGCGTACGGGTGCTTCTTCCGCAGCGCGGATATATGGCACGAGATATTGTACGGCCCGATCAGGTACGTGATCGCGATCATGATAACGGCGTTGACGCGCAGATTGGCCGTATCCACAAGCAGCAGCGCCAGCACCACGACCACGGCAAGGTAGAGCCAGAGGGCCGTCTCCACCCACGTGCGCTTCAGGTCATAGATGCGGTGGAGAAAGATCGGATGCACCACGTTCACGGCCGCCCACCCTATGCCCAGGACCCTGAACCGGTTCAGGAGCGACCCGTACAGGTTCCAGTAGGTGCACAGCTCGAGGACCATCATGAGGCCGCAGAGGAGCTGGAGGCAGTAAAACAGGTATTCCTGCGCCTCGGGCCGCGTGATGAAAAAGAACATCGAGATAAACAGGAGCGTGAGCCCCATGGCGATGATAAAGTAGGACAGGTCTATGAGGAGGAAGGTGTCCCAGGCCTTGCCGGACTTCCACTCTTTTGCGCTCGAGATACTCAGGGTCCCGAGCACTTCGCAGAACATGTAGTAGGAGACCCGCACGGCAATGACATTGTCCGAGCCGTAACGGATGAAGTCGCCGTGCACCGTGTAATTGCGCGGATGGTTCCACATGGAGTGCGCGGCCGGCGGGAATGAGCCCGTGGCGCCGATCATGGTCCCATTCACGCAGGTCTCGTCCGCGTTGCCGATCCTCCCGAGCTTCAGGCCCAGGGCCTGTTTCTGAAGAGCGCTATCGATGCGGACCGTCTTCCGCAGCCAGACGGTCCCCCCGGTCCGGGCCAGGCCCTCCGCCCGGGCGAGGATGTAGGGCATGATGTTCCCGGGCAGGGAGACCGTGTCCCACGACGCGTCGTTGTACTCCGGCGCGGCAAACTTCGCGTCATCGCCGATCATGACCTTCCACTCGCCGGCGAGGGATACGGGCGACTCCAGCGAGGTCACCATTACGGTCCCGGCCCCCGCCTCGGCCCGGAACACGAGGCAGGTTACCGTGAGGATGACCGCGGCTGCGGCCGGAAGTGCCATTTTAAATGGCGGTTTTACTGACATGGCTCACCATCGGGAAGATTCAATGTAGCGGGACGACTCAGCCCCGTGCGCGTATAATAATGCACGGGGCACAAGGAAAAAGTCAATATCTATTCTGCGATCCGCGGCGCGGCCGGTGGCCTAAAAAATGACCATCATCAGGATGAATCCCACGAGTGAAACCGCGGCAGACAGGATGAGCGAAAGACTGAAACGGTCCGCTTTTCTTTTATGTCTCGTCATGTTGATCGCCATGCCCCAGATACAGAAAAGAAAATTAATCACCAGGAGCACCTTTACAATGATGAGGCCGATAGTGAAATCGAGGATTGTCAGCCGTATCGAACTGTAACTGCCTCCCGATCCGTGCGTTAACTCGTAAATGAATAACGCGAGAATGATGACCAGCCACGACGCAATGTTAAAAAAGGTTATTATCCTGACCATGAAATCAGGCCCGCGCCTGCGGTTTCTTATTTCAGCCATACAATCCTCCGTGCAACAATGATTGATTCACGATCAGCCGTTCTGCGGATGAATACCCGGAATAGAGAGTATTCAATCCCCCGTAAATCATCCGGAATATGGTATCATAGCGCCGGTACGTGGATTAATCAAATACAATTTTAATTCACGAGCGCCACTGTCCCGGCATCTTCGGGGCCCGGCCCGCCGGTGAGACAAAGCGAACCGGCGTAAAAAGTGGTGGACAGGGGCCATGAAATGTATGATGAAAAATATATCATGCTACGTGCATGCCCGCAACGTTCAGGCGACTCTCATACTACAAAACGGAGGCAGCCATGTCCGAAAAGGTCAAAAGAATAGCAATCATATCCTCCATCGCGGTTTTCGTGATACTTGCCGTATTGCTCTTTTCAATGTATATATTCTTCAAGCTGGCGGTACCCGATTACAACGGCATGCTGAAAATCTCCGGCCTCAAGGGCGAGGTCGAGGTAAGGACCGACAACAGGGGCATCCCGCACATTGTCGCCGGAAACGACTGGGACCTTTTCTTCGCCCAGGGCTACATAACGGCGCGGGAGAGGATGTTCCAGATGGACACGACCCGGCTCGCCGGAAGGGGCGAGCTCTCCATGCTCTTCGGGGAAACCACGGTCAAAACAGACCGCTATTTCAAAACCCTCGGCTTCTTCCGGGCGGCAGAGGAAGAATACAAACACCTGACGCCTGAAACGAAAACCGCCGTGGACGCGTATACGGCCGGGGTGAACGAGTATATCAGGACCGTGAAGCGCCTGCCGAGGGAATACGTGATACTTGGAGCGAAGCCGCGCGAGTGGAAACCGGCCGACTGCGTCGTGGGCGCGCTGCTCATGTCATACCGGTTAAATGCGCCCCGCGCCATCAAGCCCCTGCTCACCATGATAGATTCGCACCGGGGGCGGGACATGCTAAACAGGCTCCTCCCCTGGGTACCGGCCGGCGCACCGATGATCTCGGGCACCGGCGGCGCCGGCGCGCAGGCAGTCGCCGGCACAGCCATCCCCGCGCCCTCCGTCACTGACCGGTCACCGGTTGTAACCGTCGCTGACCTGTACTGCCCGGTGCCCCTCAGGATGAGGGCGAGCAACTGGATGATCTTTGCAGGCTCCAGGACCACGACGGGCAAACCCGTGTTCACAGGCAGCCCGGACCTCGAGGCGGTGATACCGTCGCTCTTTTACCTGGTGCATCTTAAAAACGCGACCTACGACGTGATCGGCGGGTCCATCGCCGGACTACCCGGCGTGCACGCGCTCGGGTTCAACGGGAAGTACGCGTGGAGCATAACGGTCGGCAACGGCGATAACACCGACTTTTTCGTGGAAAAACTCGACCCCGCCGATCCCGACCAGTACCTCACGGAGACCGGGTACCGGAAATTCACGATCATCGAAGAAACAATTAAAATCAAATCAGGTAGCACGTTCAAAAAGGAAACAATCAGGGTGAAAATATCCAGGCACGGCCCCGTTATATCGGGGATCATGAACGGCATGCCGCAGAACTGCACCCTCCTCTGGCCGGGGCTCATGGGCAGGGACGGCACGCTCGACGGACTCCTCACCGCGAACCGGGGGAGGAGCTTCAACGACTTCAGGAGATCGCTCGGCATGGTCAGGGGCGCGAGCGTACATGTCGGGTACGCGGACGTTGACGGGAACATCGGCTACCAGTACATGACCACGTTCCCGGTACGAAAATCGGGCGATAACCCGGTCCCCGTTCCGGGCGAGACGGGGACCCGCGACTGGGCGGGATTTCTCCCGTTCGAGCAGCATCCGTTTGCATTGAACCCGGCAAAAGGATATCTCGGTTCCTTCAACCAGATGCCCGCCCCGGGGAATTTCTACGGCACCGCGTTCTTCCTGTTCGAGCGTCCGTTCCGGTTCGAGGAAATGGCAAACGCGAAAAAGAAATTCACGGTACGGGAAATCGCGGCCATGCAGAACGATACCGGGTCCCACGCGGCAAAACGGTTCATACCGTATATTTCACGCGCATGCTCCCGAAACAGTTCGCTCAAAGAACATGTCGCCATGCTCGAAAAATGGGACCGCTTCATCAGCATCGACAGCAGCGAGGCCACGATCTTCAATGCCTTCCTGACGCAGCTGGTGGAGAACACGTTCGCGGACGATCTCGGCAGGGAAATCGTGAACGAGATGTACAAGGACCTCCACGTATCGATCCCGGTGCAGTGGCTGATCAGGTATCTCGACGATCCGGAAAATCCTTTCTGGGACAACACGGGCACACCGGCCATAGAGAAGAGGGACGACATGATCGAGAAAAGCATGGGGGACGCGATCGCCGGGCTCAAGGACAAATTCGGCAGCGACACGAACGACTGGGACTGGGGCGGCGTGCACAGGATGACGATACGCCACCCGCTCGGGACCGTCCTTCCCTTCCTGAACCTCGGCCCGTACACGTACGCCGGGGATGATTTCACTATACATGCCGGGTGGTGGAACAGGGAAAACCCGTTCGAGATGACAAGCGGGGCCGCGATCCGGATCGTGGTGGACATGTCCGATCTTTCCACCATGTCGCTGATGAGCCCTCCGGGACAGTCCGGCCACTTCACGAGTCCGCACTACGGCGACCTCGCGGAAGCATGGTCGCGAGGCGAGCAGGTACCGGCGCACTACACGTCGTATGGAAAGCTGAAAAACGTGCTGAAGCTGGTGCCGAGGAAGTGAGTCGCGGCACGCCTATGCGGGCGACTCCAGGGACTGCCTGATTATCTCGATCCCCGAGCTCGTGCCGATGCGGCTGGCGCCCGCGGCGATCATCGCGCGGGCCGTACCGTAATCCCGCACCCCTCCCGAGGCCTTGACCCCGGCCCTGTCGCCGACGACGCGGCGCATGAGTGCCACGTCCTCGACCGTGGCCCCGCCGGTGCTGAAGCCGGTGGAGGTCTTCACGTAGTCCGCCCCGGCGCGCAGCGCACGCTCGCAGGCCGCAGCTTTTTCCGCATCTGTCAGCAGGCAGCACTCGATGATGACCTTGACCAGGGCCCCGCCCCGTGCCGCCTCCACCACCGCCCGGATATCGGTTTCCACCATCTCCAGGTCACCGCCCTTGAGAGCGCCGATATTGATGACCATGTCGACCTCCCTGGCCCCTTCGCCGATGGCGGTGCGGGCCTCGAAGACCTTCACCGCCGTGGCGCCGGCCCCCAGCGGGAAGCCGATCACCGCACAGGTGGCGACCGCGCTCCCCTCCAGCGCCCTGCTCACAAGCGGGGCAAACCAGGGATTGACGCACACCGCCTTGAAGCCGTACTGCCGGGCCTC
This sequence comes from Spirochaetota bacterium, assembly GCA_041749375.1. Lineage (GTDB taxonomy): Bacteria > Spirochaetota > UBA4802 > UBA4802 > UBA5550 > RBG-16-49-21. Next base: position 17,480 of record JBGTBN010000069.1, read on the forward strand.
CCGGCAGAGGCGCCCGACCTGTTCCGCAGTGGCCTCGGGCTTGAGCAGGGTATGGTCGATATATTCCGATAATTGCATGTTCTTCTCCTTTACTTATACGCGCGCCTGCCCGAGCAGGCTCTCGATTTCGTGACGATAGGGCATGGCGGGCGCCGTGCCAAGCTTTGTTACCGACAGTGCGCCGGTGGCGTTGGCGAACGCCACCGATGACATGAGGTCCCGGCCTTCGGCCAGGGCGGCGGCCAGGCCGCCGTTGAAAGCGTCGCCGGCGCCGGTCGTGTCGACGACCGCAACCGGGATGGGAGCGACAACGCGGGGTACGTCGTCATCGCCCACCACCACCGCCCCCTTGCTCCCCATGGTTATGATGACCCGGCGGACGCCCTTTGCCCTGAGCGTCATGGCCGCACGACGGGCGTCTTCCATGCCGGCGATCGGCACGCCGGAGAGGACGGAGGCCTCGGTTTCGTTCGGGGTCAGGATGTCGACCATGGCCAGCAGTTTGTCGGGCAGGGGGTACGCAGGGGCGGGCGCCGGGTTCAGGATGACCCTGACCCCTCCGTCGTATGCGATCCGAACGGCCCGCTCGACAGCCTCCATGTTGGTCTCGAGCTGGGTCAGCAGGACGGCCGATCCCTCGATGTGCTCCCGGGCCGAATCGATCTCCGCCGCGGTTATGTGCTCGCAGGCCCCGACCGCCACGACTATCTGGTTCTCGCTGGTGTTCTCGTCCACCATGATCAGGGCCGTGCCGGTAGGATGCTTTTCGTCCTGCATGATAAACCGGTCATGCAGGCCCTCCTGACGGAAGCACTCCATCGCGATTTTAGCGAAGGCGTCCGAGCCAATCTTGGTGATCATGGTCACATCGGCGCCGGCTCGGGCCGCGGCCACGCCCTGGTTCGAGCCCTTGCCGCCCGGGCCGATCTGGAAATGCGAGCCTTTCACCGTCTCTCCATGCAGCGGAAGGCGCGGCGCCCTGGCCATCAGGTCAACGATGAAGCTGCCCATTACTGTTATGCGAGGTCTTTCCATGGCACTCCCTTTACCCGTTTTTTATAGATGACCCGGACAGCAACGTATTGCGCGGTTTGAGGAGGCCGATCATTCCCAGGAGCCTCCACACCCTGCGCCCGAAGTTCACGGTCCGCCGCACCTGCGGCGGCAGCCCGGACCGGTCAGGACCGGCCGCAGCGTGAACGGGCGCCATGCTTTCAAGAGCCGACGGGATGCGGCTGGTATCGTTCACCACGGCCCGTGCGGCGGTAATAATCATGGGATGGGGACGGCCGCCAGCCAGGCTGCGCCGGTCCCCGTTATAAATGAGGAGCGGCCTGCCCATGGCGAAAGCCACCGCGGTCTCCACTACGCCGCCCTCGTCAGGCACGCGGCCGTTCATGTTAAAGACGATCGAACCACAGCGCACCGCGATCTGGAATATATCGAGGGCGAAGACGGCCCTGTTGACAAGATTCCGGACCGGCCTGAATATCCGGGCATTGGCAAGCGGCGCGTCAACCTGGTTCATGACATACGCCTCCACGCCGTCCCGCTGCGGCAGGAAGGTTTCGCAGCCGGTCTCCTCCACCACCCGGGCAATTTCCGCCATTGCGCCCAGCTCCTCAGGGCAGAAGAGCGGGCCGGAACAGTATACGACCCCCCGGCCGGCTCGTTTCGCTTCCTTCTTGTGCCCGCCGCTGACACGCGCCAGCTCCGCGCGCAGGGCGGCGAGCCGCCTGATCAGGGCTCCGTCACCGCCCCCGCGGTGCTGCTCAACCATCTCCCATAACCGCTGTCCCAGGTCCAGGATATCGTTCAGATGTGCGGGTATGGCCGGAGGGGGCGAGAGCGACCCGATCGCTTTTGTCAACTCGGCCGGCAGTTTTGAAAGGCGATTCACGGTTTTAAAGGCGGGTGTGAGCCCGGTCACCATGGAATTGTCGTTGCCGTGGAAGGCGCTGCGGTTGTCGCTCTTGTAGATGACCAGCGGTTTTCCGACTGCAAAGGCCAGGGCCGCCTTGAAGACGGCGCCTTCGTCCGGTACGCGTCCGTTCAGGATGCAGACGAGGGCGCGGCAGCGCCGCACGACCTGGAAGACTTCCATGCAGAAGACTGCGCGCCGCAGGAGGTCTTCGGTTCCGGCGCCGCGCTGCGCGGGGCGCG
>JBGTBN010000070.1:0-29034 GCA_041749375.1 Spirochaetota bacterium
CCCGGAGCTGCCGGTGCCGCCGGAGCTGCCGGTGCGGCCTGCTGCTCCGCGGGGGCCTCGGCCTGCGGTTCGGGTGTTTGACCTTCGGTCGGTTCGTTATTTATAATTTCAGACATGATCTTCTCCTCTTCTATGTAAATAATGTGGTGTTATCGGAACCTAAAATGGTATATCCTCATCGGAGAACGGGTTTTCCGTGTTCGGGTTCTGGTCCGTGGACGGCGACGGCATCTCCGGCGACGACTTCCCGCCTCCCTCGCTCGGCGGCGACAGGAACTGGAAATTATCCACGACTATCTCGACGACCTGCCGCTTCTTGCCTTCCTGGTCGTCCCAGGAGCGCTGCTGGAGACGTCCCTCGATGCCGATCCGCTGACCCTTCTTGCAGTACTCGGCAATAACCTCGCCCGTCTTGGCCCATGCGACGCAGTTAAAGAAGGAGACCTGCTCCTTCTTCTCGCCGCCGGCGACGTACGTACGGTTGTTCGCAACCGAGAAGCTGCATACCGATGTCCCGCTCTGCGTGTACCTGAGCTCCGGATCCCGGGTGAGCCTGCCGATTATAATCGCTTTGTTCAGATCGCTGGCCATGTGAACCTCCTCGTTCAGGCGGTCGCCGCTTTCTTGGTTTTTACGAATAGATATCTCAGGATGTTGCTGTTGAGCCTGAAATCGGCTATGATCTTCTTCACCGATTCCGCCGGGACATCGACGTTCATGAACAGGTAGTATCCCTCGTTCTCGCCGTCGACCGGGTATGCCATCCTCTTGACGCCAAGTGAATTGTCGCTGATAACGCTGGTCCCGTGCTTTGTGAGAATGTCCTTGACCCGCTCGATCAGGGACTCCGTTTCCCTGTTGCGGACAATGACGGTAAGCTCATATGTATTCATATGACATGATCCTCCCTCTGGAATATTATGCTGAAATGCCCGGCGCCGGGAGGCGTCCGCTTTCAGCAGAAAGGTGAACCAATCATTCCCGGGGCTATATTTTTTTCAACAAAAATTCTTATTTGCGAAGAAATTTACATGGCGCGACCCCTTCCCCGGCCGGATCGGAAAAATCGGGGCCGCGCGAGCGATAAACAGGTAAAACTCTTGCTTTTTTCATAAAAGGGGTATACCCATAACAAACAGATACCACACAGGGAGGGCCTGCATGAAAAAATCACCGCGTTTTCTTCTTGTTATCCTTGTATCAGTTTCTGTCATGGGCGGGGGGGCTGTTACGGCTTCGGCCGGAGAATTCACCATAGGCGCCGTGGCCATGTACGGCTGGTGGAGCCCCTTCGCAGCGAATTATCTGCAGCAGCTGGACCGGAAAAAATCGATTCAAACGACCTTCTCGATGAAGGAACACAGCGCCCTGTACGGACCCGTGCTTTCCTACAGGGCCACGGACTCGTGGAAGCTGACCTTTACGCTCCTGATGGCCGTGCACAACCAGTTCTCGGCCGCGTCGAACAACATGACCTACGGCGATGACGGCCTTCACCTGGCCCGGACCACCGCGTCCCACATCGACCGGTACGATGCGGATTTCCGGGCGTATTACACCCTGAACAAGTATGTCGACATCTTCGTGGCGGCCAACCTCGATGCGAGCAAGTTCTTCGGCGGGTATAACGTCCTGATTGTAACGACGCTCCTGCCCCCGTTCCCTCTCAAGGGCTCGCTCCGCTCGTTCCAGTATGACTGCGGTCCGGGATTCGGGGCGAAGATCGGGTTCGAGCTGGCGAAGAACCTCGTGCTCGATTTCAGGCTCTCACTCTATGTGACCGGGGGCACGCTTATCAGGAACATTCAGCACGAGAAGAGGAAGGAGAACATACACCTCGGGTTCAAGACAATCGAGGAGGTAGTCCTCTCGTACCGCATAGAGCCGGCGAATATAATCGTCTCGCTCGGCGGGCGCTACCAGGCCATGACCTTTGCTCTTCTCAGGTCCTCGTCGCCGGAATATTTTCACAACTACACCACGCTCTTCGACCAGCTGGGAGGGGCAATGGCCTCTGTCGCGTACGCCTTCTGACGCGACGCCGGCGGCTCCCCGGGCCGCCGGCCTCCTCTTAATGGAAGACCCCCATCTCGCGCATGCCGTTGATGATGAACTGCACGGCCATGGCAGAAAGGATGAGCCCCATGAGCTTCTGCAATATGGAGATGCCGGTCGTGCCGAGGACTGCGCCGATGCGCGCAGAAAGAAACATCACCGCCATCGCGACAAGGAAGACCGCGACCGAGAGCCCCGCCAGCACCGCGAGCCTGACAGGGTCGCCGTCCGCCTGGGTGCTGAACATCACCAGGGCGGCGATGTTCCCGGGACCGCAGAGCATGGGTATGGCCAGGGGATAGACCGATACGTCGCGGTCTTCCTCCGGCTGCGCGCATTCCCCGACGTCCCGCATGGTGACCCGCGATACCTTGCCCAGGAGCATTTCCATCGCTATGATGAAAAGAAGGATGCCGCCCGCCACAAGGAACGACCCGGACGAGATGCCCAGGAACTCCAGCAAATACCGCCCCAGGAGGATGAAGAAGACTGAAATGGCGATTGATATGGCGGTCGCCCGCAGGATGATGACTGTCCGCCTGCGGCCCTGGTAGCCCGACAGGTACACCAGGAAGACCGGGATAAGTCCCAGCGGGTCCACCACGAAGAACAGCGTGAACAAAACCGTGGGTATGTAATAAATGTCCATGGGCGACTCCGGAGAAACGCGATTCCCTAATATTAGTGTACAATGACAGCCCGGGACAGTCAATTAAAATTGGGGCTGTCCCAAAACGTCATTGCGAGGTTCGAAGCGACGAAGCAATCTACACCATGATGCTCAATGCTCTTTTTTTCTCATGGATTCTTCCGTCAATAATGAACAATAATGAATTTTTTTAGCATCAAATAACAGATCGCTTCGCTCGCGATGACAAAATAGTAAATATGAATTGATAAAAATCGGACGGGTACTATCCTGTACCCGTATCCGAGGGAGAGACCCACTATGAAGATCGCAATGGCCCAGATAAACCCGACCATAGCGGACATCGCCGGGAACCGGGACAGGATCATCGCCTGCATCGGCCGCGCCGAATCGCTGAAAGCGGACCTGGTCGTATTCCCCGAGATGGCTACCATGGGCTACCCGCCCATGGACCTGCTCGAGAACAGGAAGCTCATAGACGACAACCTTGCCTCGATCGGGGAGATAGCCCGCCGGTCCGGGAGCACGGCCGTGATCTGCGGGTACGTCGACATGGACCCCGAGAACCGCCCGATGCTCTACAACGCCGCCGCCTTCATGCAGAACGGGAAGATACTGTCCCGCCACTTTAAAACGCTGCTTCCCACCTACGATGTGTTCGACGAGCTCCGCTATTTCTCCCGGGGCAGGAGCGTCCATACCGCTGAATTCATGGGCCGGCGCGTCGGCGTCACCATCTGCGAGGACATCTGGAACGACATCGACTTCTACGAGTCGGGCCACGCTGCCGGCTCCCTTGAAAAATTCGACTACCGCCGGCGCTACGAGATCGACCCGATCCAGAAGCTGGCGGAGCTGAAGGCGGACCTCATCGTCAACATCTCCGCCTCCCCCTTCACCCGCGGCAAGAACGCGTTCAGGAGGACCATGATCGCGGACATAGCGCGGCACCACGCCGTGCCGGTCATATATGTAAACCAGGTCGGCGGCAACGACAGCCTGGTCTTCGACGGCAACAGCATCGCCTTCAACAGCGCGGGGCGGACCATCGCACTGGCCCGGGCCTTCGAGGAGGACCTCGTGCTCGTCGACCCGGACGCGGACGCGGAAATCTCCGTCGCGGACAACGATATAGAGGAGGTCAGGCAGGCGCTGGTCCTGGGCATCCGGGACTACGTGCGCAAGTGCGGCTTTACCAGCGTCGTCATAGGACTCTCCGGCGGCATCGATTCCGCCCTTACCGCCGTGCTCGCGGTCCAGGCCCTGGGCGCTGAAAACGTCACCGGCGTTACCATGCCCTCGGTCTACTCCTCGGCCGGCAGCATTGACGACTCCCGCACGCTCGCGGAAAACCTCGGCATGCGGTTCGAGACCGTTCCCATCAAGGGGCTTTTCGACCGGTACCGCGCGGACCTGAAAGAGGTGTTCAGGGGCAAGCCGGAGGACGTAACCGAGGAGAACATCCAGGCCCGGATCCGCGGCAACATCCTCATGGCCCTCAGCAACAAGGAGGGGAGCCTGGTCCTCTCAACCGGCAACAAGTCGGAGCTGGCCATGGGCTACTGCACCCTGTACGGCGACATGTCCGGAGGCCTCGCCGCGCTCTCGGACCTGCCCAAGACGCTGGTGTACGAGCTTTCGCGGCACATCAACGCCGCGGGCGAGGTGATCCCGGACGCCTCCATCACCAAGCCGCCCTCCGCCGAGCTCAGGGAGAACCAGAAGGACCAGGACACGCTCCCGCCCTACGAGGTACTGGACCGGATACTGGAGCTTTACATCGAGGACCGGAAATCGGCGGACGAGATCGCCTCAAACGGCTTCGACCCGGACCTGGTGCGGAAGATCCTCCACACCGTCAATCTCAACGAATACAAGCGGCGGCAGGCGGCGCCCGGGATCAAGGTGACCGCCAAGGCGTTCGGCGTCGGCCGCCGGATACCGATCGCCCAGCGCTTCCGGCCCTGAGCCGGACGGACGAGCGCGGAAGAGGACATGAGCGATACCCTGATACTCATCATCGAGAACGACCGGCTCACCTCTTTCGATCTGCGCGAAACGCTCCGGAGGCTCGGCTACCGTGTTGCCGATCCCGTCACCTCCGGCACGGAGGGGATCGCGCGGGCGACAGAGCTCAGGCCCGACCTGATCATTCTCGACATCATGCTCGAGGGAGCCCCTGACGGGATCGAGACGGCGCGGCGCATCAAGAGGATCATGGACGTGCCGGTTATCTACATCACGGGCCAGACCTCGCCGCAGATCTTCCGCCGCGCCCTTGAAACGGACCCGCACGGATATCTGATAAAGCCCTTCAGCACCGACGACCTGCACGCCTCGATCGAGACGGCCATCCGCCGCAGCGGCCTGGAGCGGAAGCTCCGAGAGAGCGAGCTCCGCTTCCGCAGCATCATCGAGCAGTCGCGGGACAGCATCGTGCTCACGGACGAGGACGGCGTCATCATCGAGTGGAACCGGGCCATGGAGGCCCTCTCGGGCCTGCCGCGCGCGGAAGCGGTGGGGAGCCGGATCTGGGACATCCAGTACCGGTTCCTGGTCGATGAAAGGAAAAAGCCGGAGCGGCTCGCCGAGCTCGAGTCGCTGATACGCGGGCTTCTGCGCACGGGAAAGGCGGGGTGGCCGGAGGGATCGCTCGAGAACCAGTACCTGGGACCGGACGGCGTGCGCCACTGGCTCGAGGGGACCCTCTTCCCCATCGAGACTGCGAAAGGGCACATGCTCGGCTACATCACCCGGGACATGACCGAGCGGCGGCAGTACGAGGTCCGGCTGAAGCAGAGCGAAGAGAAGTTCCGCCTCCAGTTCAAGGGAATACCGGTGCCCACCTATATATGGGAGCAGAGGAACGGCGATCTCGTTCTCGTCGATTACAACGACGCGGCCATAAAGATTACCGGCGGCAACATTAAAGACTACCTGGGCATTACCGTATCCCGGCTCTACGCGAACCTGCCCGAGATCGAGTCGGACATCAGGCGATGTCTCGCGGAGCACGAGACCTTCGAGCGAGAGATGTTCTACCCGTTCCAGTCCACCGGGGAGAAAAAATACCTGATCGTAAAATACGCGTTTCTCCCCCCCAACCAGGTGCTGGTGCACACGCAGGACATAACCGTGCGCAAGCAGGCGGAAGAACAGATCCGGGAGAGCGAGACGCGGTTCAGGCTTGCGTTCGAGAACGCGCTCGACGCCATGGTCTGGGCCGAGGCGGAAACCGGTATGCTCATCCACTGCAACCGGGCCGCGGAAAAGCTCTTCGGCAGGGACCGGAGCGATATAATCGGCAGGCACCAGACCATGCTCCACCCGCCCGAGATTGAGGACGAGATACGGGGGCATTTTCAGAGGCAGTCGCTCGGGAACCAGGACCCGGCGGACACCAGGATTATTACCGCATCGGGCGCCGTCCGGGACGTCCTCATCACCACCTCCATGACCGAGGTCGAGGGCAAGCCGGTCATACAGGGAATATTCCGCGACATCACGGACCGGAAGAAGTCGGAGCAGGCGCTCCGCGAAAGCGAGGAACGCTACCGCACCCTGTTCGAGGAATCGCCGGAGGCCATCATCGTGCTGGGATCGGACGGGATCGTCCGTGACACGAACCAAGCCTACACCGAGCTCACCGGCCTCGCGCGCGAAGAGGCGGTCGGTACGCCCTTCAAAGACCTTCCCATGCTGATCCCGGAGCGGCTGGTTGATTACAACCGCATGCTGGCCGAGCTCATCAGGGGGACCGAGTTCCACCGCGTGGAGTTCCCGGTCAGGCACACGAGCGGCAGGACCGTGTACACTGAGGCGTACGCGTCGCGGATCTACGTCACGCCTGCGGAGACCTTCCTGGTGACCTTCCGCGACATCACGGACCGGACCATGGCGGAGGCAGCGCTCCAGGAGGCGAACGAGCTCCTTGAGCAGCGCGTCAGGGAGCGGACGAACGAGCTGTACAAGAGCAACCTCCAGCTCTGGAACGAGATCGACGAGCGGAGGCGCGCCGAGATCAAGCTCCGCGAGGGCGAGGAAGTGGCGCGCGCCCTGATCAACACCCCGAGCGAGCCGGTCATGCTGGTGTCGGCGGACGGCACAATCATCGACGCGAACCACGAGATCGAGAGCCGGTTCGGCCTTCCGAAAGACAGGATCATCGGCAGGTCGATGTACCAATTCGGCGGGGTGAAAAACTCCGAGCGGCGCATGTTCAAGGTGGAGTCGGTCCTCGCCACGGGTAACGTGGCGCGGTTCGAGGAGCGATTCGGCGACGAATGGTACGATACCATCATTTACCCGGTCCCCGACCACCGCGGCATCGTGACGAAGCTCGCCATCTTCTCGCATGACATTACCGAAACGCGCCGGATGCAGAAGGACATCATGGAGATCAGCGCGCTGGAGCGCCAGCGTATCGGGCAGGACCTTCACGACGGCCTGGGCCAGAAGCTGACCGGCATCGCCTTCCTGACCGAGGCCCTGAAGCACTCACTGAAGGAAAAGGGTTACCCGGAGCTCGAGGACATCGGGGAGATCAACGCCAACATCGCCGAATCGATCGACCAGACGCGAAAGATTGCCAGCGGGCTCTGGATCGCGCGCTTCGAGTCCTACGACGTGGTCCGGGCGCTGACTGAGCTCATCGAGGACACCGAGAGCCTCTTCGGCATAACCTGCACGCTCCAGAACGAGCTTCCCGAGCCGGTGCGGAACGTCACCGTGGTCACCAACCTCTACTTCATCGCACGCGAGTCGATAAACAACGCCATCAAGCACGGGAGGGCGAAATCCATCATCATGCATCTGCGGGACGACGCCGAATCCCTCCACCTCGAGATCAGGGACAACGGCAGGGGCGCCGTGAAAGCCCCCGGCAGGGGCAAGGGCATCGGGTTGCGCATCATGCAGTACCGGGCCGGCCTCCTCGGGGGCACGGTCTCCGCGCAGGACACGGGAAGCGGGTTCAGCGTCCTGGTGACCGTCAAGAAGGAGTTTATAGACACGCATCTTCAGCCATAGCGGAATCCGTTATTTAAGATTTACCGGTTTGTACTATTGACATGTACGGTTCCGCTTGGTATTATAAAGCTGTCCCCATCGGTACGCGGAGGTAACAGCGCGGGGCCGGCGGGCATCCAGAATCAGAAACGCGTGGTACCGATATGCCAGACCAGCTGAAAATAATCATCGTTGACGACCACCCCCTGGTCCGCCAGGGGATGAAGAAAGTGATCGAAAAAGAACACGATCTTACGGTAATCGGCGAGGCGGGAAGCGCCGAGGAAGCACTCCACCTGATCAGGCAGAACGAGCCGGACCTCGCCATCGTGGACATAACGCTCGAGGGTGAGGCGAACGGCCTCGACCTTATCAAGGCCCTTCGCGAGCGGCACGTGAACGTCAGGACGCTGGTTCTCTCGATGCACGACGAAAACACCTACGCGGAGCGGGCTCTCCGCGCCGGCGCGCGGGGATACGTCGCCAAGAAAGAGGCGCCCTCGGTTATCATCGATGCCATCCGCACCGTGATGAAAGGCGACCTCTACCTGAGCAGCCGCATATCGATGCGGATCATCGACCGGCTCTTCCAGGGGAGGGAGACCCCGACCGGGTCCCTGGCGGAGATCCTTTCGGACCGCGAGCTGGAGATCTTCCACCTGATCGGCGGCGGGATGAGCACCGGGGACATAGCAAAGAAGCTCAACATCAGCGTTAACACCATCGAAAGCCACAGGAAAAAAATAAAAGAGAAGCTGGGGATCCAGAAGGGCTCCGAGCTGGTAAAAGTCGCGGTCCAGTGGGTCGTCTCCCAGAATAAATAGCCTTCTCATAGCCGGCCAGCCCGCCCGGCCTGACAGATCTCACCAGATGACAGCAACGGTTTCCGCAGGAAAATAAGCCTAAAAACCGGTATTGACCGCCGTGCTCCAGCGCGCTATCTTACTGATAGAAGCCAGGAGCGACAGATGACCCGCATGAACGCTATGATCGACCGGGATGAGATGGTACTCGAGGCGGTTACAAAGGGCAAAGATGTTTACCGTGCCGCCTTCGAAATGTCGGGCGAAGCGCAATCCATCATAAGCCCGGATCTTCACATCCTCCGCGCCAACCATGAATTCTGCCGCGTTACCGGCTACAGCGAAACCGAGCTGACGGGACTTAACGTCCGGGGCCTTCTTGACCCGGCGGACACCCCGGTGCCGGGCCCGAACGATGGCGAGCTGTCCGTGATCGACGTCCGGTTCATTCATAAAAACGGCGCCGTCAGGAAGGGACGCTTCCGCCACCGCCTCATCGAAGACGACATTGAACTTCCCTTCTGCATGCTGATGACCCTGGAGGACGTCACGGACGCCGCGGTCCCGGCTGATGCGGCCCGGATGTACGACCGGCTCTACCGCCATGTCATAGACGAAAGCACGGACTCGATCGCGTTCCTGGACCGGGACGGGCAGGTACTGTTCATGAACGGCGCCGGCCTTGCCGGGCTCGGCGCGTCCCCGGGCGCCCTGTCCGTCCACTGCCATTACGCCGAACTATGGAACGGCATTCACGGACTTGCCGCCCGGGCAGCGGTCAGGCTCGCGGCGAGCGGCTCGACGGCCCGGTTCGAGGCGTATACCGCAGAGCAGGAAGCGCCCCGCTGGTGGGAGGTCAGGATCGATCCCGTCCGGGACGGCGACGCCGCCGTTACGATGCTTATCGCCGTCTCGCGCGAGATAACCGCGCTGCGGCATGAAGAGGAGTTACGGCGTGAGCTCGAGGGGCGTCTTTCGTCTGGAACGGCCACGGGCGCCTGCAAAGCACCCGGAACCGGCATGGCGGAATCCATTGCGGTCCATGACCGAAGCCGAATCGAATAATTACCGGAGTCAGTTATTTTCAGGAAGGATTAAAAACAGTATATAGTATGTGTACGCTATCCTCATCATAAACCGCATAACCCCCCCAACGCGGTCGGAAGAAGGATAAGGATCTTCTCCCGGCCGTTTTTTTTATTTCCGGAAATATAAAAATCAAACAATCCTCCGGCGCGCGTCGGACGTTATCTGTTTTTATTATCCAGAAGTTCCTTCTTCCATCGTGTTATATCCGAGGACCGCTGCGGCTCATAACGATTGATCAGCGAAAGACCGTCCTTCAATATTTCGATTTTTTGCATTATCTCGGGCCGCTCCCGCTTGTACCGCTCAAGGCGCACCTTCAGCCTGGCTCCGAGGAGCGTGCTGCCGCTTACCAGGGATTTGACGTTGTTATCCTTGAGCACGACGAGCAGGAACACAAGAGGCTGCCTGGCCTTCAACCATGCGAGCGTGTAGTATGTCTTGTTGATCGCGATGACCTTATCGGGCGATTTCCTGTTGAGGAGCAGCATGTCAGGGTCCGCTTTCGAGGTAATTTCACCGGTCGAGGGAATGCTCACCCCGGTCAGAAGGAGACGTCTGCCCGTTTTCACGTCCATGACCCGGAGCATTATTTCATACGCGTCACCGGCATTCTCGATCGTTCCATAGACAACGGCATCGACCGGAACCGTACCGGCCTGTTTTTTTAAAACATCCGTGTTATACATGCCGGCCTGCTCGACGACCTCGTTCATGAACATCCGGCCAAGCTCCGACCGTGAAACCATTCTGAGCTTCCCCTTTTTTTTGAGGTATTTGTCGAGACTGTCAGAAATCCGTTTTCCCGCGGCGGATGCGGTCCAGTCCAGCCTGGTAAAATAAAACACGCCGACTTTTTTATTGAGCAGCCGGAGGTACAGGGTATTGATATCATCCCCCAGCATGGCGATCGCCTTCTCCTCGCTTTCCACAAAAAGATCGACAGGCCGGGAAACCATGGAGACACAACCGGTGTGGATAACGGCGGCCGCAATGAGCATCGGCAGCAAGCAACGTGTTAATTTCATATAATATTCTCCTCTTGAAAACTATTGAATCGCCTCCCGACCCGGACCGCAAACGGCACTCTCGGCGGACCACACTGCATGATAGAATCTGCCTCACGACGCCATTGCTTAAAAAGCCACCCCGGTATGATCCCGCACGACGGAGCACGAACCATAGGCATTCTCTTATAACATTTCTATGTGTTGCTGGTTTTATTGCCTTGTTACATTAATAATCAAGGATAGAGACCTTCCCGCGCCGCGCTTCGGGCATACTATTCATGCAATCCGCCAAAATTTCAAGGAAAAAAATAACGGGAAATCCATTATAACAGGTATAACGGATCCCTGCCGACGATTTATATAAAATGGCCGCTTAATAATTGCGGTTTACCGTTACATCCCGTTTGCGGCCGTCGCGCCGTTCCGTTTTGTTGACCCGCTTCTCGCATTTCTTCACCTTGCTGATCTCCTGCATGGCAAAGAATGTTCCGCACCTGGGGCACCGGGACTTGTAAACGTATAACCCTCCCAGAACAAGTACCACAATAACAACGAGTGCAGACGGAGCACCATCATCACATATCCCGTGCAGATTGCGTTGATGCTTGCGGGTGCGCGTTTTCACGCGGAGGACAGGGAGCGCGGGTCGTCGCAGACGGAGGGGAACATTTTACCATTGACATAAAACCACGACTGTTTCATAATCATGCCTTCTGTTCGATACATCCTCAGGAGCACACAATGATTCCCATCAGAAACCTGAACGACCTGACCACTGCGGAGCTGGGCCGCCTTTTCAACAGGTTCGGCGAGGACTTCACCGCAATCATGATCGACACGGTCATTCCCATCGTCAATGACGTGAAAAAGAACGGGGACCGGGCAGTCATTTCGTACACGGAGAAATTCGACGGCGTGAAGCTGGATTCGGTCATGGCCACGCGCGAGGAGATCGAAGCGGGCCGCCGGAACACGCCGATCGACCTGTACGGCGCATTCCGGGAAGCGAAGCGCAACATCGAGGAGTTCCACCGCCTCCAGGTCAGGAGCGGTATCACCAGCGAGCGCGAGGACGGCACCGTCCTCGGGGTGATGCACCAGCCGATCGGGAGCGCAGCCATCTACGTGCCCGGCGGCAAGGCCTCCTACCCCTCGTCCGTGCTGATGGGCGTGATCCCGGCGCAGATCGCCGGTGTCGAGAACATCACGCTCGTCACGCCTCCCGGCAGGGACGGCAGGCTCCCGGCGATCATCGGCGCGATATGCAACATGCTGGGCATCGCTACCGTTGTCAAATCGGGCGGCGCGCAGGGCATTGCGGCGGCCGGCCTGGGCACGGAGAGCGTGCACAAGGCGGACCTGATCGTGGGCCCGGGCAACATCTACGTGACCGCGGCCAAGACCTACCTCTTCAGCCTGGGCGCGGTGCAGATCGATTCTCTGGCCGGCCCGAGCGAGGTGCTCATCATCGCGGACGGCCGCGCCAATCCGAAGTGGGTCGCCTGGGACCTCCTCTCGCAGGCAGAGCACGACGAGATGGCCATGGCCATACTCCTGACCACGTCGCGGGATCTCGCGGAAAAGGTGCGGGACGAGATCGAGGCCGACCTGGCCTCGGGCCGCGGAAGGCATGCCATCAAGAAGGCGTCCATCGACAGGAGCGGACTCATCCTGGTCGTGGACGACATCGATACGGCGATCGATTTTTCGAACAGGTTCGGACCGGAGCACATGGAATTCATGGTGGAGAATCCGATGGATTACCTGGGGGAAATTCGGAACGTGGGCTCCCTTTTCCTGGGTGACCACGCGCCCGTGGCCGTGGGGGACTACTACTCGGGGACCAACCATATCCTGCCCACGGGCGGCGCGGCGCGCTTCTCGTCAGGCACCTCGGTGGACACCTTCATGCGGCGCACCACCTACCAGCTGCTTTCGCGCGGCGCGCTTGCGAAGGCCCGGGGCCCGGTCGAGGCCATGTCCCGGGTGGAAGGATTCGAGGACAAGCACGGCGGGTCCGTGGCGGTGCGGTTCGAGGAGGAATGACCCGCCTAGTAATCGGGCCCCCGCTTCGGCGTGATCTCGTTCAACAGGCTGTCGATGATGCCCAGGTCGTACGACGCGCCGCACTCCGGGCAGATGAACACGATCCGGACACCCTCCGGGTCCTTCCTGAACGACGCGTGAAAACCGCGTGTGTATTCGCACGACGGGCATACCCTGAATTCATCCATAGTGCCACCTCACCCGCCATCCTACGCCATTAATATAATAGTTCAATTCATTTTTTGATCCAGGCAGGTCTCCCGGTCTCTTGTATCAGCATAAATAGCGCTTGACTAAATACTGTGGAAACTATAGAAGTATTTTTAGTTTCCGGGGTACACCGTAACGAACAGCGGCAAAAACAATGGACGATCATCAACTCAAAAACGCTATCAAGACACGGTTCCGCGATCTTTCATTTAAAAAGGGGATCAGGAGAATAACCACGGACATCCTCGCACGCGAATGCGGCATCTCCAAGAAGACCCTGTACAGGCTCTTTCACAGCAAGGACGAGCTGATTGATGAGATTCTGGAAGACATACTCTCCGAATACAGAAAAGGAGTCGCCGCCATCGATGCCGGCGTGAAGAACCCGCTGGAAAAACTGTACCGGCTCATCGAGCTCCCCTTCGCCCTTTTCGGTGATATTTCAACACCACTGGTACAGGACGTCACGCTCCTCTACCCCCATATCGAAAAACGGCTGAACGAGATTCGGGACAACCACAGAGTGACCGTGATGAAGACATTCGTAAACGGGGTTAGAGAGGGGTATTTCAAGGACATCAACCCCTCGTTCATCGTCGCCTTCCTCTCCGGCGCCGGCAGGCAGGTCATGAACTCCGCATTCATCCTGGAAAACAACATGACCATCAGGCAGATTTTTACGGATTTCAGGGACATAATGCTTTCGGGTCTGTTAAAACAGGGCTGGACTTCAGCACAAAAGAAAATACGGAAAAAACAACATGGATAATTATATCAGGTTCGTTTTGAAGCACCCGTGGCCGGTGCTCGCAGCCATCATGGCTATTACGCTCGGTTTCAGCTTCGGCATCCCGAGGCTGGAATTCGACAATTCCATCGATGTCATGATGCCGAAGGAAGACGGGGAATATCTCTACTATAAAAAAGTAATTGAGACCTACGGTAATATCGGTAAATTCGTGGTGGCCAATACCACGGCAGGATCGGTGTGGACACCCCGCTTCTTCGATTCCCTGGACAGGATGGTCACCGACCTGGAGGAGTACGGGGAATTTAACGAAGACCGCGAGGGGGCCCGCCTCAGGAAGCTTGACGGAATCCGGGGCAGGATGGAAATCCGTCGGAGCGATCTCCTGCTTCTCTTCGCGAACGACCCGCCGTTTCAACGGGCCCTCTCCCGAAAAATGGACCATTTATTCGGCGATACCGGGACGCTGACTCACCGGGATATGTCGCGCCTGCGCGGCGACGCAGCACGATCATACCGGCTCAAGAAGAACGAAATGATCGACGTCATAATCTCTCCCCTGACCGCAAAGGACATCAGCGGGGAGAACGACACTCTGTCAGCGGTCGGTCTTATAGAAAAAGATGAAAACGGAAACCGCGTACTGCCGAAAACAGAGAGGGACTTTGCCGCCTTCGAAAAAAAGCTCCGTCACAATCCCTCCTTCAAGGCCGCCCTCTACGCGGAGGACCCGGCCACCGGTAAGATCACTGACTTCGGACTGCATCTCCGCCTGAAGGACACCAGAGACCTGGGGGAAATATCGGACGAGATATGGCAGATTCTCAAAGGCTACAGCGGAGAGATGTCGGTCACCCCACACGGCATACCCATCGTCACCAAGCACATGAACGATTACATGATGCGCGATCTGGAGACATTTCTCCCCCTGGTACTGCTGACCGTCCTTGTCGTCTTTTTTTTCAATTTCAGGTCCCTGCGCGGAGTGGCGCTCCCCTTCGCGACCCTGGTCATTGCCGATGTCTGGATCATGGGGCTCATGGGCTTCCTGAACATCAAGCTCAGCATGGTCTCCACCTCGCTCCCGACGCTCATGGTGGCGGTAGGAAGCTCATACTCGATCCACATCCTGAACCAGTATTATATCGACTTCCATGAGATCGCAAAGCTCGGCAAGCAGGCGGGCCTGCAGCGCTCGATTGCGCACATATCGGTGACCGTTGTCCTGGCCGGGTTGACGACGTTTTTCGGTTTCCTCTCCCTGGCAACCAACCAGGTTACCGGGATACGGGAATGGGGCATCACCTCCGCCATCGGCGTCCTGTTCGCCGTGCTCATAGCAACATCAATGATCCCGGCCGTACTCGTCCTTCTTCCCCGCGGCTCCCTCCCCGGGCGTTTCCCCTTCAGCCGGAAACGCGGGACGGGGACCGGACGGGAGACCTGGGTTGAGACAACGTTGCGGTTCGTAACGAACCTGGCCGTCAACCATTCACGGGCCGTCGTTGCCATCGCCGCTGCGGTCATCCTCGTCTCCCTCATCGGCCTTGGCATGATAAAAGTGGAGACATCGGTCCTGACCTATTTCAAAAAAGATGATTACATACGGAGAACGATCCCGGAGATCCAAAAATACGGCGGGGCCTTCGGCATGAACATACTCGTCGATTCGGGTCGCACGGACGGCATCAAGGACCCGGCGTTTCTCCACGAGCTGGACCGGATAAAGGAATGGCTGCTCTCGGATCAAAACAGCGATCTGTATGTGAGCAGGGCCGACTCGATCAGCGACATTATCAAGACCATGCACCGGGCCATGAACAATGATGATCCGGCGTTTTACCGCATTCCCGATTCCGGTGAGACGATCAATGAATATTTCGAGATTTTCTCCGGTAACGACAAGGACTTTGACGGCCGCGTAGACGAGTTCGAGTCCCTGCTGGACGAGGACCACCGGACCGGCATGATCTTCGCCAAGATGGAAAGCCCGGCCGACAACTTCCTCTACACGTCAGACCTGCAGGTCATCCTGGACAAGGTGGATTCGTTTTTGAAGAAGACCCTGCCGAAGCCCCTGTCCGCCAGGATCACCGGAGAGCCACGCATCATCATCGCTCTCTCGAGATACGTAGTCCAGGGACAGCTCATGAGCATACTATTCAGCCTCTTCGTCGTTGTCTGCATCGTCATCCTCCTTTTCAAAAACTGGAAGGCCGGGCTTGTGTCCATGATCCCGATCGGGCTCGCGGTCATTGTCAACTTCGGCATCATGGGGCTGTTTGACATACGGCTCGATTCGGCCACGGCGATCATTGCCGGCATCACCATCGGCATCGGCATCGACGACACGATCCATTTCCTTAACACCTATCGCCATTTCAGGGAGCATGGCCTCGGCATTGATGAAACCATCTCCCGGACCCTCTCCCTTTCGGGGAAGGCCATCATCTATACTTCACTTGCGCTCATACTGGGTTTTTCGGTCCTGCTCCTGTCCAACTTCAAGCCGATCATTCTCTTCGGCCTTCTCGTCTCCATCACCATGATCGTCACGACCCTGGGCGCCCTGCTGGTACTGCCCGCGCTCATCAAGGCGACGGGCATCTCTCTCGAGAAAAGCAGATCCGAATCTCGCGTCTGGAAATACCTGTATATCGGCAGGTTTTTCAATTTGAAATAGAATCCCGTTAAGGAGGAACTGATGAAACGAGTTATTACCTGCATCGCATCAATCATGATCGGAGCGGGGGCTCTCTATGCCCTCAGCGGAAAAGAAATCATGGAGCAAAGCGATCGGCTGCCCGATCCCGCGAGCACCGAAAGCCGCGCCGAGATGAAAATCTACCGGGACGGTGCGCTCAAGGAGACCAAGGAATTCGTCATCTACAGTAAAAAATACGGCCAGGACTCCCGGAGCCTTATCAGGTTCATCAAGCCGACCCAGATTAAGTTCCTTACCCATTCCCGCAAACACGGGGACGAT
Source organism: Spirochaetota bacterium (assembly GCA_041749375.1). Classification (GTDB taxonomy): domain Bacteria; phylum Spirochaetota; class UBA4802; order UBA4802; family UBA5550; genus RBG-16-49-21. The sequence continues at coordinate 16,601 of JBGTBN010000070.1, forward strand.
TTCCAGTGGCTAAAAACCACCAGCGGCAAACCAAAAAAAATCGGCTCCACTGACAGCGGCAAGCCCTTTGTCCATTCCCACTTTTTCTACGAGGACCTCAAGTCACGTGAGATCAACGATTACGAGTATACCCTGCGCGGGGAAGCCGTCGTCCTGGACGAGGAGTGCTACCGGGTGGAAGCGGTCAGGAAAAGCGGCGATAAAACCTACGACAGGATCGAGCTGTTCGTGAGAAAATCCGATTATTTCGTCCTCAGCGTGAATTTTTACCAGAACGGTAAGCTCCTAAAGTTCCTGAAGAACTACGAGGTTAAAACCGTCGACGGCATTCTGACGCCACACCGCATGGTCATGTCCCTGCCCGACGGAAAGGGAAAGACTGAAATAACGATAACGTCGGTCCGGCATAACATACCGGTGAACGATTCCCTCTTCAGCAAGGAAACGCTCTGATGCGCCGTTACCTTTTCACCAGCTTGCTCCTGTGCCTGTCGCTGGCCGCCGGCGCCGGACTGCCGTGGCTCCAGGCACAGGAACCGGCGGAGGGGACCGCGACCGGGGACGGATCCGGCGGAGCGGAGGCAGGCGCGCATGAGAAGAAAAACATCTGGGAACTGTCCGGGTATGTCGAATCGGAAAATTTCATCATGCCCGCAAAGGGCCTCAAGAAATCGGAATGCCTTTACCTCTCGGGACAGGTGCTGGAGGTCAGGCGGAACCAGCACCTCTTCAACAAGGTTGAGGCGCACGGATACCTGGACTTCCGGGTTGGAACTGACACGATCCACGCGCGGGCCGCGGCCCACGGATATCTTTACCCGTCCGGCAACGAGGCGGAATATCTGAAAAACCGGCTCCAGGTGAACGAGCTCTACCTGCGCTGGCTCACAAAGCATACCGACCTGAAAATCGGGACGCAGACCATCAGGTGGGGAACGGCCGACGCCATCAACCCGACATCCTTCTTCACCCCCCTCGATCTCAGGGAGGTCCTGTTCAAGGACGAAGACGAGATGTACACCGGGGTGCATGCCCTGTCACTGTCCCTGCTGCTGGGCGATTTCTCGCTCCAGCTCGTGTGCGCGCCGATAGCCTCGGCCACGCTCCTGCCGGGCACCAACAGTCCCTGGTACGTTAAGCTCCCGAAGCAGCACCATGTCCCTCTCCATTATTATTACCGCGCACCGGCTATCCCGAAAAACGGCGCCAATATTAGCTATGGCGGAAGGTTCTCGGGAAGCGTATCGATTGTGGACTTTTCTTTTTCCGCCTACCGCGGAATCGACCGGGATGTTCTCCTGCTCCCGTACGCCGACCTTTCCGGCCCTCTGCCGACGGTCTACGTGACGCCGAAATACCGGAACCTGACCTGTTTCGGATCCGACCTGGCCGTAGCGGTGAGCGACGTTACCCTGCAGGCCGAGGCGGCCTATTCCTTCAACAAAAACGCCGTCACCGGGCCGGACCTGCGGTCCGTGAGATTCGCAGGCATAGACACGACCCATTACCTGAACATGGCGGCCGGCCTGAACTGGCTGATCGACGGCGAAGACTTCAACCTGACCGTTGAATTCAACAAAAGCATCTACCTGGTGCGCCCGCACCGGTTCATCGATCCGTTAATCTCCGACATTTTCGTCGCCCGTATCGAGAAGAAATTCTTCGACGGTGCGCTCTATTTCAGGCTGCAGGGGATCATGTCGCTCGATCTCGACTTCCTGGTTATGCCGCTTGCCGGTTACGATTTCCGCAACGGCCTGATCATCGAGGCAGAGGGAGGCATATTCGGGGGAAGGGACGACACCCTTTTCGGGAGCTATAATTCGCGGGACATCCTGAGGGTGAGGGCACGGTACAGTTTCTGAACGATAACGATCCTCAACGGAATCGGCGGCAGGACGCTGGATTACCTCGAATCCGGGGCACGGAAGCGGTCAATCGCGGTCCTGATAGCAGGCATCTCGTCACTCAACGGCCCGAGCATCGCGTTTCATGAAAAGCAGGGGTTCTCCCGCTGCGGTACCTTTGCCGGCATCGGCACGAAATTCGGTACCGATTTCGATGTCGTGTGGATGCAGAAATATTTAGTCCGGTGTTGGAACGAATTTCTTGACAGGATGCAGAAGGCCTGTTATGATCCGGCATACCACGGGTACGAGGTGTTCTCATGAAACCGCAAGTCGTCCTCTCCCTGCTCATTTTCATTGCTGCCGGTTTCCTGATCCTTCCATGCACGCCTGGCGGGTGCGGAATGCCCGCCCTGGGCCAGGCCGAGCGCGTCGTAAGCGCGGCGCGGGGACTGAAGCTCAGGCAGGGTCCTGACGTCAACTCCACCATCATCCTCACCATACCGAATGGCGTGAAAGTTTCCGTGCTTGAAACAGGCGGCAGGGAAACCGAGATAGACGGTGAGCGGGGAACCTGGTCCCGGGTCGGGTATGGCAATGTCATCGGCTGGGTGTTCGCCGGCCAGTTCCTGGAGCCGAACGACATTTCCATGAAAGACGTCGCCGGCAGGAGCTTCTTTTTTTCACCGGACGAGGTCGACGGCGCAAGCACAACCGGTTTCGCCGTTGAAAATGACGGGAGCTTCTATGCCGAGTGCAACCTCCAGGGAAACGGAAGAGCGAAAATCGAGGGCACCTACAGCGTTTCTCTCAGGAACGGCGCCGCGAACCTTGTAATACAGGGTACGGCGGAAGGTCTGTACCTGACAGGAAAAGAGAAACGCCGGTCAAAAACCTTCACTGACGGGGAGGTCATCATCTGGAAAAAAGACGGTGTACTCAGGGGGACGTTCAGGCTGCCGATATGCGGCCCGATCGTCGGTAAAAAACTCGAATGATTATAATCCTGTGTGGAGGCGGGAATGATCATTCCCGCCTCCTGTCGGATACAAATTACGGTATTAAAAATTTTTCCGGGCCGGCGGCAATTAGTATTGACAGTCCCCGTGCCCCGCATTAACCACGGATAGCTTATCCAGGAGTGTTCGGCCCATGCCGCATAAAGCGTACCTTATCCTTGAAGACGGCTCCGAGTTCGAAGGGGTGATGTTCGGCCATGGGGGCGAGACCATCGGCGAGGTCGTGTTCAACACCGCCATGAGCGGCTACCAGGAGGTCCTCACCGACCCCTCGTACAGCGGCCAGATTGTGGCCATGACCTACCCCATGATCGGCAATTACGGCGTCAACGCGGAGGACGTGGAGTCCGACCGCGTGCAGGTCGCCGGATTCGTGGTTAAAGAATACAGCAAGACCTACTCCAACTTCAGGGCCACGGGATCGCTCGCGGATTACCTGGCAGACGCCCGGGTCCCGGCCATCGAGGGGATCGACACCCGCAGGCTCACCCTGCACATACGCGACAAGGGCGCGCTCCGCGGCGGCATCTTCCTTGACCGGAAGGGCGCGGTGGATCGGCTCCTTGCCCACCCGAAAATGGAGGGCCTGGACCTGGCCTCGGGCGTGTCGTGCGCGAAGCCGTATGATTTCGGCGCGATCAATGCAGGGAAGCCCCTGATCGGGGTGTACGATTATGGCGTTAAGACGAACATCCTGCGGCTCCTGGCCGCGAGCGGCTTCTCCGTGCGGGTCTACCCGTCGAAAACGAAGCTCGACGACGTGATGCGCGACGGCGCGAAGGGGATATTCCTGTCAAACGGTCCCGGCGACCCGGACGTGGTGCCGGGCGGCAGGGAGCTCGTCCGCGGCGTGATCGAGAAGGGCGTGCCCTGTTTCGGCATCTGCCTGGGCCACCAGATCATAGGACTGGGACTGGGCGGCCGCACCTACAAGCTCAAGTTCGGCCACCGGGGAGCGAACCAGCCGGTGAAGAATGTATTGAACGGATCGGTTGAGATCACATCGCAGAACCATGGGTTCGCGGTAGACTTCGACTCGCTGAAGCACGACCCGGATATCGAGATCACGCACGTCAACCTCAACGACAAAACCGTCGAGGGGCTCCGCCACCGGAAGCACCCCCTCTTCAGCGTGCAGTATCACCCGGAGTCCAACCCGGGACCACAGGACTCGCGCTACCTCTTCGGCCAGTTCAGGAAGATGTTTCCCGGAAGCGGTTGCTAGGCGTCCGCTTCCCGGTCGCCCCCCTCACCCGGCGGACAGCTCCCGGAGCACCTGAATCAGCGTATCTATCTTGCCGACCGCATGCGCCCGCTGTGCCGGGGTAACAAGCTCCCGGTCGAACCTGAGCAGTGCGTCAGCCACGGCGCGATCGCGGCGCTCTGCCGATGCCCGGTAATACTCGGGATAGGTCTTCTCCGGCTCCAGCGCAAGCCGCCTCAGATACGCCTTCACTGCGTCCCGCCCAGGCTTATTCCTGAGGAGCGAGATGAACTCGGCCCTGCGCTCGCGGTACAGGCGCATCACAAGCGGGTCGATGTTTTCCATGGTCCGCACGCCGCGCGCTATCTCGGCCTCCTGCTTCGCGGTGAGGTCGCCGTACACGAACGACATGATGCGCCTGGTGCTCTTCTCTGCCTCGAGAAAGCGATCCTCCCGGTCCGCGCTCATCTTCTTCTCAACCACGGCGATCCTCTCGCCGATGCGGCCGTCAAGCCGTTCGATCTGCGTATCGTCCAGCGTGACGAGAAACGACGCAATATCGTCCGAGACAGCGTTGAACAGGTCCCCCTCGTGCACCCTGACCCTGGACAGCGTCCATGAGACGTCGTCTTTCTTCAGGCCGCGGGCCATCCGCTCCCGCAGGCCCTGGAACGTGGCCACATACCTCAACAGCTCCGTGCGTCGGTGCCACTGGAGGTGCGTCCCGAGTTTCTCCCGGAGGAAGCGGTCCTGTTCCTGGCTCGGTTCAACGTACCAGGTTATCGCCCTGTAAAGGAACGTATCCATCGAGTTATAGAGAAAGCGGTACATCGAGCTTTCACAACCGGTGATGAAAAGAAGCGCGGCTATAAGGACCAGCATATATTTTTTCATAAAGCGGTTTCTCCCTGCAATACTAAGCCATTCCTGTGATATCGTGTGAGGAATGATATCTATGAGACAGTTGAATAGGTAGTTTTGTTTCAATTCTTTTCCTTATTAATAACAGGCGTGGATTAATGAGGGTGATTGTACTCAAACACAGCCAATTTTACTCTGACACCGTGTTTTTGCTCTGACACCGTGAGTTTTTTTTATTTTTAGGCCCCGCCGTTCGTAGTGTATCTGACGGCGCGACAGCGCCCTCGTTCAGGAATTGTCCTGAAATCATGTTATTTAAAGGAGGAACAATGAACAAGCTACATTACCTAAAAAGCTGTCTCTGTGCAACCCTGGTCGGGTCTCTGCTCATCGGGTGCGAATTCGCGGACGCGGGAACGGAACGGAACGCCGCGATCCTAGCCGCGTACGCGTCCGCGGTGCCGCGGGTCCCGAACTCCGAGCGAAAGCTCGCCCTGCCCCAGGCGAAGAAACAGTGGACCGTGATGGTCTACATGGACGGCGATAACAACCTCTCCCCCTATTCCACTGCGGACGTGGCCGAGATGATGAAGTCCGGGTCCGACGCGAACTTCAACATACTGGTCCTGTGGGACACGGACCCCGACCAGGACCTGGCCGGGGCGAAAAACCGTCACGGCTACTACTATATCGAGAAAACCGGCGCCGTTTTACTCAAAGACACGGGCGAGGTCAACATGGGCGATCCGGCCACGGCAAAGGACTTCCTGGCGTACGCGGCCAAAAATTTTCAGGCGAAGAAATACATGTGGGTGTACTGGAACCACGGCGGCGCAGTTGACCGCGCGATGCGGGAGAAGGGCGTGTGCTGGGACGACACCAGCGGCGGCGACCACCTCACCGAGACCGAGCAGACGGAGATAATGACCTTCGCCAGAAAGACGCTCGGCAAAAAGATCGATGTCGCCGGGTTCGACGCCTGCCTCATGGCCACGGCGGAGATAGCGTACCAGTACGCCGGCGTCGCCTCCTACCTTGTCGCGTCCGAGCAGACCATCCCGGGCGATGGGTGGGACTACCGGTTCCTGTCCAAGATCAAGCTCGCGCCCTCGATTTCCGCGCGGGACCTGGGGAAGCAGGTCCTCGCCTACTACAAGAGTTATTACACGGCACGGGACGAGGAAGACGTCACCCTGTCAGTCGTCTACCTTGCACGCGCCGGATCCCTCGCCGACGCGCTGGATGACTTCACCGCAGAGGCCATGGAAGGCGGGACCGGCGGGACGCCGTACCGGAACGCGTCAAAGGGACTGGAAATGTTCGGGCTAAGCGGGGGCGAGAGCGACACTTACTACACCAAGGACCTCCGCTCGTATCTCCGCGCAGTCGCGGAAGCGGACGGCGTGCCGGACACGGCCCGCGACAGGGCGGCAGCCTGCGTGGACATCCTGGGTGACGGAAAACTTATCGTGTCCGAGTGGCACGGCCCCCGGTGGAAGGACCGGGCGTACGGCCTGGCCGTAACGCTGAAGCGCGCCACCGCGGTGTATCGCCGGCTCGACCTGTGCGAGGACACTGGCTGGGACGAGTTCCTGAACTGGGCGAGGTTCCCGGATAATGATTATGCGTATTGAGCCTGTCCTCCCCGCCCCTCGACAAGTTTATCCCAAGCTTGTCGAAGGGTTCGGGATAAACTCCAGCAGGGATACATTGGCCGGCATGACGAACTGCATGAGTGTGGTCTTTCGGTCGGTGCACCGACAGATGTCATCCCCGCGAAAGCGGGGATCCATTGGCCGAAAGGAAATCTTTTATAGCAGTAAATTGCTCATTAATTGATGAACGTGCTTTTTGCCGATGGGCTGCGGAAATCTTTACCAGGTTTCCTTGCCATGCCTTTTCGGGCACTTCAAATGGTCGCGCGTACGTGCATGTCGGCTTGCAATGGGGAGATATCCGGAATGGTTCTCGCACCAATACGGAGAGTTGACGCCGAAAAAATGCTACGAGGTGTGGAAGCTCCTCTCATGCGGGGATTACCGGAACGGTTTCCGCAAGTATGTCTGCCCGGACTGCGGGATCGTGCTGATGGTGCCGTTTACCTGCAAGTCATTTCTGATAGGCACGGGTTTAACCCGTGCCTATCAGAAATGCCACTATACTAGTTATTAATCAGATTTTCACGCCCGCGACCGCCAAATCAAGCACCTCCTGCCAATCCTATGCATTAAGGACCCATCCTGTCGCCTAAACTGCGTCCGATGAGAGCCGCCACAATGAATTGCGCCAATTTCCACGAGCTTCAATTACCTTGAATCAGATGATTGCCGAAGTGTGTCTTGTGGGCTATATTATGACTGACAATTCAGTATTTCCCAGGAGATTTCACATGCGTACTATAATAAAACGCACCATCTGGTTTACGGCATTATCCCTGGTCTTCTTCATGGCAGGATGCGATGAAAGCATGATAAAATTCGGTGGTAATGGTTGTTCATGGCAGGAGAACATGAACGAGGAGATGTTGACCCGGTGCCTGGTGGTGCGGCCGTTCCGGACACGGCATGCCCTTCGATAGTGAGTTGGGCGAAAATCGACCGAGAAAATCATTGCATGATTCCCGCCGAGACAGCGAGACCCTTCATGATTGTCATTGAAAATCAATGTCCTCCTTCACCGCTTTGGTTGGTATCATGACGGGCCAACATTCCATGACATCCGATATCACAGTATGGAAGGGTAATCAAATCCCGCGTATATAATTGTCATAAAAAGGATAATTGTCAGGAGGAACTGGTGTGCCTATATTATAATCAGGTAATAGTAAATGGTGAATAAGAATCTCGGCATGCAGGGCGGCAGGGTAATACAGCTTGAGGGCGGCGCACATGGCAAAAACATCTTCCGGCAGGTTGCCGACGAATGTGCGATTTTCTGTAATGGGTGATGAGAAGACATTTAAATATTTATACTGTCGAAGAGACCCTTATGAAATCAAGTTCAAAAAATAGCGATAAACCGGTACCAGCCAGGAAAATTTCACTCGGACATGTTCTCGACCAAACCGAGGAAATTAAAGATAATCTCGAGGAGGCTGCCGGTAGCCTTTCCACGGTAAATGAGATTTTACAGATGGAAAAAGAAGTCAGCGTTTCTGCTCAAACTCTTGATAAAGCCCTTGTTCAAAATGAAGAGGCCGAAACCCAGGTGGTAAAAGCCTCGGATGATCTAGCTCGGGTTAACACGAAACTCACCCAGGAAGTCGTTGAACGAACAGTCATCGAATCCGAACTCGCCGGTATGAAGATCGATCTGGCAGAAGCGCGCGAGGATCTCTCGAAATCCCGCGCTGAAGGCGTGACGGAACGAACAGTCATCGAATCCGAACTCGCCGGCATGAAGATCGACCTGGCAGAGGCGCGCGAGGATCTCTCGACATCCCGCGCCAGGGAGGAAGAATCACGGCAAATTGCTTTCAAGGACGCCCTCACCGGTCTTCCGAACCGTGTGATATTTGAACAGGCTCTCGACCATGGGTTGATCCAGGCAAAGCGGAATGGCTGGGGTCTCGCCGTTCTGTTCATTGATATTGATAAATTCAAAAATATCAACGACTCGCATGGTCATGACCTGGGGGACGATGTGCTTCTTATGGTGGCAAAACATCTGCAGGCTTCCGTTCGCTCGGAAGACACGGTAAGTCGCTGGGGAGGCGACGAGTTCATGTGCCTGTTGTTGGAAGTCAAACAGGAAGACGACGTGACCCGCCTTGCCATGGAGATCGTAAACCGGATTGCAGAGTCTTGTGAGTTAAATGGGGTCGTCATTTCCGTAAGAGCCAGCATCGGAATTGCTTTTTATCCCGCGGATGGAGAAACGGCCGGCATCTTGTTTAAAAATGCAGATCGGGCCATGTATAAAGCCAAGGGAACGGAGAGGGGGGTCATGCTCTTCCGAGAATCAGATTGAGACAGATCCTCCGCAGTTTTAAACCATCACTGCATAAGACTTATGGCATTAAATTTTCAATCCCCCCGCCCAGCGAATTATGTGTTAAAAAGATCGATTTGGTCTCCCATGAATGTTCACATGAGGCCAGTTCAGTCTCATAAGCCTATACTGAATGAGCAGGATCTTTCCTTTATATTAAATAAATAGGCCCGCAAACGTTTGCGGGCCTATTCGTGATCGACGATGATAATCGTTACGGTGCGGTGATAAACGGAACGTTACCCCCCACCTGGGTCTTGCTGCACCCGTCCTTGTTGCAGCCGCCGAAACCGCCAAGCTCGCCGGTCTGTTCGACCGGATGACCGATCCCGTCAAAGCAGCCGCTGCCGGTGCAGTTCATCCATGCCGGCATGCCGCTGCCGCGGGCAAGCAGCACCATATTGTTCCAGGTGTCCATGTGATAATCGTTTCCGCCCGGGTTGCGGAAGTCCTCGAAGTAGAGGCACCCGCCGGTCCCGCCTGAATCATGGTAGGAACCGTGCGCATTTTTTCCGACGTAGGCGACCGGGTGGGTCCCGCCGGCGGTCTCGAAGCTCCCGGCGTTCCTCGAGTACCATCCGCCGTGCTGGTAGAAAGCGACGCGCTTGAGCTGGCCGTCTACAATCAAGACCGCCACCGACTCCCAGTCAGCTGCGTGGGACCCGAAGCTGGTGAAGCAGGTGCTCTGCCACGCGTAGAAATACCAGTAACGGATCACGACCGTGTTGGTGCCCGCCTGTTTCGCCATGTAATACACCGGCACCTGGTTGTTCGAGATTGTCGAGTAATTCTTGTTGCAGAGCGCGACCGGCTCGACGCCCAGAGCGCGCTGCTCGTAGTATGTTCCCGGATCGCCCGGAAAGCACTTGCTCTGCTCGCCCGACCCGGTGCCGAACTCCTGGTCGAACCGGAGCCGCGGCGCGAACTGTTGCGCGAGGCCGGTGAAATCGGTCGGCAGCGCGCCGCTATCGGCCCGGCATAGATAGAACTGCATGCTGTCACAGTACCTGCCCGAGCAGCGGGCACCGGCCACGAACATCGACTCGGGCGTGACGAAGGTGCCGCCGTCTTCCTCCGACAGGTTCGATGTCCAGTAGCAGTTCTGCCTCACGCCGCCGTTGTCCAGATGCGAGCACCGGAGCGAGACGTTATCGCAATAACTGCCCGTGCACCTGATGCCCGTGACAAAGCCGTTGTTATCGCACACCCGCCAGTTGGTCCCCTCTTCGGAAAAATAATCGGTCCACCAGCTCGTGGTCTGGTTGAACCCCGAGCCCCGGCAGAGCAGAGTGACGTCGTCGCAGTAACGGCCCTTGCACTTGAAACCGCCTGCCAGGTACGAGCTGCCGCACTGTATGGCGGCCGAGCCGTCAGAGGTCCAGTTGAGCCAGTAGGGGGGATACAACTGGTCATAATAATACGCGTTACTGGAAGCGCCCGGATCCAGGGTATTGCCGGACAGGGCCAGCAGCGATGGATCAGGACCGTCCTGAATATCAGTACAACTGACCAGGGAATAGGCAGTAACCATGAGAGCCAGCGGTAGAATCATAAATAGAGAGTATGCGCGAATCTTCATAAAGACCCCCCTTGGATAATAATTATTTCAGCATGTTGATTGTTTAATATTTCTTTAAAAATTTAAAAGTCCGGATTCCATATTAACAAACCGTCCGGACTGTCTGCAATTATTTTATTAAAAAATATGAATTAAATTCCAATCATTCCCAGATGGATCAGAAATTGAACAGAGTGTCATTTTTTAAACAGATGTAAAATTACTGGCGGGAATGCGAACAAAACTGCGTTAAGCCCGCGTCATATCCTGATATTGGACATCAACCGAATATATGCTTTAACGCAACACCAAGGGAAGACGACAAAGCCACGACAATGCCCGTTATGATGGAGACTTCTGCCAGGGCCTTCAGATAGTTAAGTCCCTTGACCACGGACATAAAAAAAGTAAAAACGGATACTATGAATACAACCGCGGTAATTGCCACGGCAAGTGCCGTATAATGGTCCGCGAATATGAAAAACGGGGCCACCAGGAAAACCACCACGGCGACATAGACAATGCCCGTATACAGCGCCGCTTTTCGGGGAACGGCCCTGTCTTCCGATTCCGCTTTCTGCGAGAGGTATTCCGAAGCGACCATTGCAAGTGTTGCTGCAAGCCCGCTGATGAGGGCGGTTTTTCCTATCATGATCGAGTCGCCCAGCGCGAAGGTCAACCCCACCACGATGCCGGTTATCTCCTGGATAGAGTTGTTTATCGCAAGCACCATGGAACCCATATGCTTCAGCACGTCCTCCTCGATCTGCCCGATAAGCGCCTCCTCGTGCTTCACCTCGTCGCGGATGATCGACCTGATCCCCGGGAACAGGGCTTCGACACCCTCGTAGTTATGTTCCGCCTGCACCTCGCCGTTCTCCATCATCTTTATCGTGAAGGTGAAACCGAAGAGCCGTGAAATGAAAGCGAAGAAGATTATTCTGAAACCGCCCGGACTGATCTCGCGGCCGGTAATTTTTTTAAAGTAGTGGTAATGCCTGAGTTCGTCGTCGGATATCTTTTTCAAAAGTGCCGCGTTCTTTCCTTTCGCGCGTGCGGCCAGCCTGCCGTACAGGACATGCTCTGTTATTTCATTTTTCTGGTACTCCAGTAACCTGTCCATCGTTTCACTGTTCATGCCCGGCTTACTTTTACCCATTGTATTTGCCCCTGCTCCCGGATTTATGGCCTGCCGCTTTTGACAATCCCGTTTTCCCCTGATACTTTTATCACGTGCACCGCAGTCGCCTTGAACGACGCGGTCATCTCCTTCCCCTCCCGTATCCCCATGCTTTCGACGGACTGGCCGGTGACATAGGCCACGAGCGTGAACCCGCACCGGAGATACACCTTCCGGTAGAGGCCCAGGTGAACGACCCGCTCCACCCTTCCCCGGAACGAATTCCGCGCGCTCGTCCCCGGCGCCCCGTTGGAGAGTATGATGTTTTCCGGGTGCACGCAGAAGGTAACGAGCGCCCCCGTACCGGCAGAGCCGGCTGCCTCCACGGCGCCGCCGTCCACCGCGATTGTCATCACGCCGCCAGCCGATGCCGTGACCGTGCCCGCGAGTATGGTCTCCGTGCCCATGAAGGACGCGACGAACTCATCGGCCGGGTACTGCATGATGGCGTTCGGTTTACCGTCCTGCGCCACCTTCCCTCCGTTCATCACAACGATCCGGTCCGCCAGGCGGATCGCCTCGCCCCGTTCATGCGTGGCGAACAGGGCGGTTATGCCGCGCCGCCGGATGATCCTCTCCAGGTCCGTTATGAGCGATTCCCGAGACGGCGCGTCAAGCGAAGAGAAGGGCTCGTCCATCAGGAGCACGTCCGGCTCGACAGCCAAGGCGCGCGCCAGGTTTACCCGCTGGGCCTCGCCCCCGGAAAGGGCGTGTGCCCGCCGCCGCGCCAGGTGCGCTATCCCCAGGAGGTCCAGTGCCCGCTCAACGCCCTCGC
>JBGTBN010000071.1:0-66511 GCA_041749375.1 Spirochaetota bacterium
CGTCATTGAGGACCGGCACGAGGTTGCCGGCGCCCCCGATCACACGGCTGATGAGGCCGCCGACCGCAAAGCCCTGTGCCCGGTTGCGCTCCGCGATGCGGCGAATCTCGGCCAGCGTCCCGATCCTGCTCCCCAGGTACCGGCCCGGGACGACCGCGCCCCCGATAAGAAAGACAGCCTCGTACCGCGTTTCGAGCCGGTAGTCGGTTGCGCGCAGACTGTCAATGGTCAGGTAGTCGATCGCGTCCGGGGAAACGCCGGCGTCAGCCAGTGCCCCGAAGATATAGCGGGGGTAAGGCGAGATGAAGGGCGGGACGCCGAAGCAGGCCGGCTCGTCCACAAAGCAGTCGAGGATGCAGTATCTCATCGCACGCCCGACACGATCTCGTCAATATCGCGGGCAAGGAAGGAGCGGAGCTTGCTTTCAAGCTGGAGCACGAAGGTTTTGTTTTCTGTTATGAGCGCCACGATGCGCTGGTTGATGCCGTACCGCTCCACCAGGTCGTCGACCCTGTCGTCGATCGACACGATACGGTCGTGCATTACACGCTTGTCCGCGTAGAAGACGATCTCGCGCTCCTCGAGGTCGCCGTCGGGATCGAATCCATCGAACACGACGTGTGACTCAACGATCTCCGCGATCGCATCGAACCCCATCTCACGCATGATCTGCCCGCCGATCAGGTCGTGGCGGAGCTCCTTTGACCCGATCGTGCGCGTCTTCGCAATATCGTGGAGCAGGGCCGCAGACAGCACCAGGCTTTTCTGGACAATCGAGGGGTCCTTCAGGTTGTCGACAAGCGCCAGCGAAACGGCCGTGACCATCTCCGAGTGGCGCACGATGTTGTCGAGCATGTCGAAGTGCCTGATTATCTCATAGCATTCGGCCTCGGTCGGTACCGGCCTCTGTTGTTTCATGTCCGAATGTCCGCCTGTTCTGATAATGGCGACGGCCGGCGCGTCCATACCCGGACCGGCCCTCGTCTCCCTATCTCACCGGGGAAAGGGCGGTCCGTCAACAGAATTTTCATGGTGCGGGAAATGCACGGGTGAAAAAACTGGTTGAAAAAATCGGGCATATCTGCTTGAATACGGCACGGTTTAATCGCGTCCGCTCTGAATAGCACGGGCGGCACGCGGAATATTTTCACAAAGAGTGACCCATGAAAAAATCGATGTTGATCATCATACTTGCGATTGCCCTGCCGGCGATTGCGGCCGAACAGGCGAAGAAAAAAGGGACGGAAGCCTTTGCCAACGCTTCCCGCATCGTTGTTTCGCTGGTCAGCCTCTCGCTCGAGAATTACGGGCCCATGAAGCCGGATCGCACCTTCAAGTCCGGAGAATCGGTCTTCATCAATCTGGAGATCCGGGGCCTCACCCCGAACAAAGAAAAAAAATACGCGGTCCAGGCCGACATCATTGTACCCCAGCTTGACCAGGACCAGAAGAAGATCCTGGATACTTCAATCAAGGCCGACGAGGTGGTCTCGCTCTACTTCCAGATCCCGGTCCCGGAAGTCGAGAAGGGCGGTCCCTGCGACGTGATCATCATCCTCAGGGACATGACCGCCAGGCGGTTCGTGCAGTTCCATACCTGGTTCATGATAGACAGGCAGCCTGCCAAGAACTAGATTATGATGATCGTTCCCAGGTCCACGGCCCGCTGACGGCTTAGGATCACGAGCTTTCTCCCGCGTTCCCCGACATAATCCTCAATCGCTTCGTGGTCCGGGTGATGATAGAGCGTGCCCGTCATCAGCACCATGTCCCCGGCAAGCCCGGATGCGCCGCCGATGAACCCGTATTCGTAGCCCGGGAGATCGATGTGCCCGGGGCGGACGAGGAGCGGATCGAGCCCTGCGGCATGCGATGCCGCATGGATAGATGCGTCAGCAGTTATGATCCAGCTTTCACCGACAATCGCAGTGGAGCATTTCGCATACCCCTGGTTCACGCCGCACCTCACGACGCCGCTCTCCCTCAGAAAATCTATGACAAGCGGGTCTGCGGCAGTACGATGATGGAAAGCGTGGGAACCTGTGAAGGCGACATTGTACGGTACATCACCCGGGTATTCCATGGAAAGGCCCGTTGGGCAGATGACGACCTCGGCGCGCTTTTCGATCTTCGCGCGAAAGGCCCGGTCAATATCCGGGTGGCAGAAGACCCTGGTCCCGCACGCGAATACCTGAAGATCGGGATGGCCGGACACCGGTCCCTGCACCAGGCCTGTTTTTGGTATCCCTACCGGCTCGATGCCGAGATGTACGAGATTCCCGCGTATTTCATCCGAAGCGTCGGGGCTGATGATCGCGATGTGGTCCATGTCTCAGTCCAAAAAGTATTGACATGGATTTTCATATGTAATGATCATGTATTGCAAGGTTTTTTTGATTTTATAAACAATATGATAAGGAGGCGACGTGTCACAACGAGCAGGCGACAGGACGTCGCCGGCAGCCTCGTTATACATGGATGTATATACGAGGCGGAGCGAGTGTGATATGGCGCCTCCGCATCATGATTAATTACAAAGATACAGGTTGAACCCATGAGACTATCCAGATACATTCTCCCCACGTTAAAAGAAGACCCCTCTGACGCGGTCGTACTGAGCCACCGCCTCATGATGCGGGCGGGCCTTATCCGCAAGGAGTCGGCCGGCATGTACGTATACCTTCCGCTCGGGTGGCGCGTGCTGAGAAAGATCATCGCCATCGTGCGTGACGAGATGGACCGGGCCGGGGCGCTCGAGTTCCTCATGCCGGAGATGACCAATGCTGACCTCTGGAAGGAGTCGGGCCGCTGGGAAACCATGGGGCCCGAGATGTTCCGCATACGGGACCGGAACGCCATGGAATACGCGCTCGCGCCGACGCACGAGGAGGCCTTCACCGCGGCGGTGCGGGGGCTCATATCCTCCTACCGCGACCTGCCGGTCAACGTCTACCAGATCAACACCAAATTCCGCGATGAGATACGGCCCCGTTTCGGCGTGATACGGAGCAAGGAATTCATCATGAAGGACGCCTACTCCTTCGACATGGACGAGGCGGGCCTGGAGAAATCGTACCAGGCGATGCGGGCAGCGTACCGGCGCGTTTTCGAGCGGTGCGGGCTCGAGACCATTCCCGTTGAGGCGGATACCGGCGCCATGGGCGGCAGTGATTCCGAGGAGTTCATGGTCGCGTCCGATGTGGGCGAGGAGTCTCTCCTCCTGTGCGACGCGTGCGGGTACAAGGCGAACCGCGAGAAGGCCGAGTACAGGCGGCCGGCGAAACAGGCGGGTGAGAGCGCGAAGGAGATGGCCGAAGTCTCGACCCCGGACGTGAAGACCATCGATGACCTGGCCCGGTTCTTCAAATGCGCCGGCGACCGGTTCCTGAAAAGCATCATCTACGTCGCTGACGGGAAGCCGGTCATGGCCGTGGTCCCGGGCAACCGCGAGATCAACGAGCAGAAGCTGGCACGCGCGCTCGGCGCCGCGCAGCTCGAGCTTGCCGAGGACACGATTGTTGTCGATGTCACCGGCGCCCCGGTCGGGTTCGCCGGCCCGGTCACGAAGAAGGATGTCCGCATACTATTCGACCTCTCGGTAAAGGACACGGTGAACGGGGTCACCGGCGCGAATAAAAAAGACGTTCATTACGACGGCGTGAACCCGGGACGCGATTTCACCATAAAGGAAGAGGCAGACATTACCTGCGCTGAAGAGGGCGACGCCTGCCCCCGCTGCGGAGCCCCACTGTACGTCAAGAAGGGGATCGAGGTGGGTCATATCTTCAAGCTCGGGTACAAGTACACGAAGTCGATGGACGTGAAGGTGCTGAACGAGCAGGGCGCCGAGGTGGTCCCGATCATGGGCTGCTACGGCATCGGCGTGAACCGCACCATGGCGGCCGTTGTGGAGCAGCATAACGACGACAAGGGCATCATCTGGCCCGCGTCCATCGCGCCGTTCGACGTGCACCTCGCCGGGCTGGGCAAGGGCGAGGACGAGATAAAGGAGACCGACGCGATATATGACATGCTCTGCGCTGAAGGGCTGGAGGTCCTGTACGACGACAGGAAGGCGAGCCCGGGAGTCAAGTTCGCGGACGCGGACCTTGTCGGTATGCCGGTCAGGATCACGATCGGCAAGAACTACTTCCAGACAGGGGAGGCGGAGGTGAAGCCGAGGAAGGGAACAGATATACTCAAGGTGAAGAAGCAGGACCTGGGCGTAAAAATAAAAGAGCTGCTTACGAGGGAATGACCTCGTCTCGCGGCATCCTCTCACTGAAAACCGGGATGTCATTCGTTTGAATTTTGTTAGTCCTTGCCAATTAATCCTGAAAAAATGAAATTGGAAGGGCTATTAATATTGACAAGCAACCATATGTTTTCAAGAATGTTCGGTAATAGCCCTCTCCAGCTTTTTTAAACTATGCGATGAGGCACAATAGATATGCCGTATTAACGCGGAGTTCAGGCAGGTTTCCGCGCCAGTACGGCAGGTAGTTATACGTATCAAAATTTAAGTAAAGGGAGTAAGGAGATGAAGATAGCTGTCTGTCTAAAACAGGTTCCAGACATGGAATCCAAGTTCAAACTCGTTGACGACAAGAAAATCGATGAATCGCAGATCGCTTTCAAAATCAATGACTTCGATAACTATGCCGTTGAGGCAGCGCTGCAACTGAAAGAGAAGTTCGGCGGCGAAGTCGTTATCGTGACCTGCGGACCTGACCGGGCGGCGAAAGACATCCGCCAGGCGTTCGCCATGGGAGCTGACTGGGGCATCCATGTCATGGATCCCGACGTCGAAGCGGGCGACAACTTTGTGGTCGCATCCACCCTTCAGAAAGCCATTGAAACCATCGGCGGCGTAGAGCTCGTCCTGACCGGCGTACAGGCCGAAGACGACCAGGCTGCGGTGACCGGCGTCATGCTGGCCGACCTCATGGGGTGGCCGCACTGCACCAACGTGAAGAAACTGGAAGTGAACGGCACGGCTCTCACGGTCAATCGCGAGCTCGAAGGCGGGCTCAACGAAGTGATCGAGATGAGCGCGCCGGCGGTTCTCACTGTGCAATCAGGTATCAACGAGCCCCGGTATCCGACACTTCCGGGCATCATGAAAGCCAAGAAAAAACGGCTCGATGTCAAGAAGGCCGCCGACATAGGCGCCTCGGCGAAGTCGAAGACCGATTTCATCAAGATGTTTTTCCCGGTTTCCGAGCACAAGGCGGAAATCATCCAGGGCGACGCCGCTACCGCGGCCGCGAAACTGGTCGAGAAATTAAAGAACGAAGCGAAAGTGATATAAGGAGGCCGAACAATGGCAAAGATACTAGCAATAGCTGAACACAGAAACGGAAAACTGACCGACGCCTCCCTTGAGCTCTGCAAGGCGGCAAAAGCCATTGCGTCGGCGTTGGGCGCCGAGCCCGCTGCCGCGGTTATGGGCAAAGACGATTCGATAGCGAAAGAAGTCGCGAAATATATCCCCACCGTGTTCTCGGTAAGCGCCCCGGCACTTGAAGGCTACACGGCCGACGGATACACCCAGGCCATCAAGGCCGTGGTGGATGCGCAGGACGTAAAGGGCGTTCTCATTGCCCACTCCTATGACGGCGTCGACTATGCCGCCAAGGTGGCCCTGAAAATCGGCGCGGGCATCGTGTCGAACTGCAACAAGGCCAGGGTCGAGGGCGGCGCTGTCGTCTTCACGCGCAACACCTACAATGGCAAGATCCAGGAAGAGAAAAAGGTCAACACCGACAAGTTCGTAGCCACGTTTGAGAAGGGCGCGTACGACATGGAAGCGGCCGGCGGCGCCGGTGCGGTAACCGCAGTCGCGGCGACAATCGGCGAGGTCCGGACCAAGTCGAAAGGTATAATCGAGACCATGGCGGGAGCGGTTGACATTTCCCAGGCCAAGATCATCGTGTCCGGCGGACGCGGCTGCAAGGACGCCGACAAGTACAAAGACGTCATCGTCAGCCTCGCGCAGAAGCTCGGCGGCGAATACGCGGCCTCACGGCCGGTCGTCGACTCCGGCTGGACCGACGCGGCCCGCCAGGTCGGGCAGTCCGGCAAGACCGTTGCCCCGGACCTCTATCTCGCGGCAGGCATCTCGGGCGCCATCCAGCATGTTGCCGGCATGAAAGGCTCGAAATGCATCGTCGCCATCAACAAGGACCCGGAAGCCCCGATTTTCAACATCGCGACCTACGGGATCGTTGGTGACCTTTTTGAAGTCATCCCGGCGATGAAAGAAAAGCTGTAAGATTCGTTACATCGATAAACAAAAAGCCGTTCCGAAAGGGGCGGCTTTTTTTATGAATACTCTAAAAAGAATTGCTAATGCGTTTGTCATCCCCGCGAAAGCGGGGATCCACTGGCAATCAAGACTGTCACCATGCTGGTGATTCCGAGTTTCTGCGCTGCACGGCGCTCCGCCTCTCCCAGGCTCAAGCGCGGCAGCTGGATGCGGTACTATGATAATGTCAATTGTTTGCAGAATAATTCCAATTTTTGTTATTGACATTCACTTCGCATGAAATTAGTATTTATTAGAAAACGAAAATGAATGATACCTTTGTTGTTCGGTATTTGCTGGCGTTATTCTATAGATAATTAAGGTATGGAATAATTAGAGGTCATAATGAACTTCATCCGATACTCCCTCGTTGCCGTTTTTCTTGCCATGTTCTCAATTCCTGCCTTTGCTAAAGACGCTGGCGCCGAATTCCCCTGCATCGGCATCGTGACCGCATCAAAACTGTTTTGCAGAAAAGAGCCTGATATCAAATCCGAGCAGATCGCGAAATATAATTTTTCAAATCCCATAATACTGATCAACAAGTCAAAGGTTAAGCAGAAAATCAACGACATTGAAGACTTCTGGTACCAGGACAAGAGCACGAAAGGCTGGCTGTTCGGCGGATTTTTATTTCTTACCAAGCTCGACGAAAAGAACTTTATGAAACTCGCTTCTGACCGGATATGGTGCAATGTCGCGTGCGGAGGATTCTCCTGCTTTTATGAGTACGAGCCGTTCCTGATCGGCGATTATTACATTGCGTACACGTATCTGACGGATTATCCCCAGGAGAAAGATCCCTATGCTGGAATCATAATCGGGAAATATAAAATTGAAAACGATACGATCAGCTTCACCGGCCCGCTAAAAATCGGCGCTTATTATGATACCGGCGAATGGATCAATGATTACGAAAAATCCAACAAAATTGAGTTTTCCGATTTCAAGGCGGCATACAAAAAAGTCAGTGATCCGGAAGGTGAGTTTTATATTGATGTGACCGCGAAATCCGTATTAAATAGAAAAGCTGCCCGCGCAAAATGCAAAGACAAGAATAATAAGGAAGAAGTATATTTCGTCGCCCATTACCTGACGCCGATTAAACTGGCGGATTATATAACGATTGTTCCATTTGATAATTTTAAGATCAAATAGCCATGACGGTAATCAGCATGCACGCGCACTCTTTTTTGATTTTCTTCATCGTAACGCGCGAAACCCTGGCGGGAGAGTAGTATGATAGACAATCAGAAAATATCAAAAAAACAATTCCTGCATGCTGCAGGCCTCGCGATACTCTGGACGATCGTCGCGGTCTTCATATCGTGCAGCGCTGAAACGGGAGGAACTGTGGATAAAGCAAAAACAGCATCATGCGCAACCTGCCCCATGAGGGCGCGATACGATCGCAACCCCAAAACCCTGCTCGGGCGCTTGTGGAAATGGCACATAGGCTGGTGCCCCGGCTGGAAGTCGTACCTTGCGTCTCTTCCGGAAGGCGAGCGGAAAACAGTCATGGAGCGCTACAAATAGTAGAGCAATTCGGGCCCAAAACTCGAACGTTCGTGCGCTTTCGCCGGACCCTGATGGCCGGATGATTGTACCGTGGAGTCCCTGCGCGTCCGACGGACATATGCTGATATCGATCCTTTTGTTGTACCGCCTGTCCTCTTTTTTGCTTGATAATAATATGTGGTGTGAATAGTATTATCGCAGACAGGCGCGAACGGTCATGGCGCCGGTACCGCTGGACATGTAAGCGTATTATTATCCCTGACGGCAGGTGGTCACATGATACAATGGCTTATCGCACGGTTCACCGATGACGAGTTCAACCAGCGGTCGCGAGCGTACTACCTGGTCTGGTTCCTCCTGATCGCGATGCCCCTCATGACGATCCTCTCGGTAACCCTCTACGGATCTGCAGGGGGAAGGCACGGGTGACGGTGAGAGCAGGCCCGGAGCGGAAAGAGGCATACTCGGTGCTCTGAATCAAATCGGCGGGGTGGCCTGAGATGAAAATAGCACAGCTTTTTCTCATGCTTGTCGGCGTGTTGCTGATCGTATACCTTTTCGGTCCCCGCATCAAGGCGGACATCGGCTTCGTGCCGGCGCCGGTTCCGGGAACGGCCCGGGAGGTCGAGAATTACGTCACGCGGTCCGAAGCGATGTTTAGCGACATCAGGCCGGGCGCTGAAAAAATGATCGCCTGGAGCGACCCGTCAAGAAAAAACGTGACCAGGTACTCGATCGTGTATATTCACGGCTATTCCGCCTGCCGGCAGGAGCTGGCACCGCTGGTCAATATCGTGGCAAAAAAAATCGGCGCGAACGTTTTTTACACGAGATTAAAAGGGCACATGAGGGAGCCTGACGCCCTTGCCGGTATCACCGCCGGCGACTGGCTCCGTGACGCGGGGGAAGCGTATGAGATCGGGCGGCGTATTGGTGAAAAAACGGTCATCATCGGAACATCGACAGGTGCGACGCTTGCCGCATGGCTGCTGACACTGGGAGACACGGAAGATATCGCCGGAGCAGTCATGATCTCGCCAAATTTTGCTCCGAAGAGCATGGCTGCAAAAGCCGTGTTATGGCCATGGGGAAAACAGCTAACAGAGCTGGCATTGGGCAAATATCGCGTCTGGACCCCGAGGAACGAAGGGGAGAAAAAATACTGGAATTACAGGCAGCCCGTGGAAGCTGTGTTTACGATGATGTCACTGGTCGGGTATGTGGACGGCCTCGACCTGTCGCGCATCGACAGGCCGGTGCTGGTTATTTATTCGCCCGATGACACGGTTGTGGATGGCGGCAGGACCCGTAAAAAATTCAAAGAAATCGGTTCGAATAGTAAGGTCATCATCCCATTTACCGGATCCGGGGACAAGTACCAGCATATCCTGGCGGGAGATATTCTTTCACCCGGGACCACGCTGGCTGTTGCGGACATGATAACCGTCTTCCTGGCCCAACTGGATTCGAAATAGGGGATGACTTTTTATTTTCCGGGGCTATACCGATCGGTCATCAAAACAGCGATATGGCCGGTTCCTCATAGGTTTCCGGTGCACTCGTAAGGCGGAGTGAGCCGATGCCTCGAAAAACGGCGATACATCCATGTATCGTTTAGTCCCGAATGCATCGGGACTGTTTTTTAGCAAACTGCTAATTGCAAGCAGGACATTTTGCAAAAAGGAGGCGGAGATGAAGATGAATCGGGAAGATACGACTATCCAGTGTCCTTCCGGTGCGGTGACGATCGCCCGGAATGAATACGGCGTGCCGGAAATCTCCGCCGCCGACTACGAAAGCGCCTTCTACGGCCTGGGGTGGGTCCACTGCCGTGACCGGCAGCTCCAGACCATGCTTACCCGGATCCTCCTCTCCGGACGCGCAGCGGAGCTCCTGGCGGCCGATCCAGCCCTCGTGGAGATCGATCGGTTCATGCGGCGAATGAACTTCCTCCCGGACCCGGAGGCGGTCATGGCAAAGCTCAATCCGGATGCACGACGGCAAACAGAAGCCTACGTGCTTGGTTATAACGATTCTTTCGCACGCCACGGCCGTATCTTTGAATGGAAACTCCTGGGGTACGACCCTGAACCCTGGGAAATGAAGGATAGCCTGATCCTCGGCAAGATCATGGCCTTCCTGGGCCTGGCCGACGCCCAGGCAGCCATGGAGAAATTCCTGGTCCAGATGGTGCAAAACGACGTGGACGAGAAAAAGCTCAAGGAACTCTTCCCCTATTTATCAGAAAAAATCGATTATAAACTATTGAAGCAGGTGCGTCTCTCCGAGCCACTGGTTCCCGCGGCTATCAAATGGCTTTCGGTGGTGCCCCGGATGACGGCGAGCAACAACTGGGTCGTGGCCGGGAGCCGGACCGTTTCAGGGAAGCCCATCTTCTGCAGCGACCCTCACCTGGAGATGAACCGGATACCTGGTATATGGCAGGAAGTCGTCATGCGCATCGGCGGCGAATCGCTCATGGGTGTGGCCCTTCCGGGCACGCCGGGCATGGCAGTGGGCCGCACGAGGCACATCGCCTGGGGACCGACTTTTTCCTTCATGGACATGATAGACTACAGGGTGGAGCACTGCCGGGACG
This sequence comes from Spirochaetota bacterium, assembly GCA_041749375.1. Taxonomy (GTDB): domain Bacteria; phylum Spirochaetota; class UBA4802; order UBA4802; family UBA5550; genus RBG-16-49-21. Next base: position 10,425 of record JBGTBN010000071.1, read on the forward strand.
GCAAGTACCGGCGCGGGAATAAGTGGATACCATTCAGGGTGCGGGAGGAGGTGATCCGCGTGAAGAAGGGCGCTTCCGTTGTGGAGCGGGTCTATGAAAACGACCTGGGCGTTCTGGAGGGCGATCCTGCGAAGGAGGGGCATTACCTGCTTCTCTGCTGGTCCGCGTCCAGCGGCTGTGGCGCGGGCGAATTCAACGGATTGTTCTCACTGCTGCGTGCGCAGAATGTGAAGGAGGCCATGGCCTGCATCCGTAAGCTCGAATCACTTACTTTCAACTGGGTCATTGCCGACAGTGCCGGCAACATCGGCTACCAGATGAGCGGCCGAATGTACAAAAGGCCCCGGGGCGTAAGCGGGCTTGTTCCACTGCCGGCCTGGGAAAAGAAATATGATCCACGCGGCTTCGAGGATATGAAAAAGCTCCCGGCCCGGTACAATCCTCCCGAGGGGTTCATCGTCACGGCCAACCAGGACCTGAACCGATTTGGAACGGCCAGGCCCATCAATCTCCCGATGGCGTCCTATCGGGCAGACCGCATCACGATGCTAATTAAGGAAAAAAAGAAACTCGTCGTGGATGACATGAAGGGAATTCACTATGACCTGTACTCGCTCCAGGCGAAGCGGTTCATGGACGTTATATCACCCCTCATACCCGGTACCGATAACGGGAAGATTCTAAAAAATTGGGACTGCACCTATACCGCCGACTCCAGGGGGGCCATGCTCTTTGAGTCGGTCTATCGAGAGCTGCTCCTCGCGGTCTTCGGCGACCACGGCATGGGCCGTGATGTTGTAAGCCGCGTCATGGAGGAGTCGGGCCTCTTCAATGACTATTACGGCAACTTCGATGACATACTCATGCGCTCAAAATCGTCCTGGTTCGGCGGTGCGCCCAGGGATGACATATTTCAAAAGGCAATAGCGTACGGCCTCGCTGTCACGGCAAAACCCTACGGCACAACCCGGAAGGTCGTAATGACGCACCTCCTTTTGGGAGGGAAGTTCCCGCGATTTCTCGGTTTCGATAGAGGTCCCCTGCAGCTGCCCGGGAACCGTGCCACGGTACCACAGGGACAGATTTTCCGAAGCGCCGGCCGGGTCACTACCTTCAGCCCGTCGTTCCGGATGATTACTGATATGGCCAAAAATGAGATCCATACGAATATCGCCGGCGGTGTCTCGGACCGGCGCTTTTCGAAATGGTACATGTCTGACCTGAAGAACTGGTTACGGGGAGTCTACAAGGTACTGAAGTAGAATATAATTATTCTGCTCGCGAAATCAATCGTACATATCATTCTATTGTGACATCTGCGTTTCAATCAGATTGATTATCTCACTGGTTGGGGGAATATCCGACATTGAATGACCGTAATGAACAAACCGGACCGTGCCGGATTTATCGATCAGCATCTGGGCGGGCATTCTCCCCAGCTTGAACAGCTTGATCTGCTGACCGTACAGTTTCAGCACCCGGTGTTCGGGGTCGGGCAGTCCGATGAACCGGAACTGTTCCTTTTCCCAGTACTCCCGGAAGGCATCAGGCTTCTCCGGACCTGCAACAAGGATTTCAGTGTCGAGATCCGCGAATTTCTGGTAGTCCCGGCGCAACTGCGCCATGTGCACGCGGCAGAAGGGTCAGAAAAAACCCCGGTTGAAAACAACCATGATATTTTTACGGTTGAGAAAATCCGAGAGAGAAATGCGGGTGCCGTTATAGTCATCAAGGGTGAAATCCGGTGCCTTTGCGTGTAATTCGACAACTGGCATGGACGCACCTCCTCGATCAGGGTTATCTCGAACCATAATCCTGCCTGTTACGCCATATAAAGTCAACATAAATTTTATTCTGCCGGGTCGTGCTGGTCAGCGGTTCCATTGCGTTCATTTCCGCTCGCAACGAGTATTATATCGAGAAATTGGCCATTATTGATGCAGAGCATAATGAATACTGATCATAAATTGAATGTGCTTTATTATTTAGTTGACAATTTATTACATATGTAAAAATATATTTACGGGTGATATGGTAATAATGTGAAATGCACACAATGTATCAGGTCGGAGCGTGATCGGCAATTCGGCCTGGGATTTTCCGCGAAAGTATATTTATTAAATCAATAATTCGGAGGATCTGATGAAGCGTATACCGTTTCTCGCAATGATTGTCGGGGCAGTGGCAATGGTCTGTGCGTTGTTTTGTTACTCGGTCAATTACGCGGGCAGTTCACCGGTTAGCGGATTTGCAGATATACATATTCACCAGATGGCAGAATACGCGTACGCCGGCGCGTGGTTCCACGGAAGCCATAAGGGCGCTGAAAGCGTGGCCCTCAAAGCATGCACCGGTGGAAGCATTTTCGGCGGGGATCATGCCAGGACAAAGTTCGGGGTCCTGAACGAGTTCCTCGGAAAGTTACCGGGATCCGACGGAGACACGGGCTGGCATTTTTACAAGAAGAACGGGTTTTCAGCATACACCGGATGGCCGCGTTGGGACACCATCGCGCACCAGCAGGTCTGGGAGGGAGATCTGAAAAAGGCCCATGATAACGGACTCAATCTTTACGTAATGTCCGCAGTTGACTTTAAGAATCTATGTGACGCTATGCCGACCGCCAACAGGAAACCGGGGCTTGTCTGTAACGAGATGTCCAGCGTGGACGTCCAGCTGCAGGCGGCCGTCAATTTCGCCGCAGGGAGGGACTGGGTAAAAATTGCCCGATCACCCGATGAGGCGCGGGCGATCATCAATTCCGGCCGGCTTGCGATGATCCTCGCAATCGAGGTCACCAGGCTGTTTGACGACGATGACTGGTCGGACCGGCTTGATTACTACTATGACCATTTCGGTGTCCGTTCGGTCCAGTTCGCGCACCAGCTCGACAACAGGTTCGGCGGCGTTGCACCGCACCACTGGATATTCAAGTTTTTCAAGGTGCTCAGCGACATGGGCCAGGGCGACCTGAGCCCGGGCTTCGACCTTGACGATGACGGAAAGAACACGCTCGGGCTGACCGGCGAGGGAAAGGAGCTCGGCAGGGCGATGATGGAAAAGAACATGATCATCGATATCTCGCATATGTCCGAGCGGGCCGTGCGGGACCTTTATGAGATCGCCAGGGATATGGATTATTACCCGCTGGTGCTTTCCCACGGGCACCTGCGCTCCATCATGATGAATGAGAAGCAGAAAGAGGAGAAAACCACCCCCGATTACATCATACGGATGATCAGGGAGACAGGGGGCATGATAGGCCTGCGGACGGGAGCAGAGCAGGTTAAAACCTATTCGCGCTCGGGAGTGGCCAATGACTGCGACGGTTCCACCAAGTCCTTCGCGCAGGCCTACCAGTACGGCGTCAGGGGCCTAAGGGTAGATATCGCGTTCGCGAGCGATTTCAACGGCTTTATCCAGCAGCTCAGGCCGCGCTTCGGCGGTGAGAATGAGACCTGCGGGGCTTCCGGCAATGCAGCGACAGTTAAAGCGCAGAGGTTACGGCAGACCGGCCGCCTGGGGACCGCCCTGGACTACCGGGGGTTCGGCAACATAGGGCTCGAGGGAGACATTATCAGTGAACTCAGGAATTTCGGCGTGAACACGTCCGGTCTTGAAAGCTCCGCCGAGACTTTTTTGCAGGTGTGGGAGCGCTGCTACAATGACGATCGAATCGGGCCGCTCGATACCAGTGACATGGACACAAGCGGGATTTATTGATCGGGAGGAGTGATCAAGCGAAGGCCGTCCCGGAGGGGCGGCCTTTTTCATTGAGGGGGAATACTACAGGTCTTGAACTGACAAAGCCGCTGTCAGTTTTTATCCTCCATGATGCAGGTACCGTTGAAGATCGAGCCTGATTCGATCGTCAGCTCCGGCGCGACGATATCTCCGGTGGTCTTGCTCTTCTTGAACAGCTCGATTTTCTTCAAGGCCTTGATCTTGCCGCTGAACACGCCGCTGATATTTACCTCGGTGGCCTTCACGTCGGCGCTGACCTTGGCTTCGCGTCCCACGATGAGCTGGCCGTCCGTTTCGATCCTCCCCTCGAAGGAGCCTTTTATCTTCAGGGAATTCTTGAATTTAAGGCTTCCCTTGAACGCTATGTCATCGGCTATGACCGTGTCTATCTTGTTTTCGTCCTCTAGTGTTTCTTTCGGATCTGTCATCGTCCTCTCCATGTTGAATAGTAGCCGCTGTGACTCTTCCAAAAAGCCGGCGGGTACGGGCATATGCGGAACCTTATAATACTGCCGGTAAAATGTCAATAAAAAACAGCGGGCACTGTGCGAACGGCAGGCATGCCGGGCCATGAAAAATAATCTTGAATATTATTGTGCCCGGTGCTATCGTTGGCGGGGCAGGATAGGACTTGATTATGGAAGAGATTTTGAAAAAAGCGGAAGAGCTGGGGCGGTTGCTCAGGGAGACCGATATATATCGGGACTTCCAGGATGCCTCCGGGAGGCTTCATGCGGACGCTGACGCGGAAAAGCTCCTCGATGATTACATCAAGGTATCGAAGTATATCCGTGAACGGCAGGAGATGGGCGATATCATCGAGAAATTCGAGATCGAGAATATCAAGAGCATGTCATCGCTGGTTTCCGACAACGAGATGATCATGCAGTACCTCAGGGCGCAGCAGGAATACCTCGACCTGATACTACTGATCCAGAAAGAGCTCGAAGACATCGGTCCTGACGGATGCTGAGCCGGGCTCGTTTATGGTCATCATGGCGATAGGCGATATTAATAAATATTTATAGTTGACTAATTATTCCTGTATGGTTATTCTACTTGTTGCATAACATGATGATAATGAGGTTTTACAGGCGCACGGGGTGCCAGGTAAAGCAGTATTCATGGTCACCGGTTATGCGGCAGGACTATTAATCAATAATCAAAGAGGGGTTGTGCCATGCAACCAAATTTGGACAACGTGAAGAAGAAGATCCAGGAGAACAGGGACCTGGTGAGTAAAATTACCGCCAGGTTTCCCGGCTACTCCGGGTACGTAGAAAAGGCGGAGACCTACGACGCCGATACAATCGTCCGCGGTCTGCTGGCGGACCGGGTGGGATCGTTCAAGGCCGCCGTCAACGAGAAGTCCTCTGACCTTGCGCAAAAGAAGGAGCGGGGACCGCTTCCGGACCTCGACGCCCTGAGCCTGAAGATGGAGACCGTCATCAAGAAGTGCCGGCACGCCGATTTCGGAAAGGCCGCGGCTCTCTCGAGCATGAAGCTTTCCGACGATGACGTGAACAGGCTCCTCGAATATGACTGGCGGCTCATCTCATCGCTTGACGAGTTGGAAACGGCATTGTCCGGGATCAAAGCCGCGTCTGCCGAAAGCCTGGGCCCGGTCATCGGCGGGATATCCGATAAACTGAAAGAATTCGAAAAAAAATTCGATGAAAGAAAAAATGTGTTACTGGAGGTGTTGTAAATGGCCCTGATAGATGTAGTCGAATGGAAAAATAAACCGGGTGAAGTAATGTACCGATTCCAGGAGGGAGCCATATCCCTTGGTGCCCAGCTGATCGTAATGGAAAACCAGGAGGCCATCTTTTTCAGGGAAGGCCGCGCCCTTGACAGCTTCGGTCCGGGACGACATACCCTCAAGTCGGGCAACATCCCCATACTTGAAAAATTGATAAACATTCCCTTTGGCGGCAAATCGCCGTTCCCGGCTGAAGTATACTTTATCAACAAGACCGAGATCCCCAACCTGAAGTGGGGCACCAAGACGCCAATCGATCTCCTGGACCCGCTCTATAACATCGCGGTCCCGATCCGGGCGTTCGGAAATTTTTCGATAAAAATAAAGGACACCAAGTCCTTTCTCACCATGGCCATCGGGACATGGCAGGCCTACACCACCGAGGCGATTGAAACAACGCTCCGCGACCAGGTCATACTGCCGAAGCTCTCCGACCTCATCACCGAGCTCATGGAAAAGGAAAAGATAACCATACTGAAGCTCGCGCCGTTCTATGACGAGATCGGCAGCTACGGGAAGGCGAAGATACTGGATGATTTCGCAAGTTACGGGCTTGAGCTGGTCAGGTTCGCGGTCGAGTCGATCAACGTGCCACAGGAGGACGAATCGGTCAAGCGGCTCAAGAAGGCGCTGGCGGACAAGGCCGAGATCGGCATCATAGGCCAGGACGACTACAAGATGAAGCGGACCTTCGACACGATGGAAAAGGCTGCCGACGGCGACGGTATGGCCGGAGGTATGATGGGTGCCGGCATGGGCGTGGGTATGGGCCAGCAGATGGCCGGCATGATGGGATCGGCCATGGGCGGCGCAACCGGCCAGGGCGCTAAAGTTGCATGTCCCCACTGCAATGCGCAGAACCCGGCAGGGGCGAAATTCTGCTCCTCGTGCGGGAAGGAGATCGTCTCCGGCATGGCATGCCCCAAGTGCAAGGCGAAGTTCCCGGCCAATTCGAAGTTCTGTCCCGAGTGCGGGGCGAACCTCGAGGGCGCCGCATGCACCAAGTGCGGGGCCAGGCTGCAGCCGGGCGCAAAGTTCTGTCCCGAGTGCGGGGCGCAGCAGGGATAAGCAGCAATGTCGGCAACGCAATGCCCCTCGTGCGGGGCGCCGGTCGCGGTCAGGAACAGGTTCAGCAAGGTTCTTGTCTGTTCCTATTGCGGCACGCACCTCCGCCTGTCGGGAGACGGGTTCGATGCGACCGGGAAGCACCCGAAGCTTGCGGAGTTCCCGTCCCTGTTCAAGGTGGGGGGCACGGGTGCAATCCTGGGCAAGCCGTTCACGGCCCTGGGCAGAATGCGCTATAACTATCCGGGCGGGCATTTCGACGAGTGGTTCATGGAATATGACGGCGGCACTGCCTGGGTAACCGAGGACGAGGGGACAGTATCCCTCTATACCGAGGTCGAGGAAGCGCTTGAGTTCCCGGACATCACCACGGTCCGCGCCGGCCAGAACGTGATGATCGGCCAGAAAAAAGTGATGGTCAAGGAAAAGGGGAGTGCAGAGGTTGCCGGCGCGGAAGGTGAGCTCTCCTTCTATATCGAGCCTGGCACAAAGCTGACCTACATGGACGGTGTTTCTGACGGCAGGAAGGTTTCCATCGAAGCGACCGAGAACGAGATCGAGCTGTTCTCCGGCAGGCAGCTCCTGGCGAGGGACATTGTGGTAAGCTGATAGCTCCGCAAACGTTTGCGGAGCTATCAGGGCGCCTCGCAATGCCCATAAGTGGTTACTGTCACTTCTTATGATTAAGAATGCAATACCTGGAATCGAATCGAGGACCCGATGGGTACTGACAACCCCGAATTAAAAGCTCTGAAATGCTCCAAGTGCGGGGGTGATCTGGTTAAAAGCTACCGGACGGAGTATGATGACGAAGAGGAAGAGAACGTCAGCATACCGACGGCGAAATGCTCCGCCTGCGGGCAGGAATACGACCGGAAAACCGAGGAATATTACGGGGTATTTGCGGACGACCTGTCATCGGACAGGGACGCTTCGGTCTTCAAGCTCGGGATAAAGGGCACGTTGAAGGGTGTCGAGTACGAGATCATCGGGCGCATACGATATCAGGACGAGGACGAGTGGGAAAAGTCGACGTGGGACGAGTGGTTTGCCGTTTCCGCGGACGGGGCTTATCACTATTTCGTCGAAGAGGACGGCGAGGTCCACTCGTACGAGGATTACACGCCGCAGTCGATCGACCTGGAATCAGACCCGGGCGCGATAGAGTTCGATGGGAAAAAGATCTCCCGTGACGAGGCCTACATCGGACGCATCGTGTTCGCGGAGGGTGAGCTCCCCTGGAAGCCGGAGATCGGCGAACCCGCCACGATGTACGACTTCAAGAAGGACGGCGCAAAGTACACCATCGAGCATTCCGAGGGCGAGGTCTCGATCACCCGGGGCGAAAAGATATCATACAACGACATCGTCAACTCGTTCGGCGGGGAGAAGGAGAAGGGCCAGTACCAGGAGACCATGACGATGCGTACGAACTACCGTCGCCGTGCCTTCGTATACCTGGCCGGGTGCGCCGTCACCTTCATCCTGGCGGCAGTGAGCTGCTTTAATTCCTCACCGGTCGACGGAATCATGAAAAACAGGACCGATCTTGCCACGAATGCCGTCGTCAGCGAGAACGGCCAGAACATGTACCAGAGCGAAGTCCTGTTAGGCCCGTTTGAGCTGAAGAAGGGTGAGGCGCTCTATAACGCGCAGGTGTCGGTCAACGAGTCGGTGCAGAAACTGAGCCTGGAATGGCAGTCGTTCAGGCTCCTGCTGGTCCCGGCTGACCGGCTCCAGAAGGCGGCGAACGGCCGGATGACACCGGCCGTCCTCGGGGACGTGTTCGACGATGTGGACGCCCTCAGGGAGCCGGTGGAGTGTTATTCCATGAGCGGCGATTTCTGGGACGAGGAGGGGCACGACGACGAGGGCTACTGGCACGAGAGCGACCTTTCCGTTGACGACGATTTCGTGCTCGAAAAGCCGGGCAGCTACTACGCTTTCCTCGAGCTTACCAGCCAGAAGCCCCGGTCCGCGCTGGCGGTCGAGGTGAAGCTGGAGCGGACCTCGAGCTATCGGTATTATATCATCATCATCGCGGTTCTGGCCGCCCTCTGGTTTTACAACAGGGCGAAGTCCCGGTCCTATAACGCGATGTCGTTCTCTATGTCAAACGAGGGGTAGCGATCATGATACGGAGCATTCTCATCGCGGCGCTAATTATGGGAGGCGGGTTCGCGATGTCCACCTTCAATGTCGGGTATTCGACCGCCGGGGAGAAATACATCTCCAAACACCGGGACGAGCGAAAAACGCTCAGGCCCGGGTATTATTACGGCCGGGCCGGGTACGGCGGCTTCAGGGGAGGGAAATGATCATCTGCCTGCTGCGCCGGCAGGACACTGATACGGGCCTTACTGTCACGCATTATAATTCGAGGAGGACACACGATTATGGATTGGGGAACCCTGTTGCACGGAATATTGGATACGGCCATTTACTCTCTCGTCGGGATCATCATGATGGGTATCGGCATATTCCTGGTCATTCTATTCACGCCTTTTTCAGTTAAGAAGGAGATCGAGGACGACCAGAACACGTCCCTGGGGATCATTATCGGCGCCGTCATTCTGGGCATCGCCATAATCATCGCGGGTGTGGTCTCCTCACCGAGCTCGGATTACAAGAGGAAAGACCGCACTGCGAAGATCGAGCAGAAGGCCGACGTAAAAGACTCAGACGCGGCCGGCAAATAGCACCCCGTCGTGAAGCGTGAAATGAGAGTCTCGGAACAGAGAATATTCTTGTTCTCTGTTTTTTTTCTATCCATGTGCGGAATCATATACGAGCTGGTATTGGGGTCGCTGGCGACATACCTGCTGGGGAATCCCGTGCAGCAATATTCCATAACGATCGGATTTTTTTTGAGCTCAATGGGCATCGGCTCTTACCTGTCGCGCTTTCTCACGAAGAACATACTCAGGAATTTTATCGCCATAGAGGCGTCACTCGGCTTCGTCGGCGGGGTCTCGGTCATTGTCCTGAGCTATCTCTTCTCATTTTCTTCCACCTATTACATGCTCCATGTATTCTTCCTGGTAATAATCGGGACGCTCGTGGGCCTGGAGATACCGCTGGTGACGCGAGTATTAAAGAGATACGGCGCGCTCAAGGACATCCTCTCCAACGTGCTTACGCTTGATTTCATTGGCGGTCTGGCCGGCTCCCTCCTGTTCCCGCTCGTTTTATTCCCGATCCTGGGCCGCATGCTTACCAGCATCCTGGTTGGAGTGGTCAACATCTGCGTGGCCATGCTGATCATCGTACGGCTTGACTATGACGGGAAACGGAAGACCGACCTTGTCGGGCCGGCAGTACTCCTGCTGTTCCTGGCGCTGTTCACCGGCGCTTCGGGCCAGATCGACAACGTGCTGCAGAAGCGCCTGTATTACGACGACATTGTCTTCACCCGGAGGTCGCATTTCCAGGAGATCGTGCTGACCAGGAATGATAATGATTTCCGGCTCTACCTGGACGGATCGCTCCAGTTCTCATCCATCGATGAATACCGTTACCACGAGATGCTCGCGTTTCCGCCGCTCCTGCTGTCGCCAGGAATCCGGAAGAATGTGCTCGTGCTGGGTGGCGGGGACGGCCTCGCGGTGCGCGAGCTGCTCAAATACCCGGGCGTTGCGATCACCCTGGTCGAGCTCGACCCGGCGATGATCGATCTCGCGCGGCACGATTCATCCCTGAAGATGCTGAACGGCGATTCCCTGAGCGATCCGCGCGTCAGGATTGTTGTCGGCGACGCGTATGCCTTTTTATTGAAGTGCACGGAGAAGTATGAAGCGATCATCGCCGATTTTCCCGATCCCCACGATGAGACGATCTCGAAGCTTTACACGGTCGAGTTCTTCGGAATCGCCCGAAACGCCCTGGCACGGGGCGGCGTCTTCGTCACGCAGTCAACGTCGCCCTTTTTCGCCCGCGATGCCTTCTGGTGCATAAACGGCACGATGAAGAAAGCGTTCCGCTTCGTGGTCCCCTACCACGTGTACGTGCCGTCATTCGGCGACTGGGGCTTCAATATGGCCTTTGACGAGCCGCGCGATGTCGCCATGATCCCGGACGCGCTGCCCGGCTTCAGGTACTATTCACGCGCCGCCTTCTCACAGGCCATGCACTTCCCGGCGGATTCATCCGTCGTGGAAACAGAGGTGAACACGTTTAACAGGCCGGTCCTGTATACCTACTACCTGAAGGGCTGGAAGTACTATACCGACATGTAACGCGGAGATAACAACAAGAGCAACATGAAGAAAATAAAGGAATTCGATTACGACCTCAAGCAGCTTCGGTCCTTTCTCGAGGTGCTGAACGAAAACAGCTTCACCCGGGCGTCCAGGAAGCTCCGCGTGGGACAGGCCACGGTCAGCCATCATATCGGGCAGCTTGAAAAAATCCTCGGCGTTACGCTGATCAACCGCACGGCGCACGAGATCGCCGTAACCGAAGAGGGGAAGATCTTCAGGGTCTACTGTGAAAAGGTATTCAAGGACATCGAAGCCCTCCAGGCCGAGATGGCCGCGGGCGAGCCCGCCGGCGTCACCACGATCGCGGCGAGCACCATCCCCTCCGCCTATTTGCTGCCAGGGGTCCTGGCCGCTGCGAAGAAAAAGTTTCCCGGCATCACGTACCGCCTGTCCGTCGCGGACAGCCGTGAGGCCGTGGAGATGGTGAAAGACGGCGGCGCGGATGCCGGCATCGTCGGGACCGAATACCGGCACCCGTCGCTCGTATTCACGTCCGTGTGCAATGATGAGATCGTACTGATCGCCCCGCGTGGATTTCCAGCCCGGGCGAAGGTCCGGGACCTTGCGTCAATGCCCTTCATCATCCGCGAGCAGGGGTCCGGTACCAGGAGGGCGTGCGAAGAGGCGCTGGCGGGTCATGGCATCCAGCCGTCGGCTCTCCAGGCGGTCATGGAATGCTCGACGACCGAGGCGATCAAGGAGTCGGTCGCAGCGGGTCTGGGCGTCTCGTTCGTTTCACGGCTCGCCATAGCGCGTGAGATTAAAGCGCGTGCTTTCCACGTGATAGACATTGACGGGCTGACTGTTAAACGGTCGTTTTTTTTCGTACATTCCGGCGTCCGGCGCATTCAGCGGCCGTCCACGCTTCTTCTTGAGTTGCTTGTTGAGTGGTATTCTGCGGGCGGGTCAAAGAACTGACAAGCTGCCCGGCCGGAGGGACCGGCCGGGAGTTAACGGTGTCAGATGGCCTTCTGCACCTTGCCGGAACGGATGCACCGGGTGCAGACGTATTTCCGGGTAGCGCGATTGTCCTCAAGCACCTTTATCCTCTTGACATTGGGCCGCCATACCTTCTTGGTTTTCTTGTTCGAGTGGCTGACGTTATTCCCGACCTGTATTGATTTTCCGCAAACTTCACATTTAGCCATGGTTGTTTCCTTCAAAAATTGTTAATAATGGGTGATGACCCGGCCGGCAAAGATCCCCGGCGCTCATATCCAATATGGCTTGACACTATTAATAGTATGCTGTTTTTTTTCAAGCATTTTATTGGCGATTTTGATTAAATACCTTATACGATAGCCCTGCAAACGCTTGCTGGCCTATCGCGTTTGCGGGTCCATCGGGAGGGTGTGTAATTTCTCTTGACGTAACATTAGTGCTGTATGAAACAAATATATATTGCGTGATGGAAGAGGCAGGTGCGATGAAAATTACCAAAGCCACGAAGGCGCTTGATGCGCTGAAAATGTCTAACGAGATAATGAAAATATTTAAAAAGCGCGGTCTCTATTGCCCCCGGTGCAAGGGGATCGGTGAAGACACGATCGAGAGAATAGCGTTCTGCAACGGCATCGATGTGAAGGAATTTCTGAACGAGCTGAACGACGCGCTGGAGTGACATGGAGGGGATACGGATCATTGCCGGCAGCCTGAGGGGAAGGGTGATCCCCTTCTCGAACCGGCGCTACGATGACGCGGACATCACGCCGCAAAAAGTCAAGGGGGCGATTTTCTCCATGATCGGCGAGTGGCTCCCGGGGAGGAGCTTTCTCGACCTCTATGCCGGGTCCGGGCAGATCGGGCTCGAGGCCCTGAGCAGGGGTGCGACGCCAGTCGTGCTCAACGAGATGGACGCTGCGCGCTACCGCTTCATACGGAAATGCGTCGAGGAGTTCGGTCCCCTTCCATCCGCAACAATTCTCAACCTCCCGGCCTCCCGCGCGCTCGAGCTGTTGCACGAAAGGGAGAGCCGCTTCGATTACATCTTTCTCGACCCCCCGTACCGGAAGTCGAAAGATGCGGATGACCCGTACCGCGACATCGTGGGAAAAGCAGGAGCCCTCGATCTCCTGGTCCCGGGCGGTGAGATTTTAGTACAGCATTATTCCGAGAACGCGCCCGATGAAACTATCGGCCCCTTCCGGGCGCAGGCGGTGAAACGATACGGGAAGACGAGCCTTACCGTGTACTCGTGATACGGGACTATTCCTCACGCCATGCCGCAGGCACGCATGTGGAGCGGGTCCCGAGATTGTAACGGCAAGGTAAAAAACCGGCGATTTTCCTCATGGCCGCCTGTTCCGGCTGTATATTTCTTGACGTATCAGGCAGATGGCGGCAGGTATCATCATAACGGCCCGGCCGGGGCTTCAGCCCGGGGGCACGAACAGGAGACGCGCCATGGAAAGCACCGAGAAAACCGCCACCACGAATTTTATCAAGGACATCATTGAAGTTGACAGAGCGGCCAATAAAAACAACGGGCAGGTGGTGACCCGCTTCCCGCCGGAGCCGAACGGCTATCTCCACATCGGCCACGCGAAATCGATATGCCTCAACTTCGGGCTGGCGAAGCAGTTCGGCGGGCGCTGCCACCTCCGGATGGACGACACCAACCCGGAAAAGGAAACCGTCGAGTACACGGACTCGATCATCGGTGATGTGAGGTGGCTCGGCTTCGACTGGGGCGAACACCTCTACTACGCATCGGATTACTTCGACCAGATTTACGAGTGGGCCGTTCTTCTCATAAAGAAGGGACTGGCGTACGTGTGCGACATGACGCCGGAGGAGGTCTCGGCGACACGCGGCGCGCCGACCGTTTCGGGCACGGAGAGCCCGGGCCGTTCCCGCAGCGTCGAGGAGAACCTTGACCTGTTCGCGCGCATGAAGGCGGGAGAGTTCCCCGACGGGAGCAAGACGCTCCGGGCGCGGATCAACATGGCATCACCGAACATGAACATGCGCGACCCGGTCCTGTACCGGATCAAGCGCGCGGAGCACCACCGGACCGGGAACAAGTGGTGCATCTATCCCATGTACGACTTCGCCCACGGCCAGTCCGACTACATTGAGGGCATCACTTACTCGATATGCACGCTCGAGTTCGAGATACACCGCCCCCTGTACGACTGGTTCCTCGACCATATCGCGGAGCCGGGAAGGGTCCGGCCGCGCCAGATAGAGTTCGCGCGCCTCTCGCTGAGCTACACGGTCATGAGCAAGAGAAAGCTCCTCGAGCTGGTCACCGGGGAATACGTACGCGGGTGGAACGACCCGCGGATGCCCACTATCTCGGGACTGCGCAGGCGCGGCTATACGCCGGAATCGCTGCGTGATTTCGCCGATCGGATCGGCGTGGCCAAGGCGGACAACGTGGTGGACGTCGCGCTCCTGGAACACTGCCTCAGGGAGGACCTTAACCGGCGCGCCCCGCGCTTCATGGCAGTGCTCAACCCCCTCAAGCTCGTCATCGAGAATTACCCGGAAGGAAAAACGGAAGAATTTGAAGCGGTGAACAACCCCGAGGACGAAAGCATGGGGAAGCGCTCCATTCCGTTCTCCCGCATTATTTACATAGAAAAAGACGATTTCCGCGAGGTGCCGCCGCCCAAGTACTTCAGGCTCACGCCGGGCAAGGAGGTGCGCCTCAAGTTCGCCTATTATGTGACCTGTACCGGCGTTGTAAAGAACGCCGCGGGCGAAGTCACGGAAGTGCGCTGCACCTACGACCCGGAAACGCGCGGCGGCTGGTCCAGGGACGGCCGGAAGGTCAAGGGAACCATCCACTGGGTATCGGAGGAGAACGCGGCCCGGGCCGAGGTGCGCCTCTACGAGCACCTGTTCACCGTTGCGGAGCCCGAGGGATCGAAGGAAGTGGCGGACTACAAGGACTACATCAACCCGGATTCGCTTAAGACGCTCGAGGGCTGCCTGGTGGAGCCGGCGCTGAAAGGAATGAAGCCGGGCGACCGTTGCCAGTTCGAAAGGACCGGCTATTTCTGCGCGGACATTGACTCGACCCCGGATAAACCGGTCTTTAACCGCACCGTGACGCTCAGGGACACCTGGGCCAGGATCGAGAAGGGCTCACGCGAAGGGGATTGACCTGGTAGTCTACTCGCCGAGGTACGCGACCGAAAGGTCCTGGATCGCGGTAACGGCGCGGAGGTAGGAGAGGGGCGTCTCGCTTTTCAGGCTGTGACCCGCAAAGGCGACATAGCGGTTAAAACGCCCTGGTCCCGGATTTGCGGCGTCAACCAGGCGCCACCGGTCCCTGTAAAAAGCCTCCACCCACATGTGATACACGAACACGTCCCGTTTACCCTGGAACGATGCGGCCAGATACATGCCCACGACCGCCCGGGCAGGAACCCCCTGCTTTCGCAGCAGCGCGACCGCGAGCACACTGTGCTCCGTGCAGTCGCCGCGTTTCATGCGGTAGACCTGGTCGGCCGGAATGATCGGTATGCCGAGTTCTTTGCCCGTGATGTGCCGGGCAACGAAGTCCTCTGTGGCCCGGAGCGGGTCGGCGGAGCCCTTCAGGCGCGCGGCTGCGCCGGTGATCTCGGGCGAAGAAAGATTCAGGAACCTGGTATCGACGAGATAAGCGGACAGGTCTTTGCCCGGAAGTGATATCGCCTGTTCCCTTCCGGTCAGTATCTCGATCGACCGTTTACCGTCAACCAGCGAGCTTGCGGTTATCGCCTGGTAGCCGGTGCTGATGATGGTAAAATCCGGATCTGAGGAGGTAAGGCGGAACCGGGAAGTCTGCTCCGAGTAGATTTTCGTGTCAAAATGCGCGATCTGTATCGTGTAGTTGAACGCGTCCGCCGGGTACACCGACGTGGAGAGCGTGACCAGGAGAGCGGCGATCGCCAGGTGCCGGAGAAGTCCTGCCCGGGAGCCGGTACCGCTCATTTCAGGACAAGCTCCAGCTTGTTGTTCAGCATGACGATAGTCGTTTTATGCGTTACGCCTTCTGCATCCATGTACATGTCGATGTTCTTCATGTTCTCGATGGAGAACCCGAGGTGGATGAGGCTTCTTTTCTTTCCATTGACGGAAACAGTCTCGCGCCCGAACACCTTTACCATGACCAGCATCGGCTCCTCGACGTCGACCGAGGGCTCGTACACGTAGTTTTTCAGGATGGTCCCTTCCTTGAACTTGTGCTTGATGAGCTCCTGCATGAAGTAGTTTCCTTCAAGGATGAAAGGCCTGTCGATGGTTATGGTCGATAGTGTTGCAGCCGTGTTAAGGTCCACCCTGTTGCCGCTGAATTTCGCGATGGTGACCATCTCGCTCTTCTGACCGTTCTGCTCGGTCATGTTGTACACCTCGAGCCTGACCGGTTTAAAGTCCAGGGTTTCAGTTATGATCTGCTTCGTGCTGTTGCGGACGTACCCGGCGTCCATCTCCATCACGGTGGTTGAGACGTACGTGCCGTCTTTTATCTCGTTGCTGATGACGGCGCTCCCGATGTCCGCGCCGTTGACCAGGAGACGGTAGTTCCAGGTCCCCGTGGGAACCGATTCGATCCCTTTGCGGCATGACGCCAGGGGTACAATCAGTACCAGGAGAATCAGTGCTAGTTTTTTCACGAGTGTACCTCTTTCGTTTCGTTGTGATGTATCGTGAATTGCCGGCGCCCGTTCATGAGCAGTAACGGGTGAAGCAGTACTCTGTTCTTTTTTTGCATTTGTCATACCCGATGACCGGCATCGACTGGTCGAGTTCGGGGCCCTTTTGCCTGCCGGTGATCATCGCCCTGAGGGGCATGAAAAGGCTCTTCCCCTTGAGGGAGGTGGTTTCCTTTACTCGGTTCACGAGCAGCGAGGCGAAATTATCGGGCGTCAGCTCGGAGACGAACAGGTCACGGGCCGCACCGATGACTTTTCGCGCGTCATCGGTTTTAAGCATCGCGTCCGCGTCCGCGTCAGGCTCGCACACCTCGTCGAGGAATATGCCGGCGAAATGGCCGATGTCCGAGAGGATGTCGCAGTATTTCCTGAGTATCGCGATGATGTCCTCGAGGTGCTTCCGGTCTATCTCGTCGACCGCGAACCCTGCCTCTCCCATGTGGGGAAGGAAGAGATCGGTTATCCTGTCAAGGGTGATTTCGCGGAGATACTGGCCGTTCATCCAGCGGAGCTTCTGGAAATCAAATATCGGAGCGTTTTTCGAGAGCTTCGCCAGGTCCATCTGTCTGATTATCTCGGCAAGCGGCAGGATCTCCTCGCCGCCCTCCGACGCCCAGCCGAGCATGGACATGTAATTCATGAGCGCTTCCGGGAGATATCCCTGGCTTCGGTACATCTCGACCGAGGTGATCCCGTGACGCTTGGAGAGCTTCGAGCGGTCCGGTCCCATGATCAGCGGGAGATGGGCGTATTCCGGTTCGGGCAGGCCCAGGGCACGCGCCACGAGCAGCTGCTTCGGCGTGTTGGACAGGTGGTCGTCTCCCCTGATGACAAGGCTGACGTTCATCAGGGCATCATCGATAATGACGATGTAGTTGAACACCGGCACGCCGTCCGACCGTATGATGATGAAATCGCCGCCGATGTTGCTGCTGTTGAACTCGACCGGCCCCTTGATGCGGTCCTGTACCACGATGGAGACATTGTCCGGGACCTTGAAGCGAATCGTCGGCTTACGGCCATCGGCCTCGAGCGTTGTGCGCTCCCGCGCGTTCAGGTTGCGGCACTTGCCGTTATACACGAAAGCGTCCGGGTTCGTACCGGCGTCCTTTTTCGTGGCTTCAAGCTCTTCCCTGGTGCAGTAGCAGTAGTAGGCGCTTCCGTCCGCAAGCAGCTTTTCGGTGTAGGTGCGGTAGATGTCGAACCGCTCGGACTGGCGGTAGGGACCGGCCGGGCCGCCAACGTCCGGGCCCTCGTCCCAGGATATGCCCAGCCATGAAAGGTCCCGGTAGATGGACTGCTCCGATTCCCTGGTGCTCCGCTCCATGTCCGTGTCCTCAATGCGGAGCAGCATGGTGGCGTTGTTCTTCCGTGCGAAGAGGAAGTTGATGATGGCTGTCCGCGCGTTGCCCACGTGCAGGAATCCGGTCGGGCTCGGGGCGAATCGTACTCTCATGTTTTTCTCCTTACATCATGGCTTTCGGTAACGTTACGGCGCGGATGTTCCATGTCAATAAAAAAGCGGATTTACGCGTTGCACAGGAGGCGCCGGAGGGCCGGACGGAGAAGGGTGCCGGAGAAAAACCCGGAAAGGGGGCGATGCCGGCGGTTGTCAGTAATCGTACAGGTTTGAGGACGGCGTGCCGGTAACGATTTCCTTTGTTTCCCTCTCGATGCGGTTAACCAGCTGCTGAATCTTGTCGCTGGTATCCTCGGCGGTAAGGATCTTGTCGCACCGCGTGCATTTGAAGGCGGGTATGTTTTCCAGGATCAGGGAGAAATTTTTTTTGCTGACGCGATACGTTGTTTTGCCGTCAATCAATGCGCCGCCGCAACTGCATTCCATGATGATCACCCCGCTTCAGAATTTTCCAATCAGGAGAGCCCTGTTTTTATGGATATAATAACCCGATGTCAAGATATAATTTGTTGACAAAAGTCTCTTATAATTGAAAAACTCATACACAAGAGTTTTCCAGGGGCGGTTTTGCCGAATAAATCCGCAAAACCTTGCATTTTCCCCGGCACCAGCCTGGAAAAATGGCGATACATCCATGTATCGCATCAGGGAGTTGCAGATATGCAGCTAACTCCTGATTTGTTTGGGCGAGAATTGTCTTTAACCGCAACTCGTGATATCTTTAAATCAGGCTATCCCACGAGGATAAGAACATGGACATAAACATTGCACGGGCAGTGGAGATAATCCAGAGTGCGAACAATATCATAGCCCTGACCGGTGCGGGCATCTCCACCGAAAGCGGCATTCCCGATTTCAGAAGCGCGGGAGGGCTGTGGCAAAAATATAATCCGGCGGAATACGCGACCATCCAGGCGTTTCACTCGAACCCGGAAAAGGTATGGCGCATGCTGTTCGACATGGTCGAGCTTACGCGTACGGCAAAGCCGAATCCCGGGCACCATGCACTGGCCGAGCTCGAGCGATTGGACCTCCTCCGGTGCATTATTACCCAGAACATTGACAACCTCCACCAGGAGGCGGGCAGCCGGAACATTATCGAGTATCATGGCAATGTCAGCAGGCTGGAGTGCCTCCGTTGCGGGAGGCTGTTCGATGATTCGGAATTCAACATGGCCGACGTGATAGCGGTCGGTAATCCTCCACGCTGCCCGGACTGTGATGCAGTCCTGAAGCCGACGGTAATTTTTTTCGGCGAAACGATTCCCCACGAGGCCATGGCCCGCTCGCAGGAGGCGGCGCAGGAAGCTGACGTCGTGATCGTTGTGGGAACATCCGCAGTCGTTTACCCGGCGGCCGGGATACCGCTCATCGCGAAACAGAACAACGCTGCCATCATAGAATTCAACGTGGAAACGACCGACCTGACCCGCTTTGCAACGGACGTCTTCATCCAGGGACTTGCGGGCACGACACTCCCGGAGCTGGTGAGACAGCTCAAATCATCCTGACAGGACATTACGTGGAACGAATACAATTACTGGCGGACGGGGTTCAGAAGAAGATTGCGGCGGGCGAGGTCGTCGAGGGGCCGTTTTCCATCGTTAAGGAGCTCGTCGAAAACTCGGTCGATGCCGGGGCGACGCGGATCGACGTGCAGGTGTACGAGGGCGGCCTTAAAAAGATAGTCGTGCGTGACGACGGCCGGGGCATCTACCGAGACGATATCGCCCTGGCAGTCATGGAGCACGCGACCAGCAAGATCAGCGATATCGGGGACATCGAGGAGATCGGCACGTACGGATTCCGCGGCGAGGCACTGTCGAGCATCTCGTCGGTTTCGAGGATGACCCTCCTGTCGCGTCGGAGCGACGAGGAGGTGGGCGGCCGCCTCAGCGGCACGGAGTCCGGAACCGAGATAAGCGATCACGCCGGACCCGCCGGCACCACGGTCATTGTCGAGAACCTGTTCTACAACGTGCCGGCGCGAAAAAAGTTCCTCAAGTCGGCCCGCACGGAGCTGCGGCTCGTGCGAGAAACAGTGATGAAGATTGCTATCCCCAACCCCGACATAGCCTTCACGCTTGACGTGGATGACAAGCGTGAGATGACACTGGCAGCCGCCGGCAGCCAGGAGCAGCGGATCGAGCAGGTATTCGGAAGCGGGATCATGAACGATCTTCAGCATGAAACACTCAGCGATTTGAAAATATCCGTCAGTGGATATTGTTCGAAGCCGCATTTCCTCAAGTCATCGCGATCCATGCAGATGCTCTTCATTAACAGGCGGCCGGTCGAGTACCGGTACCTGGGCTTTCTTCTGTCAAAGGCATACGAGGCGGTGGCCGGGCGCGGCAGGTACCCGGCCGGCCTGATATTCATCGACATAGACCCCCGCCTGGTCGACGTGAACATTCACCCCGCGAAAAAGGAGGTCAAGCTTTTCGACCACCGCTATGTCGAGCGGCTGATCATGGGACTGGCGGAGAAGGTTCTCAATCGCGAGCACCGCGTTGAAGGCGGGGTTTTCAAGCCCGGGACGATCCCTGCAGGGACGATGCCGCACGGGGGCGGGCCCGGTCTCGAGGTGGTTCCCCGGGGCGGCCTGTTCCCGGGTTCGACCGGAGCGGAGCGAGGCACGCTGCCCGGAGACGACCGGCGGCCCTCCGCGTTCGTGCGGGACGTGGCCGGGATGTACGGCGGCATCCGCGGGGGCTCCGGGAACACGATCATCGGCGTGGCATTCGGCACCTACATGGTGATCGAGAGAGACGACTCACTCTACCTCGTCGATTATCATGCCGCACACGAGCGCGTTATTTTTGACCGCCTGATGGAAGATCGGCATTCGGCGGAGAGCCAGCGGCTCGCGTTCCCGCGTGTCATGGATCTCTCGCTCGACGAGCACGCGCTCATCATGGAAAATATTGAAACATTTTCTGAAATTGGGTTTGACATGGAGGATTTTTCGGATACCTCTATAAAAATAAGCGCGGTGCCGGTGCTGTCGCGCGAGGATGATGTCGCAGATCTGTTTGCTGATTTTTTTGAGACAGTGAGCGGCGGGCGTGACCGGGACGATGTTCGCAGGGGCATCGCGGCTTCAGTCGCATGCCGGTCGGCGAAGCGCGCGGGCGACCGTCTCTCCTTCGCAGAGATGGAGCGCCTTGCGGAACAGGTATTTACGGGCAGCAGGCAGTTGCGCTGTCCCCATGGCCGGCCCTTCGTGTACAGGATCGGCAGGGACGAGATCGAGCGGATGTTCAAGAGGCAATAACACCATCACGGGGCACGGGCCATATGAAAAAGATAATTCTCGGCATTTCCTCTTCAATAGCGGCTTACAAGGCGTGCGACCTCATACGGCTTTTCGTAAAGGAAGGGTGGAGTGTGCATGTCGTTGCCACCGAGAACGCACTGTACCTGGTATCGCCACTCACCCTGGAGGTCCTTTCGGGCAACCCGGTGTACAGCGAGCAGTACTCCCGCGAGCGACGGGAGATGGGCCATATCGAGCTTAAGACCGATGCGTCCCTCTTCCTGGTGGCGCCCGCGACTGCAAACGTTATCGGCAAGTTCGCAAACGGGATCGCGGACGACCTGCTGGCCACGACCTTCCTCTCCGTGACCTGCCCGGTGCTCATCGCGCCGGCAATGAACCCGAACATGTACCGGCACCCTGCGGTGCGCGAGAACATGGCGAAGCTGAAAACATGGGGCGTGAGCTTCGTCGATCCTGACGAGGGGCCCGTCGTGTGTGGAGATGAGGGGGCCGGAAGGCTCGCTGACATAGAACATATTTTCAGGATTGCGCTAGATGCTGCTGCAGGAGCGTAAAGTTATCGTAACCGGCGGACCGACGCGTGAATGGATCGATCCCGTGCGGTTTATCTCGAACCCGTCAACCGGTAAAATGGGCGCTGCTATCGCCGACGCAAGCGCGTTGCGGGCCCGGAAAACGGTCTTCATACACGGGCCGGTCGGTGACGTGCTCGTCACCGGGAAACGGTACCGCTGCGTATCCGTGGACACCACCGGGGAGATGCTGGGGGCCGTGGTAAGCGAGCTCGAGGAGAAGTCCGTGCTGATCATGGCGGCGGCGCCGGCCGACTATTCCCCGGCGCACAGATCCGGGCGAAAGATGAAGAAAACCGGGGGAACAATCACCCTGGAGCTGAACAGGACGCCGGACATTCTCCGCGAGGTCGCGGGTCTGAAGGACACCGGACGTTTCCACAACATCTTCACCGTCGGTTTCGCGGCGGAAACGAACAACATCGAGGAATACGCGCTAAAAAAGCTCGCGGAAAAAAAGCTGGACATGATCTGTCTCAATGACGTGTCGCAGAAAGGGGCCGGCTTCGGCTCGGATACGAACATTATAACTATTTTCATGAAAGACGGCTCGCGGATAGAGCTTCCGATGATAACCAAGCAGGAGGTCGCGGACCGGATACTTGATGAAATTGAAAAGCGGCTGCCCAGGTATCTCGCATCACAGTAAGAAACAGGGAGGCGCCTATGTACCGGAGAAAACCGGCTGTTGCCGGGGCTTTTTATCCTTCCAATCCGCAGCGGCTCGGCGGCATGATCGACGGCTACATGCAGGAGGCGAAAAGCGCTCCGCCCGCCGGCGATGTCGTCGGCGTGGTTTCTCCTCACGCGGGTTATATCTACTCGGGACCGGTCGCTGCCTATTCCTTTTCCCAGCTTGATCCGGCAACGACCCTCGCGATAGTTCTCGCGCCGTCCCACCGGTCGCGCTTCAACGGCGGAGCCGTGCTTGCGGAAGGGGTCTACGAGACCCCGCTCGGCGACGTGCAGATCGACGTCGCAGTCGGGGGCGCGCTGGCGGGCAAGAAGCCGTTCGGCCTTTTGAAAGAGGCACACGAGCTCGAGCATTCGCTCGAGGTTCAGGTGCCCTTTTTGCAGAAGCGACTACCGGAGTTCTCCATCGTGCCGGTCATCATTGGAACGGTCGACCTGGCTTCCTGCATGGAGATTGCGCGCGGACTTCATGAGTGTATCGCCGGCGAGAAAAGAAAGCTCGCGATCGTCATATCAACGGATCTCTCGCACTATCATTCATACGAGGAAGCGAAAGTGATGGACGGCAATTTCATCAAGGCCCTGGAGAGCTTCGACGAAAAGAGCGTAAAAGCGGTCATCGACAGCGGTAAGGCGGAGGCCTGCGGCGAGGGACCGGTGATTGCAGGAATGGCCCTCTGCCGGCTGCTCGGAGCGGGGTCGGTGCGGATTTTAAAGTACGCCAACTCGGGAGATACGGCCGGTAGCAGGGACCAGGTGGTCGGCTATCTTTCCGCCGCGTTCGTCAGATAACAGGGAAGATCAGCGAGGAATTATTACCTGATGATCCCGGCAGCGGGTCGATAGATCCAGTACCTGCCGGACGTAACCAGGTTGAGGTTCACTGGCGACGTGATGACAAAGCGTTTCCCCCCGATGTTCTGGTGGGCGAGCGTGTATTCCTTGTTGCCCCGGACCGCAGTGATGACAGCGGTATGATCGGGCGCACCAAAAACTTCCCACCTCTTCCCGCCGCCCGCCAGTTCCTCCAGGGTTTTCACTGTTTTGAACTGTATGATATCACCGGGTCTGATCCGGTCCTTTTCCGGGTCGAGAAGCTTTCCAAAAGAAAGGGGACGGTTCCAGTCCGCGCCTGCTGCATCGAGCGCTTCCTGCGCGAGGTCCCAGCATTCACCGCGCCCGACTGTCGTGCCCATGACGGAATCAACGAAAGCGATTATCCGGCCGTTGATGTCCGGGAGCGCGGTTTTTTTTGAAATGTCACCGACCGATGTGACCCTGAAGGAACAGAGTCCGCGAAGCTGCAGGCCGCCGGGGTTCCGCTTGCCGAACAGGGTCACTTCGTAATCCCCCGGGCCCTCTTTCAGAAGATATGAGAAATCAAACGACTGCTTCCCCATCATTCGGTATACCACCTGGCGGGCCGGACTGCCCGTGCACCTGTTCCGTGCCTCCATCTGTAACTCGGAGAAGGAGCTTGTCCCTGACAGGCGCAGGACGGGGCCGGTTGTTGCAGACGGCGGCGCAAGAGTGAAGGCGCCCTCGGCGTCAGCGTAGTAGGTAATAACGGCCGGCGGACCGGCCGTCTTTTTCGTACCTGAACTACATGCCGGCGCTGTAGTGAAAATGACGCACATTGATAGTGCCCACAGGGCAGAATGTAAGCGGATTGACGGTCTGAACATCGCCTGGTATCTCCCGGGAAGAAAACCCGCCTTTTTCATCATATTCAGCGGCGGGGAATGGCTGATTATTGTATATGACCGGCAAAAAATCAATACTTTTTCTATTCAGTGGCGGTTGCAAGTTTCTAATTGACATGCGGCGAGTTATCGTCAACAATGCAAAAGCACAAACGGGCTCGCCCGATTACATGATCCGGGAAGGTGTCGACATGATCGAGCTGGACAGGAAACAGCAGGATGCTCTGCTCGCCCTCGCGCGGACAACCATCGCGGAATCGCTCAAGATCGGCGGTAAAAGAGATGACCTCGAGCTGGGCGACGAAATATTCAAAAACAAGTGCGGCGCATTCGTCACGATCCATATTCGCGGGCGGCTGCGCGGGTGCATCGGGTACATCCAGGGCGTGAAGCCGATCCCTGAGACGATCATCGACATGGCGCGCGCGTCCGCCTTCAAGGACCCGCGGTTTCCGCCGCTTCGCGCGGAAGAATACGATGCGATTGATATAGAGATATCAGTGCTTTCCCCCATCGAGCCGGTGACGGACATCAGGGAGATAGTGGTGGGACGTGATGGGCTCATCATATCGAGGGGCTTCAACTCGGGCCTCCTCCTTCCTCAGGTGCCTACAGAGCAGGGGTGGGACCTCGAGACCTTCCTCCAGCAGACCTGCTACAAGGCCGGGCTACCTCCTGCTGCGTGGCGCGAGAAGGGGACAAAGATCGAAAAATTCTCGGCCCAGGTGTTCGGTGAAAAAGAGCGGGCCGGACAGGGGCAGTGACCGCCATGTTTAAAGAGACCATCAAAGTCATGCCGGCAACGCTCGGCGAATCGAAAGGGGACGCCGTCTATCTCGACATGCGCGCTCTCAGAAGCGAATTTTCCTACTGCGGAGTCTGGTACGCGAGGGATAAAAGCGAGGAGAGCGTCCTAACGACGCTGTTTTATTATTCAAAAGACGACCGGCGTCCCGACGTGCCGGGCGAAGAGATCAAGGAGAACAGCTTTCAGCAGGCCGGACGGTTCAGGATAGATTCGTCCCACGACCGGGTCTGGATGGGGCTCCGGCTCGGCGAGGACGCGTACGCAGGTATACGCCTGTCCGAATTCAGGAAAGAGACGGCCTATCTCAATTGCAAGGTGGTGCGCAACAGGGCTTCCGGCGCGGAATCGGTCGGCGGCGGCATTATCCGCGGCGGTGATGCCCGGTTCGCAAAGATAGGGGTCGAGGACCGGCTCGGGTCGGCTGATTTCCAGGACCTTATACTATTCCTTGTTCTTATCAAGGAGGGCCCCCCGGCGGACTGGATGGCGGACTCCTGCCTGGGTGTGGTGGGTGTTCCCGTACAGGTGCCGCCTTGCCGGTTCGCACACGACCGTAAATATTCATCATGGAACGGCCAAAACCCTCTTGACGGGATTAAAGGATAAACGAATATAGCCGGGTTGCGGGTTCGTGTCCCGTACTGACTCTATCCGGCCGCACCCGGGGCCGGAAGTATTCCGAGGTATTCATGAAAAGACGCATATTTTCCGCGTTACTGATGCTGCTTGTACTGACTCTTGTTGCGTGCAAAAAAGAAAAAAAGTTCGTTGAGCCGGAGTATATCTTCGCACGATGGGCCAGGGCGATCGAGTCCCTGAACTACCATGATTACGCGGCATGCGAGGCATACCCGAAAAGCGAGGGCGTATTCAGGGAGATGTTTCGGGAAGCTTATTATGCCGACCTGATGGTGACCGAGGTTGAGAAGCTGGACGAAAAAAAGGTCGCGGTTGACCCGGACGGCAATTCGTACATAAAGAGAAACGTGCTGTTTGAATGCACCGAAATCAGGCGTACCGGACGGCGACCGATACGGGTCCTGCGCGGCGACGTCGATTTCATCAAGTTCGTATCAGGCGAACGGGAGCAGCAGGGCTGGTTGATGTGGAATCGAAGGATTGTACGGGTAGAACGATAATACGGCGGTTGACAGAGATGAGTCTTTATGAATTGTTTATCGGGTTCCGGTACCTGAAGTCGAAAAAAAGCCAGGGCCTTGTATCCTCCAACACACTTCTTTCCATAATTATCGTATTCCTGGGCGTGTTCATACTGATCGTCGTTCTCTCCGTAATGAACGGCTTCCAGGCCACGATCAAGGACAAGATCCTCGATGTTGACTCACACATCACGGTACAGCCATCGTACGGGTCCGAGAGCCAGGGCATACGCAACTACGACCGGCTGGTTATGAAGATCATGCGGTCGGAAAACGTCCGCTCGGCCGACCCGTATATTCTGTCGCAGGGGCTCTTCCGGTTCGGTTCTAACATCCTCCCCGTGATGATACGGGCGATTGGCGTAAACGGCACGATTCCCCGGGATGTCGAGAAATTCATCGTTAAGGACGAGGAACAGTTCGTGAAAAAGGGGAAGAACCGCGTTTCCCCGCAAGTCGCCCGGAAATTTTTTAACACACGGTCGGTCTTCATCGGGCAGGAGATGGCTGACAGCTATAACATACTCCTTGGAGACTATATCGAGTTGATCGTACCCAAGGGCACCCTGTCCGTAAGGACCGGCGTCACGCCGGGCATGGAGCAGTTCAGGGTTAGCGGCATGTTCAAGACGGGATACTACGATTTCGACACCAAGCTTGTGATCATGGCCCTTCCGCAGGGACAGCGTCTCTTCGAGATCGGCGACGCCGTGTCGGCGATCGGCGTCAGGATACGCGACGTGTTTAAAATGGACCGTGTATCCGATGAGCTGGATGCGATTGTCGGTTATGAATACACGACGATGACGGCCGAGGAGAAGAACGGAAACCTATTCTATGCTCTCAAGCTGGAAAAGCTTATCTTGATGATAATCCTCTTCCTGGTAATTATTTCAGCCGGGTTCACCATCATGGGTACACTCGTAATGGTGGTCATGGAAAAGCGCAAGGCGGTGGGAATCTTAAAATCAATGGGAGCCAAGCCGAACTCCATAATGGTCATTTTCGTCCTGGAGGGTTTCTTTATAGGGATCATCGGCGCTTTTCTGGGGGTCGTGTTCGGTATAGCAACGGCGCTCAACCTGGACGCCATCATCCGATGGGTCGAGAGGATGATAAACAGCATCATGGGCGGAATTTATTCATTATTCAATATCGGCCTGTACGAGAAGATCAATCTCGTACCCAGCCATGTATATTACATCGAAGGTATCCCGACCGATGTGAACCCGGAACTGGTGGTCTTTATAGCCATCACAGCCGTTTTTCTCTGTACCGTGGCCGCGATACTGCCTGCATGGAGCGCGTCCAGGCTACAGCCGGTCGAGACTATCAGGTATGAATAAGGATACGGCAATGGAACGCAGGGTGGTTATCAGGGCCGAGGGTCTTGAAAAAATATACGGATACGGACGGAGCGCTCTCACGATCCTCCAGGGGGTTTCGCTCGAGATACAGAAGGGCGAGGTCATCTCCATCGTCGGGCCTTCGGGAGCGGGCAAATCAACACTGCTCAACCTCATCGGCTGCCTCGATATGTTCCAGGGCGGACGCCTGTCGGTTATGGACCGGGACGTGACGGACCTTTCGGTCGAAATGCTTTCCGGGTTCAGGAACCAGCATATCGGTTTCGTGTTCCAGCTCCACAATCTCCTTCCTGAATTCACCGCATTGGAAAACATCATGATGCCCCTGCTGATCCGCCGCGTGAAAAAGGGCGAGGCCAGGGAGCGGGCGTATCGTCTCCTGCACAGGTTCAACATAGAGGACCGGGCTCATCACAAGCCGGCCGAGATGTCGGGCGGAGAGTGCCAGCGCGCTGCAGTCGCGCGCGCGATCGTCGGGGATCCGGACATAGTACTGGCGGACGAGCCGACCGGAAGCCTTGACAGGACAAACTCTCAGAAGCTTGTCGAAACACTTTTCGAGATCGGCAGGGAGCGAAATGCTACGATCGTCATCGTCACGCATGACAGCGGCATCGCTTCGAGGACCGAGCGGACCATCTCGCTCGTTGACGGGCGGATCGAAAGCTGATTCCCGGATTATTTAAGAGTTGACATGCCCCGCGTTTTTCATTAAGGTCACGGGCTATGTTTTTTGCAGCTGTATCGAAGAAGTATACAGGAAATCACGGTCGCGCCGGTGGCGAGTGAATGGCTGAAACAATCAAGACAATAACCGACAGGGGCCAGTTCGAAGAGATTTTCCTCAAATTCTTCCAGAACAGGGAAGTCTTCATCAAGACGAAAAGCGGCGACCTCTACATACAATTCCTGGGTTACAGTGACGGCAATGTCGCTTTCAGGATTCCCCGTGTCAAAAACGTCCCTGACTCGATCGTGGCACTGACGAGGCTCGGCGATAACACCATCTACGCGAGCCTCAAGGTGCTGGACTCCAACGAGGACACCTTCACCTTCCTGCCGGTCAAGTTCCAGATCATATCCGAAAAAAGGAAAGAGGAGCGGACCGACCTGGGGCAGACTGACGGGAAAAACATACTCTTCGTGACGGGTGTTATATCCGAGTCCATGATCCAGGCCTCGCTCGAATCGAGCGCGAAGAAGCTCGACCAGGTAAAGGACAAGATCGCATCCGACCTGAAAGGCAGGTTCGAGCGCACAAAGGTCGTCTTTTTCAATGAGACACGAATCGATTCCAGGATGAAATACTTCAAGGAAACCTGGGCGCCCCTTTTCGTGAAGGATTACTCTTCAAACGCGGCCGATCAGAAGAATAAGGACCTGCGATTCTACATGTCTGAAATATACTCCAAGGACTACAAGCTCGCGTCCCAGAAAGAGCTGATCTCGGAAGTATCCGTGCCGTTTATATATAAAGGCATGATCCCCTATGGCTATATCCAGGTCAACAATTCCAAACCCATGGACGACAACCATATTACGGTGATCAAGAGGCTTGCGGTAATGATCAATGATTACCTTGTGAAAGAGCAGATATTCGTCCCTTCAAAGGACAGGTTCCTGGTAATCGACATATCAAAGAAGGGCCTCGGCATCGTGTTCAAGGACCGTCGGCAGCTCCGCTATTTTGTCAAGGACAGCCGGCTCGTGCTGGAAATGAGCCTTCCTGATTCAAACAAGGTGACGATGATGGTCTTGGTGAGAAATACGATTTTCCACGAGAGCGGCTCGATCAAGGTGGGGCTTGAGATCTCGAACATAGACGCGATAAGCGAAGCGAATTACGATGAGTTTCTTGATGAGATGAAAAAATAGCCTATTTCTTTTTCCGTTCTTTTCCCTGCGCCTTCAGCATTTTCTTATTATACTTCAATTCAGCCTTACCGGGAACTGGAACAGCGTTACCCGCCTCCTTGTCGCCGTATCCCTGCATTATCGGGGTCGGGCTGCCGCCGGGCAGCGTGCCTGTCTGTTTGGCTGTTTTACGATTTTTGAAATTTTTAAATTTCTCGATAAGATAGGCGGCGAATTTTTTCCCGAACTGGGCTATAAAACCGGCAACGAGGATAGTTATCGCCCATTTCAACATGGTGAGACCGGTTTCTGAATCGAAGATGGTATATCCCGGGTCGCTCATGGTATTCAGCCTTGTTTAAACGTTAAAACACCAAGTCATACATCCTGTAAATTATTATTTTTTGAATATGCAACCCCGGGTGGATAACCAGTCTATATAAATTTACATATATAGTATTGTTTATTTGCAGTAATTCGCATCGTTTATCCGTTGAAAGTCATTCCATGCAGTAAGATTCTTTGCTTTGACAGGTTTCCTGTTAATTAATTCTCATTATATGCCCGTTACATACCGATTAAAGTAATGAATAGGTATCCCATTATGTCTACCGGGAGATGCGCCATGGAAAAGAATGTTATTGCAATGACAAATATTCTGAAAGAAGAAACGGACCTTTTCGAGAAACTGTGCTTGCTGGAAAAATCCAAGACCGGGGCTATAATGGAGCATAACGCGAAGCTCCTTGAAAGCATTTCACGGGAACAGGAAGCAATCCTCGGCCGGATATCCGCGCTCGAGAACGACCGGACCAGGAAGATGGATGATTATAAAAAACACCGCCACGTCAGGAACGTATCCTTTACCCTGAAAGACATGGCCGGAGTCCTGGACGGCAATGCGGCAACCAGCGTCCTTACGATAGGAAGGAACCTGAAAGACGTGATGATCAGGCTTTCCAGGATCCAGGACACGAACCGCGTACTGATCAACGACAACATGGAATATTATAATATTTTACTCACAGGACTGCGCCGTGACCCTTCCCTCGAAACCGGTTACAAACGCGATGGTCGTGAGGATGAGAAGCTGAAAAATTCAATCCTGTTCAACCAGACAGCCTAAGGAGAGCGGCAATGAATTCAACATTTATGGGTCTCGAGATCGGGAAAAAGGGGCTGATGTCACACCAGCAGGCGCTGCATGTTACCGGCCACAATATCTCCAACGCGGAGAACAAGGAATACTCGCGACAGCGCGTCGTCATCACCGCGGCTGACCCGTTATATGTGCCAAGCCTGAACAGGGGAAACCAGCCGGGAAACATCGGGCAGGGTTCGGTAGTACAGTCCATCGAGCGGATACGGGACAGCTTTATTGATGACCGCATCGTGGTTGAGAAGAACAACTCGGGTTACTGGAAAGTGAGGAACGAATTCATATACCAGATCGAGACCGTATACAACGAGCCGAACGACCAGTCTCTCAGGACCAGGCTCGATGAGCTGTGGAAGTCGTGGGAAGAGCTCTCCAAGTACCCGGAAGAGCGTTCGACGCGCGAGGTGGTGCGGGAGAAGGCGATCAACCTCACGAATGACGTCAACTATACTTACAACCAGCTCTATGACCTGCGGCTCAACGCAAACAGGCAGATCGAGCACCGTGTCGATCAGATCAACATGTACGCCATGGACGTCCGCGACCTGAACGAGCGTATTTTAAAAGCGGAAGCGCTCGGCGACAATCCCAACGACCTGAAAGACCGGAGGGACGCCCTTATAGAAAAAATGTCAGAGATCGTGGACATAAGCGTCGGTCGCAGCGACAAGGACGAGACCATCGTCTACATAAACGGGGAAAACCTGGTGCAGGGAGAGATCATCCGGCCGATACAGGCGATGATGGACGCAGACAACGGCGGGCTTTTCAAGATCGTGTGGAAGGACACGGGCCGGGACGTCACGGTGAAGGGCGGGGAACTTGCCAGCCTCTTCGACATACGCGACAAGGTCATACGGCAAAACATCAATGACATAAATGCGTTCGCGATAAACCTGTCCGACCTGACGAACGAAGTTCACCGCGACGGCTTCAGCAGGCGAAACGAGACCAACATCGACTTTTTTAAGCACCTGATGATCAGCGACAATGTTGACGGAAACTTTGACCTGAACAATGACGGTGTATACGGCATTAATGACGTCACCGCGATCTTCAAGGTATCGGGGAACAACAGGGTCGATGCATCGGCGGCAATAGGCGTGTCAGGGACCCTGACGTTCAGGATGAACAACGAGCTCGAGTCCAACATCGAGATCGACTATCATGAGAAAGATACGGCTCTCACTATAATAAAGAAGATCAACGACGCCCACATGGGGGTCGTTGCATACATGAACCATAACAGCCAGCTGTCGCTCAAGGCGACGGCGGCCGAGGATAACGACAAGAAAAATTTCATGATACGGCACCTCGAGGATTCGGGGCAGTTCCTGGTCGGATTCACCGGGATACTGAAGCAGAGCGGACAGCAGGGATCGTTCGATTACAACCGGCTTGATGACATCAAGAAGTTTCTCCCGTCACGGGAGCATGTCACCATCGCGCCGAAATTCAACCCCGCCGCGCACATGGCCGTTTCGGAATCGATAATGCAGGACGTAGACCGGATCAGCGCGGCCCGCGGCAAGGATGTCGGCGGGACGGGCGATTATAACACGTCGAACGGAATCGGCGACGGAAGCAACGCGCTCCGGCTGGCAAGTATACGGCACAAGAACGCCATGGTGGATACGAATACCACGTTCAATGACTTTTACACGGCGCTTATCTCGCGGACAGGAACGCAGGGAGAGGAGGCAAAGGACCGGGTGAAGAACCAGGATGTTCTCTTAAAAAACCTCGCCAACCTGCGCGAATCCATATCCGGGATAAACCTTGACGAAGAGATGTCGAACATGGTCGCGTTTCAGCATGGCTACAATGCAGCGGCACGCGTTATTACCGTAATGGACAACATGCTTGATACGATAATTAACAGAATGGGGGTATAACGCATGAACCGCATCACCAACCAGATGATCAATAACACGATGAGCTACAATCTCCAGCGGCACCAGACCGAAATGGACAGGATCCAGAACTCGCTCGCGACGGGGAAAAACGTGAACGTTCCGCGGGACAACCCCATAGCGGCAACGAACCAGATGCTCTACCAGACCCGGCTCACCGAGATAGACCAGTACCTGAGCAATATAAACGAGAGCCGATCCAAGCTCGACGAAGTGGACACCGCGCTCCAGTCGTCGCTGAGGATTTTCCAGCGGCTGCGGGTGCTTACAGTGCAGGGGGCAAACGGTATTTACACATCGTTTGAACTTAAAGAGGCTGCGGCGACTGAAATTAACCAGCTCCTCGAAGAGCTGGTCAACATCGCGAACACAAAGGGCGCAACCGGGAGATCGATATTCGGCGGTTACAAGACCGGAACGGAGAGCCAGCCGAACCCGTTCGTTCCGATCTATCAGACCCTTACCTCGGGAAACCAGGGCGATGCGATGATCGGAGTCGAGTACAAGGGTGACATCGGGGAATTGCAGCGAGAGGTAGCCAAGGGCGAGTACCTCTCGGTGAGCATACCGGGAAACCAGGTATTCTGGGCAACGAACCAGATACTGACGTCCAACAAGGACGCGTCAGCGTACACGGCCTCGACGAACCAGATGATCAGGATCGACGGCAAGGAGATCAACATCTCCGCGGGCGACAATCTCGATATCATACTGGACAAGCTGAACAATGCGGGACTCAGCATGCGGGCTATCAAGGGCGGCACGAACAACCTGATCCTGGAAACGACGACCCCGCACCAGATATGGCTCGAGGACGTCGGAAGCGGCACGGTCCTGAAAGACCTGGGGCTGGTCAATGCCAGCTTCCCAGAACCGCCGTCGAACATCGACCCAACGGTAACGATCAGCGGCATGTCGGTGTTCGAGATGGTCATCAAACTCCGCGATGACCTTGTCCGGGGTGACCAGCTCCTGATCGGCGGGGAGGACCTCGGACTCATCGACATGGGCCTCGAGAACATCCTAAAAAGCTTGGCACTGGTGGGTGCGCGGACAAACCGCATTGACGAGGTCGCCAAGCGTACCGAATACGACAAGGGCAACGTGACCACGATGCTCGCGAACACCGAGGGGATCGATTACGCCGAAACGATCATGAATTTCAAGTGGCTCGAAAGCGTGCACCGCTATGCTCTCGCGGTCGGCGCCAAGTCGATCATGCCTACCCTGATGGATTTCCTCCGCTAGTAAAAAAATTGTTGCATATACTGAAGAAACTGATATTGTGTACCAAGGACCGGGGGCGGGGTCTCAAGATCCCGCCCGCCGCATGCAGCGAAATACAAGGAGCTTGTGTTTGAGTCTGAAAATACAAACAAGGCCGTTCGGCGAAGTCGAGATTGACGAGCGTCAGATCATAGATTTTCCTGACGGGATCCCCGGGTTCGATTATGTAAAAAAATTTGTTCTCCTGGACACGGGGGACGACAAATCTCCCCTGAAATGGCTCCAGGCCCTGGAAGAGCCGGAGCTGGCGTTCGTCATTGTACGTCCCGTGGACTTCATGCGCGAATACGAGCTTGCCGTATCCTTCGGCGATATCGAGGCGGTAGGCGCCGAGGGCGCCGAGAACCTTCTCGTGTTCGCGATCGTCACTATTCCGACAAACCCGTCCGAGATGACTGCCAATCTGCAGGGGCCGGTCATCATCAATCCGGATAAAAGGCTCGGGCGCCAGGTAATATCCCTGAGCGACAGGTACAACGTGAGGCACCGGATCCTCGACGAGATGAAAAAGGCCGCAGAGGGTTAGGGAAATGCTGGTACTGGCGCGCAGGTTAAACGAAAGCATCATGATCGGCGACGATATCGAGGTCGTCGTAATAGACATCAAGGGTGACCAGGTCAAGCTTGGCATCCGGGCGCCGAAGCGGGTATCGGTACACCGCAAGGAAATATACGATGAGATCAAGAAAGAGAATATAGCCGCGATGGATTCCCGCTTCAAACCGGAAGAGCTCACGGACCTCTTCAAAAAAGGAAAAAGCGACCAGGATAAGAAGTAGTGCCGCACGTGGATTTTTTTGCAATTAAGTATTTCCCCGGACTATTAATCGCCCTTATGGTTGTCTTTTACGCGCGCGAATATGTGACCTTCACCGGACGTCTTTCGCTCAAGTACATATTCACGCCGATGGTCACCGCGCTAATCGCAGGCTTTGTCATGCTGAGCATTATTGAGGACGGCGTGTCCCCGTATCGTATGCTCATCCTGGCGGCGTTGATAGCTTCACTTGTGGCAGACACCATGCTCATGGTCGTCGAGGTCGACCTGATGAAGCAGGGGATCGTATTTTTCATGCTGGCGCATGTCGTATACATCGCGGCCTTTTCCCTTACCTATGAATACCGGCCCTGGAACATGGCCGTAGTAGGTGTTCTCTGTATCATGCTCGCAATATTTTACCGGGGCATATGGCGCGTGGCGGGAAGAATGAGGATACCCATCATGGTATATGCTGCCGTGCTCTGCACCATGCTTTTTTTCGCCCTCTCGAGCATGAACATGGAAGTAACGCGCAGGGAGACGCTCATCGTCGCAGGCGCAATACTCTTTGTTATGTCTGACTTTCTTCTCGCCTACCTTTCGTTCATCCGCCCACACCGCTATGAGTCGGTCATCGTATGGGCAGTATATGCTCCTGGCCAGTTCCTGATAGCTCTTTCCTGTTTCAGCTAGAGGATTATTCCACCGACCTCATTTATTACCGTTACAGCGCCCGCGCGGTTATGTCAAAAAAATTATTTTGAAAGATTCCGGATAATTAATATCTTGAAAAGCTGACCCCGGTATCATTCTATGTATTAATGGATACACGCAGCAATAACCGTCAGGCGCCAGGCAGAAAACAGCGATGAGCATTATGACCGGGTACTCCATCACGGAGAAGATCTCCGAAGGGAACAAGTCGATCGTATATCGGGGCTTGCGTGAGAGCGACAGTCTGCCGGTCGTACTTAAAATATTCAGGCAGGCATACCCGACCCTCGCTGATATCGCACGCTTTAAAAAAGAATACGAGCTTATTAAAGACCTCACCATCGACGGCGTTGTCGCCTCCTACGGGCTTGTGGAAGACAAGGACCGCATCGCCCTGGTGCTCGAAGACTTTAACGGGACATCACTAAATGAAGTCCTTAAAACGAACAAAATGTCCATGGAAGAATTCCTGCACATCGCCATACGAGTGGCGGATACCCTGGGCTATATTCACACCAATAACATCATTCACAAGGACATAAAACCCCATAACATCCTGTATAACTCTTCCTCGGGGGCGGTGAAAATAACGGATTTCGGCATATCGACACTGCTGGCCCGCGAGAACGAGAACCTCTATGATCCCCGGATCATAACGGGCACGCTGCCGTACATGTCGCCCGAACAGACCGGGCGCATGAACCGACCGATGGATTACCGGTCCGATCTCTATTCGCTCGGCGTCACGCTTTACGAGATGACCACCGGCGATGTGCCGTTCAGGTCCAAAGACCCGCTTGAAGTAATACACTGGCATATAGCGAGAAAGCCGGTCGCTCCACGGCGGGTGAACGACGACGTCCCGGAGGCCATATCCGATATCATCATGAAGCTGCTCGAAAAAAACGCCGAGAACCGCTACCAGAACAGCTACGGGCTCAAGGCTGACCTCGAGGAATGCCGCGACCGTTTGAGACGCGGCGGTAGAATAGAAAAGTTCGAGCTGGGCACCAACGACCTGTCGTTTCGATTCAGCCTGCCGCAGGCATTTATCGGGCGGGACCGGGAAAAGGGGGTCCTGGTCGACGCGTTCCACCGGGTATGCCAGGGCGGCAGTGAAATTCTCGCAGTTACCGGAACGCCGGGGATCGGGAAAACGGCCCTGGTCCATGAAATTGAAAAAAGCATCACCGAGGGCAGGGGCTTCTTCATACACAGCAAGTATGAGACTGTCAAGAAAAACGTGCCGTACAGCGCCATCATTCATGCGTTCCAGAAGCTGATGCTGATGATACTGGCCGAGGGCAGCGAACAATTGGCGGGCTGGAAGCAGAAGATACTTGCCCGGCTGGGCGCCAACTGCCAGGTGATCATTGATGTCATCCCGGAGCTCGAGATGATCGTAGAGCAACAACCGGCGCTTCCGGAAATCGATCCTGAAAAATCACAGCATCGGTTTACCCAGGTATTCGGCGATTTCATCCGGATCTTCATGACCCCGGACCATCCCCTGGTCATTTTTCTCGACGATCTCCAATGGGCTGATTCCGCGAGCCTGAAATTGATCTCCAGGCTGCTGATGGACTACCGCACCGAGTATTTCCTCCTGATCCTCGCCTACCGGAACAGCGAGGTTAGCCCGGACCACCAGCTCGCGGGCGTTATTTCAGCCATGGACGACAGGCTGACCACGATCACTCTCGATAACCTGTCTGCAGGACAGATAGGCGAGTATATCGGTCATTTTGTCAACAACCCGCACGGCGGGGTCGCGCAGCTCTCCGAGGTGATTTTCCGGAAGACCAACGGCAACCCGTTTTTCCTGATACAATTCCTTCGCTCTATTTACGATAGCCGGTACCTCCGGTGCGTTTCCTCTGAAGGATGGATCTGGGACCTCGACAGGATAAAGGGAATGCAGGTATCGGATAACGTGGTGGAGCTGATGATTGACCGTATCAATTCGCTCAGGCCGACGACGAGGGAAATGTTGAGAATCGCGTCATGCATAGGGAACCGTTTTGATCTTGAAAGCATCGCATTGCTGTCGGGCCGCAGCTTCGAGGTCGCTCTCACCGACCTCCTTGATGCCATGGACGAAGGGATCATATACCTCTCTGGAAACCATTATTATTTTCTTCATCATCGCGTTCAGGAAGTCGTATACTCGATGATCCCTGAGCAGGAGCGGTGCGGGCTCCACTACCGGATCGGGCATCTTCATGCGGATGCCTCGTCGCCCGAGGAAACCGCGGATAAGATATTTTACATAGTGCATCAGCTCAATTCCGGTGTCGCGTGCGCTGAAGGTCGCGATGAGCGAATAAAGCTGGCTCAGTTAAACCTTGTTGCCGGGCAGAAGGCCAAGGCCTCCACTGCGTACCTGTCGGCGGAAAGCTATCTCGATATCGGTATCGGGCTCCTGGACGCCGGATCTTGGGGGAGGGACTACCGCCTCGCGTTCGATCTGTATTTTGAGAAGGCCGAGTGCGAATATCTGAACGGGAATTTTGACCGGGCAAACGAGTTTTTTGATTTTCTTCTTACACACGCGACCAGCAGGATCGACAAGGCGCTGGTCTACGATAAGAAAATCATCATATTAACGAACATCGGCAATCATCGCGCTGGCATGGAGTACGGCCTTGAGGCTCTGCGCATGTTCGGGATCAGGATCCCGGCCTCTCCATTCCGGGGCAGGATTATTAAAGGAGTCATAACCGCGACATTGCTGCTTGGGAAGAGGAAGATACGGGCCCTGCTGTACGCCAAAGAGATCACCGATCCGGAAAAGATCATGATCATGACGCTCTGCATGGATACGGGCACCTCGGCCTACTTTGTGAATAATGACGTGGTGGCGGTCCTGGCCCTCAAAATGCTTAACCTGTCGCTGCGCTACGGGAATACCCGCATATCGCCCTTCGCCTATCTTTCGTACGGACTGATTCTCGGCTATGGCATGGGACTCTACAGGACCGCATATTCGTTCGGCGAGCTGGCCATGGCGCTCACCGAAAAATATCATAATATCGACCTGAAGCCGCGTATACTCTTCATCTTCGGTTTTCTCATCAGTCACTGGAGGAAGCACTATTCCCAGACCATCGAGTTGATGAGGGAATCGTACCGGGTCGGCGTTGAGACCGGCGACATCAATTACGCGGTATTTTCGGCCATCAATATCATCCAGTTACGGATACGTCTCGGGGACAACCTGGACCAGGTTTTCCACGAGTTGTTACAGTACCGCGACTTTGTGTACAGGACGAAAAACGAGGAATTTATCTACGAGTTTATCATGAACGAGCGATATATCCTGAGCCTCAAGGGCAGGACAAACTCGCTCACGGATTACGGCGACCATGAATTCATCGAAGCTGAATTCTATGAAAACATAAGGAAATTCCGGGTAACGAGAAACAGCTACACCCTGTACAAGATCATGTCCTGCTACCACGCGGGCGAGTATGGCAGGGCTTTCGATAACGCGGTCTCGGTCGAGAATGGTATCGGCGAGGTGCTTTACAGCCAGACCAATGTCGCCCTTTATTATTATTACTATTCCCTGACACTTGCGGCCCTGATGCGCGTATCGGATCCGGCGGACAAACGACGCCACCTCCACAAAATCAGGCGCAATTTGAAAAAACTCGGGAGATGGGCGCAGCAGAGCCCGGAAAACTATCTCCATAAAAAATTACTCACCGAGGCGGAAATGGCCCGCGCTACCGGCAGGGACGATCGGGCCGCGGCACTGTACGATGCGGCGATACGTGAAGCACATGCGAGCGGCTTCCTTGATGCGGAGGCGCTCGCTAATTCCCGGGCGGCAGATTATTACCATGCCCGCGGTTCCGAGCGGATCACGAGAGCGTATCTCCTTGAAGCGCGGTACTGTTATTTGCGCCTAGGCTCAACGGTCCAGGTTCAGCGTCTCACCGAGATTTACCCGCAGTACCTGAGCGGCGATACACACCGCGATGGTGCAGAAACCGCCATGGAGCAAACAAGCAGCTCCTCCGGCACGAAGGCCCTCGATTTCAAGACGCTCCTGAAAACGACCAGTATAATCTCCGGTGAGATCGTACTCGAAAAGCTGCTGAAAAAGCTGGTCGTGGTGATCGGCGAGTGTGCGGCCGCAACGAAAGGCGCACTGATACTTGAAAAGGACGGGAAGTTTATAATCGAAGCAAGCGGCGACATGGTGACAAACCATATAAGCGTGCTGCAGGGCACCCCGATCGACATAAGCAACGAGGTTCCGCCCGCAATTATCAACTATGTCGCGCGTACAAGGGAGAGCCTTGTTCTGAACGACGCGTCGAATACCGGCCTGTTCGTGAATGATCCCTACATCAAGAGGAATCGCTGCAAGAGCGTCCTGTGCATACCTGTAATATACCAGGCGAAGCTGACCGCAATACTGTATGCTGAGAACAACCTGGCCGAGCACGCTTTTACCGAGGACCGGATCGAGCTGCTTAAAACGCTTGCATCCTATGTCGCTGTGTCGGTGGACAACGCACGTTTGTATGCGAACCTCGAAGAAAAGGTGAAGGAGCGTACCATGGAGTTGGAGGACGCGTATGAAAAGATCACCGGCGCGTACCGCATGATACAGGAGGATATTGGACTGGCGCGACGGATACAGGAGAGCATCCTGACCAGCCAGACCGAGTATGAGTCCCGGTTTAATGTGAACGTGCATTTCTACCCGATGAGCGAGGTCGGCGGCGATATCTATGACATTGTGGAAATCAAGCCGGGGATACTTCGCGTTTTCATTGCAGACGCGACAGGGCACGGGATACAGGCAGCGCTCGTGACCATGCTGATAAAAAGCGAATATGAGAAAATTAAGCTCCAGCACCTGGCGCCATCGGAGCTCATGGGCATCCTGAACAACCAGTTCATCAACCAGTATCGGAACCTGCTGGTGCTCTTCTCGTGTATGATTGTGGATATTGACATCAACACCGAGCAGGTCAGATATGCGTCGGCAGGTCATCCGGACCAGTATGTCATCAGTGGGAGCGATGTCACGGTTCTTCGGCGGACCGGGAAGATCGTCGGGTTTGTCCGCGACCTGACGTACGGGCTGGGCGAGATCCCTTTCGCCCCGGGAGGCAAGGTCATACTTTTTTCCGACGGTATCTACGAGGAATTTGACATGGATTTGAAGGAATACGGCGAGAAGCGGTTGATCGACGTCATCAGGAAGAGTTCGGGCCAGCCGGTGGAATCAATCACGAAGAACATCATACAGGACGTGCGGAATTTTACCGGCAAAGAGCGGATCAACGCAAGCGATGATGTGACAATAATCGGGATCGAGACCGTATAAGTTACCCGAGGTAGAGCAGGATATGATTTGTACCGAACAGCCTGATTCTTCCTGGCGAAAGCGCGTTGGATCGGGCCTTTTTAAAAGGCTTTATCATCGGTGATATGAAATCATGGTCGCTGTATATTTCCCTGCCGAGGCTGCCTGCCGCCAGGTTGTTTCGATTTCCGTCGATCATCAGTATGTAGCGCGGTTTTTCAGGATCGTCCGGTGATTTGATGAATATGTCCCTGGACCTGACGACGCGACCGTCAATATTCACGTTGATGAAATCAGGTTCCTCGACGGAAATGACCGGGAAGCCGGTGCTTCTCTTGATATCGATGGTCCGGTACGGAATTATGAACCAGGAACGGTTACGCTCAAAGGTGATCCACTTGTATTTTTTTTGGGAGTAATCCTTGCGGACGGCGACAGGATGCCCGGCGCCGGTACCCGTGCTGTCGTGGGAAAGGGCGGGGAAACTCTCGAATGAGACTGACCTGGCATCGGATATCCTGGACAACAGGGAATGGACAAGGTCGAAATCCATTCCCTCCCGTGTATAGCGCTCGCGGTAGGTGCGAAGGACCGCTTTAAGCTTCATTATGTCTTCGTGGCCGGTTATTGTGTTGTATCCGGCGTATATGGATGAGAGGATGTCAAGTTGATGGTCGAGGTCGGCGTACAGGGACTCGAATCCGGCGTAGCTGTTCTCGAGCTTGCCGATCGATTCTTCGACACGCTGATGAATCTGCTCGATCTTCTGCAGAGTGTAATTCCACAGATCCCCGTAATCACGGTATGAAGTAAGGGTGTTGCCGCCTGGCGTCATTGTCTGCTGACCGTTTTCTTTTTGTTCATATGACATAAAATTTATTTATTGTGTACACGAATCCCTGATAATAGTCAATTATTTTTACAATGAGCTCCAAATTACTTGACACATCGTATAATAGCACCATGATTGAATACCGATGAGGTAACCCGTTCGGCCTTTCCAGAACGAAAGGCCCCCGCGGACCACGAATTAATACCGAACAGACTGTTGCAGCCCGGCCGGTTTCGCGGCTGAAGGGCCATGAATTTACGAGGTGTATCCATGATAGGAAAAAAAATTCGGCTCCAGCGGATAATCAACCGCAATACGCAGAAAACCATCATCGTTCCGTTGGACCATGGGGTGACTGTCGGTCCGATCCCTGGACTGATCAATATGACCACGACGGTGAACCAGGTCGCGGAGGGTGGCGCGAACGCGATTTTAATGCACAAGGGTATCGTCGAAACAGGCCACCGGAGCGGGGGAAAAGATATCGGTCTGATCGTTCATCTTTCAGCGAGCACTGTCCTTGCGCCTGATTCCAACGCGAAAACCCTGGTCTGCTCTGTCGAGGAGGCGGTTCGCCTCGGCGCTGACGCTGTCTCGATCCATGTTAACATCGGCGCAAACACCGAGTCGGACATGCTGAGCAATATGGGCATGGTTTCGCGCTCGTGCAGGGATTGGGGGATGCCCCTCCTGGCCATGATGTATACGCGTGGCTCCAAGATAAAAAACGAGTATGACGTTTCTGTTGTAAAGCACGCGGCCCGTGTCGGCGCCGAGCTCGGGGCCGACATCGTTAAAGTCAATTACACGGGGTCTCCCGAAACATTCCGCGAGGTTGTTCTGGGGTGCCCCGTACCGGTTGTCATTGCAGGCGGAGAAAAGATGGAGACTGATGAAGAAATCCTTACCATGGTGAAAGGATCTATCGAAGCCGGCGGGGCCGGCGTCTCGATCGGGCGGAATATTTTCCAGCATGAAAACCCGGCGATTATTGTCAAAAAAATAGCGGAAATCGTCCACGGGAACAATTGATGAAAGAAGTATGGCTCCACCTTCCCACGTGGGATAAAAAGCTCGTTACCGAGGCGATCGAATCAGGTATTGACGCGATCCTGACCGTTCCGGAGCACGTTCGGAAGATCAAGGAGCTCGGCCGGATATCAGTGATCGCGGCCGAATCCGGCGACCGCAAGGTGCCGGATGACGTGGAAGTGATCACAATCCGGAACAAGGAGGACGAAAACCGGGCAGCGGCTTCACTCAAGACGAAGATCGTTGCGGTCCGCACGACGGACTGGGACATCATCCCCCTTGAAAACCTGATTCCACAGGGCGGGGAGCGTCTCTATACCTTCGTGCGGGGACTTGAAGACGCAAAGGTTGCGGCCGGTATACTTGAAAAAGGGGTTGCCGGCATCGTGCTCGAGACGGCAGATCCCTCGGAGATCTCGCGTGTCGTCAGGTTCGTGAAGGACCTGGACAGCGAGACGTTCGGTCTTGTCGAGCTGAAAATCACCGGTATCAGGAATATCGGGATCGGCGATCGGGTGTGCGTCGATACCTGCTGCAATATTAATCTTTCCGAAGGACTTCTCGTCGGCAACGCGAGCCAGGGAATGTTCCTGGTTCATGCCGAGAACATAGAAAACCCATATGTTGCCCCTCGTCCCTTCAGAATAAACGCCGGCGCAGTCCATTCCTATGTCCGTGTTCCCGACGGCAAGACACGGTATCTCGGAGAGCTTAAAACCGGCGATCCGGTGCTTATAGTGGCGAAAAACGGAAAGACCTATACTTCCCATGTCGGCCGCTCTAAGATCGAAAAGCGGCCCATGCTTGTCATCCATGCGGCTGACGAGGCAGGAACCGAATGCTCCATTGTCCTCCAGAACGCCGAAACGATCCGTCTTACCGCGCACGACGGAAGCGCGGTTAGCGTGGCGGAGCTGAAGATCGGCGATCGAGTGCTGGGTTTCATGGAGAAGGGTGGCCGTCATTTCGGCATGGCTGTTGAAGAATCGATCAAAGAACAATAACGGCTGTTATCTGTATTAAAGCCCGGTAATACCGGCCTGGCGGTTGAATAAATCCTTCCATATCGTTATATTCTTATAACCGATAAGCTATTTTCAAATCTACTCTTCGTTAATATTGATTGAATACATTTACCGTGAGTGTAAATGTGCATCAGTAATCGTGAAATATTTCACAAACTTTAGATTTATAGCATAC
Source organism: Spirochaetota bacterium (assembly GCA_041749375.1). Taxonomy (GTDB): domain Bacteria; phylum Spirochaetota; class UBA4802; order UBA4802; family UBA5550; genus RBG-16-49-21. Next base: position 53,983 of record JBGTBN010000071.1, read on the forward strand.
CTATCTCATATCTTTGGCTTGACGGAAAACCCGTTGTTTTTTAATTTGAAAAAAAGATTTCATAATCGATACGTTTACAGATATTCTAATAAATATGCACATAGGGGAATAAAGTTAATATATAAATTGGTATAAGGAGATTCCCGATGCCCCAGAAGAAAAAAATGAAATCAATGGATGGAAACATGGCGGCGGCACATGTGGCTTACGCATTTACAGAAGTCGCAACTATTTATCCCATAACACCTTCTTCTCCCATGCCTGAGTTTATAGATGAATGGGCGGCACAGGGAATGAAAAACATTTTTGGCGAAGTACCCAGGGTCGTTGAAATGCAGTCCGAAACAGGAGCGGCCGGAGCGATGCATGGGGCTCTCCAGTCCGGGGCACTGGCGACAACGTATACCGCTTCTCAGGGACTCCTCCTCATGATACCCAACATGTACAAGATTGCCGGAGAATTGTTGCCCGGCGTCATGCACGTTACCGCGCGGTCGCTGTCGACCCACGCACTTTCCATATTCGGCGATCAGGCCGACGTCTATTCGGTGCGGCAGGCTGGATTTGCCATGCTTGCCAGCGGCGGTGTCCAGGAAGTTATGGACCTTGCCAGCGTCGCTCACCTGGCCGCAATCAAGAGCAGGATTCCGTTCATGCATTTTTTTGACGGTTTCCGCACATCGCACGAGATACAGAAAATTGAAGTCATAGACTACGAAGATCTGAAGAAGCTCCTCGACAGGGAAGCGCTTGACCAGTTCAGGAAACGCGCCCTGAGACCGCAGAGTCCGGTGACGAGGGGGACCAACCAGAACCCGGATATATACTTCCAGCTCCGCGAAGCTTCTAACTCCTACTACAACGCGGTACCGGACTGCGTTGAAGCGTACATGAACGAGATAAGCAAACTGACCGGCCGCGAGTACCACCCGTTCAATTATTATGGAGCGCCGGACGCCGAGAATGTCATCATCGCGATGGGATCGGTCACTGAAACGGTTGAGGAAACGATCGACTACCTCATGGCCAAGGGCGAGAAGGTGGGCCTGATTTCGGTTCATCTCTACCGGCCATTCTCGGAAAAGTACTTCATGAAAGTGCTCCCGAAATCCGTCAAACGGATCGCGGTGCTCGAGCGGACAAAGGAGCCGGGCGCTAACGGTGAGCCCCTCTACCTCGATGTGCGCGATATATTTTACGGGAAGAATACCTCGACACTGATCGTCGGCGGAAGGTACGGTCTGAGCTCCAAGGACACAACGCCTGGTCAGATTATCGCGGTATACGATAACCTGAAACTGCCGGAACCTAAAAACGGCTTTACTATCGGTATAACAGATGATGTGACGTTTACGTCTCTGCCTGTTAAGGACAATATTGCCACCACGCCGGTGGGGACCTTTGCCGCCAAGTTTTACGGCATCGGTGCAGACGGGACCGTTGGGGCGAACAAGAACTCGCTGAAGATCATTGGCGACAACACGGACATGTTCGCGCAGGCGTACTTTGCTTATGATGCCAAAAAATCGGGCGGGGCCACCATTTCACACATCCGGTTCGGGAAAAAACAGATAAAATCGCCATACCTTGTCATAAACGCTGATTTTGTTGCCTGCCATGTCCCTGCTTATATTGACCAGTATGACATGCTGAAGGGTCTGAAAAAAGGCGGCACATTTTTATTGAATAGCATCTGGGATGCGGAGGAGATAAAGGAGCGTCTTCCGGATTCAATAAAAAAATATCTCGCTGATAATGACATCAAGTTCTACATAATCAATGCAACTCAGATAGCCGAGGACCTCGGCCTGGGTTCACGGACCAATAGCATCATGCAGGCGGCTTTTTTCAAGCTCGCAAATGTAATTCAGCATGAAGAGTCTGTCCGGTACATGAAGACAGCGGTCGATAAAACCTACGGGAAGAAGGGCGATGATGTCGTAAAGATGAACTATGCAGCTATCGACAAGGGCGGCGACGGCCTCGTGAAGATAGAGGTGCCGGCTGAATGGAAAAATCTCACGGTTGAGAGAGACAGGGCGCGCGGAGACGTTCCTGAATTCGTAAAGAACATCGCCGACCCCATGAACAGGCTCGAGGGTGACAGTCTGCCGGTAAGCGCTTTTAATGATATGCCGGACGGCACATTTCCGATGGGCACCACCGCATACGAGAAGCGTGGCATAGCGGTCAATGTGCCGGAATGGCAGCCGGAAGAGTGCATCCAGTGCAACCAGTGCTCCTACGTCTGTCCCCACGCGGTCATACGGTCCTTCCTCCTGGACGATAAGGAAGCGGCAGGCGTCCCTGCCGGCACAAAGCTCATAGACGCGAAAGGGAAGGGTCTCGAGGGCCTGAAATTCAAGATTCAAATAAGTCCGCTGGACTGCACGGGATGCGGGAACTGCGAGCAGACCTGCCCGGCAAAACCCAAGGCGCTCGTGATGAAGCATCTTGGCACGCAGATGGTGGAAAGCGAGCGGTGGAACTACTTCAGCCGGAACGTAACCTACAAGGACACCCTGATGCCGATAAGCACGGTCAAGGGGAGCCAGTTCGCACAGCCGCTGTTCCAGTTCTCCGGCGCCTGCGCCGGATGCGGAGAAACGCCCTACATCAAGCTCATTACTCAGCTCTACGGAGAGCGCATGATGATCTCAAACGCGACCGGCTGTTCATCAATATACAGTAGTTCGGCTCCTAGCACTCCCTTCTGCGTAAACGCGGACGGGTGCGGGCCCTCGTGGGCAAGCTCGCTATTTGAAGACAACGCGGAATACGGCTATGGCATGCGAGTAGGCGTCGAGCAGATGCGGGAAACCATTGCCAGTCTGTCCGCCGCGCTTATTTCCGGCGATGCGTCCCCGGAACTCAAAACGGTGCTCCAGCAATGGCTTGACGGGCGGAATGATCCTGTTGCGTCGAAAAAGGCCGCCGAGGTCATGGCCCGGTTGCTGGAAAAGGACGGCTCGGCCACGGCTAAAGAGCTTCTTGCCCTGAAGGACTACTTCGAAAAGCGGTCAGTCTGGATAATCGGCGGCGACGGATGGGCGTACGACATCGGGTACGGAGGCCTGGACCACGTCCTCGCTTCCGGTGAAGACGTTAACGTACTGGTACTTGATACCGAAGTGTACTCCAATACCGGCGGGCAGTCGTCAAAGTCGACGCCAACTGCAGCGGTGGCCAAGTTCGCCGCGTCCGGGAAGAGGGTGAGAAAAAAGGACCTGGGCATGATGGCGTTGTCATACGGGTATGTGTACGTGGCGCAGATAGCCATGGGCGCAAACCAGGCCCAGACCCTCAAGGTCATGCAGGAGGCGGAGGCATATCCCGGCCCGTCTCTGATCATAGCATATTCGCCCTGCATCAATCACGGTCTCCGCGCCGGCATGGGTAAATCCCAGCTTGAAAGCAAGCTCGCAGTCGAGAGCGGCTACTGGCACCTGTACCGCTACAATCCGCTTCTCGAGCGCGAGGGGAAGAACCCTTTCACACTTGATTCGAAGGAGCCGGACTGGAGCAAGTTCCAGGACTTCCTGCAGGGAGAGGTAAGGTACACCTCTCTCAAGAAGGAATTTCCCGCGAACGCGGCCGAGCTTTTCAAGGCGGCCGAAGAGAACGCGCGCTGGAGATACAAGTCGTACCAGCGGCTCGCAGGGGTTGAACAGAAACAATAAGCCGGGATTATCACAGTGATATTGAACGTTGTCCCCGCCAGTGCGGGGACAACTTTTTTACGGCCAGGGCCGATTCCCGCTTGCGCCGCAGGGACTGCGGGTTTATGTATGGCGCGGCGGTATTGCATTTATATAGAAAGAGGAGGGCGCCATGCCAGAAAAGATAGTGTGGATAGATTTCGATACGATGGAGAGGTTCATGAAGGACGCCCTCAAGGCAGTCGGTGTTCCTGAGGAAGACGCGAAAATCTGCGCCAATATCCTGATAACATCGGACAAGAGGGGCATCGATTCTCATGGCATAAACCGCCTCAAACCGATCTACATCGATCGCATCAGGGACGGGATTCTCTCGCCGACCACGACGTTTGAAATCGTGAAAGAGGGCCCGACGACAGCCGTTGTCGACGGTCATAACGGCATGGGGCATGTCATAGGAAAACGCTCCATGGCGACGGCCATAGAAAAAGCAAAGAAATACGGCATGGGAATGGTCGCGGTGCGCAACTCGACCCACTACGGCATCGCAGGATATTTCTCCATCATGGCGGCCGACCAGAACATGATCGGCATAACCGGTACCAACGCGCGGCCGAGCATAGCCCCGACGTTCGGAATTGAGAACATGCTGGGCACAAACCCGCTCGTCTTCGGCATTCCCACTGACGAGGAGTTTCCCTTCGTGATAGACTGTGCCACCTCGATAACGCAGCGAGGAAAGATAGAGGTTTATGCGCGCCAGGGCAAGACGATGCCGGAGGGTTGGGTTATCGACAACGAGGGTCAATCAACGACTGACGCGAACAGGGCGTTAAAACAGCTCATCGACGGGACCGCGGCCCTCACGCCTCTGGGCGGGATAGGCGAGGACGGAGGCGGTTACAAGGGGTACGGCTACGCAACGGTTGTCGAGATACTCTGCGCAGCTCTGCAGGCAGGAAGTTTCCTCAAGATGCTATCCGGTTTTGACGGGGGGAAGAAAATCCCATACCACCTAGGACATTTTTTCATCGCGATCGATATTTCGCACTTCATAGATCCGGCGGATTTCAAAAAGACGGCCGGCGACATTTTAAGGGAGCTGCGCGCGTCGAAGAAGATGCCGGGAGAGGAGCGGATATATACCGCCGGCGAGAAGGAATACCTCGCATGGCTTGACAGGAAGGACAGGGGCGTCCCCGTAAACAAGAGCCTGCAGGATGACATCGTCGCTCTGCGTGACGGGTTAAAGATAACAGGGTACGATTTCCCGTTCTAATCTGCTCATTTTGCCCAGATTATTTTTTCGTAATTTTTCACGCCCTGGTTATTAATAGAAGCTTTCCAGTGGGAGCTGACCGCGGCGCCCGCGAAGTCCGCGTTCCTGAAATACGCGTTGCAGGTAACTGCCTTTGGCCGGTTCGCGGCGTTTTCCGATCCGTTCTCATCCGGCGCATTGGCTGCCAAACCATGTTCCATAAATCCGCCCCGCTCAGGTCAACATCGTGGAAATATGCATCGATCAGCACGGCTTCCCTGAATTATGCATCAGATTATTGAAATCATATCCCGAGTGGTTAACGCCGATCAGTTTCTGGCTTTTTTGCAGCATCCGAATTTTCCGCTCTTGAAATCGGCTGCTGCCAGTTCCAGAATGACTATTGATGCGACATCCCGGGAATGTGCTCATCTCACAACTGGCTTTCGTTGTAATATTCAGCGATATACATTGCCTGTATTTATCATGATATTAAATTAGCCACGGAGTAACACGGTTGTTCACGGATTGCCGGTTTGTTACAATGATTATTTAGTTCATCCATGATAATCGTGAAAATCTGCTGCAAATTGAATGGCTTGTCACATTGCATATAACATGTTTACTCACATGCTTCAAGATAAACTATGGGATGTTATTTTCTTGACTTTTTTGCGTTAGGAGTTATAAGGATATCATCATTTTAAATAAGGAGGCCGGTTATGGAAGAGCAAAAAATCGGTATCGTGGTCAAATTCTTCGCAAAGCCGAGCGTGGCGGCGATAGAATTGACCGATGGCTCCCTTAAAGTGGGTGAAACCATACATATTCATGGCAGCAGCACCGACTTCCAGCAGACGATCGATTCCATGCAGATCGAGCACGCGTCGGTCACGACCGCTGATCAGGGCGCGTCTATTGGCATCAAGGTCAAGGACCGCGTACGCGAACATGACGTCGTGTACCTGGTGAAGGCGTAGTGTCAATCTGAGCCGGGGGGACGAGCGGCGGCTTCAGTCTGTCGGGAGCAGTAGTATGCAAAAAATGGTGCAAATTTCTTGCAGTTCACTAAATAATTCTTGAAATGTCTCGCAGAGAAAGACACATTTACAATATTGATTATATATAACATGTGCCTGTGAGAGATCATCGGAGGGAGGTTGCGTATGAATAGCATTTACAAGGTTGTCGAAATAATTGGTACCAGCGATAAATCATGGGAAGACGCATCACGAAGCGCTATAGAAATGGCATCCAAGACCCTTAAAGAGCTGCGGGTCGCCGAGGTGAAGGAGATGGACATCAGCGTTGACAATGGCAAGCTTACATATCGGATAAAATTGCGGCTGTCATTCAAATTCGTCGACTGATACCGGGCAAACCGATCGAACTGGCCGGCGTAAACTGGCCGGCTTTTTAAATGAATTGAATTGAATATAGAACAGAATTGTTACAAGAGGCCGTGTTGGTGCCTTATTATGTTCAGAAAATGGGGAGTTTTACATGGGATTAATGGATATACTTGGTGAAGTCGCCGGAGCCGTGGGTAAACAGAAAGGGGCCAGCAAGGGTCTGCTTGACGGGGTCGTGGACCTGCTAAAAGGGAGTGGTCTCAACAGCATTCTGGGCAGCCTGAAGGACAGCGGGCTGGAGGATATCGTATCATCATGGATCAGCACCGGGAAGAACAAGCCGATCTCGATCGACCAGATCAGGGAGGCGCTCGGCAGCGAAAAGCTTGAGGCGCTCGCCGGTCGGGCCGGGATACCTGTAGATCAATCGTCAAAGCTCCTGAAAGAGATGCTTCCGGATATTATTGACAGGTTGAGCCCGAACGGAAAATTGCCGAAAGAATAAGGGTATTCAGAGCAAGTAATTCAGGGGCGCCGGAAGTGATATGATGCGTACCGGTCTTGAAAGGCTTCTGGCAAAACCTGATGCGGTCAGGGGCAGGGGAGTCGGATTAATAGCGAACCATACCTCTGTGGCAGGTGAGTTCCGTTACGGGTGGGACCTCCTCCGGTCCGCCGGCGTAGACATTCGGAAAATTTTCTCGCCGGAGCACGGCCTGTTCGGCGAAGAACAGGACCAGGTCGCTTCGCCCGCATCAGACATTCCCTTCAAGGTTGTAAGCCTCTATGGCGACTCGGCTGAATCTCTTGCGCCGCTTGATTCTCACCTCGATGATATCGACTGCGTTTTATTCGACATACAGGACATCGGCACACGGTATTACACCTATCTGAATACACTGGTACTCTTCCTGGGTGCGATCAATGGAAAGGGCATCGAGCTCATCGTGCTCGACCGGCCCAATCCGCTCAACGGGTTGACCGTGGAGGGGCCTGTACTGAAAAAAGGCTTCGAGTCCTTCGTGGGCCTGCTCCCGGTATCGGTCAGGCACGGTCTTACCGCGGGCGAGATGGCACGCCTGGCGCTTGATTATCACAATTACGATGTAAAGCTGACGGTGATCGAGATGACAGGATGGACAAGGGACCAGTATTATGACGATACCGGCCTCGCCTGGATGCCTCCTTCCCCTAACATGCCGACGCTGAACACGGCCCTCGTGTATCCCGGCGCCTGTCTTCTCGAAGGGACCAGCGTGTCAGAGGGGAGGGGGACAACGACCCCTTTTGAGATATCAGGGGCACCCGGCATTGATCCGTACAAGCTCACCAACCGGCTTAACGGACTTCGCCTGCCCGGCGTTATCTTCCGCCCGTTGTTTTTCAAGCCGACTTTTAACAAGTACGCGGGCCGTACCATCGGCGGTTCATGCATCCATGTAACAGAACGCGACCTGTTCAGGCCGTTCATGACTGGAGTCACGGTGACGATGGTGTACAGGGAAATGTTCCCCGGTTTCAGTTTCTCAACGGGAGCATACGAGTTCAACACGTCCCATCCCGCATTTGACCTTCTTGCCGGAAGCGGCGCTATAAGGGAGATGATAGAGGCCGGAAAACCTCTCGGTCGGGTTGAATCCCTCTGGGAAAAGGAGGAAAAAATGTTCTCCGGAATTGCAGGGGAATATCACCGCTACGGGGACCGTTCATGATGCTGGATATCGCAATAATCGCATTCTACATGCTTGCAGTCAATATTGTTGGTCTCTCGTGCGCACGCGTCAAATCGGTTAACGATTATTTTTTAGGCAATCGCACCATACCCTGGCCCGTGGCCTGCTTTTCGATCGTTGCCACTGAAACAAGCTCTTTGACTTTCATATCAATACCGGGTCTTGCCTATATCTCGAACCTGGGTTTCATGCAGGTGGCGCTCGGCTATGTCCTGGGGCGGTTCCTGGTTGCCGGCGTTCTTCTCCCCCGGTATTTTGCCGGCAATATGGAAACAGCGTACCAGTTCTTGCAGAACCGATTCGGTCTGACTGCGCGCAGGGCAATATCCGTCATATTTCACATAACCCGTCTGCTTGCAGACGGTATACGCTTGTTCGCCACGGCGATCCCACTATCACTCCTCCTTGGGTTTGACGGGTACTGGCAGGCGATTATAATCATAGGACTTACCACGTTTTTCTACACCCTCTACGGCGGGATCCGCTCTGTTGCGATCGTCGATACCATCCAGCTGGTAGTCTACCTGGTGAGCGCGGTAACGGGAATCTTCGTGATTTCGCACATGATGGACATGCCGATCTCTGCGATCTTTCATAAGATCCCGGCCGACAGGCTGATATTCTTTTCATCGGGCCTCGAAAACGGGGTGGAGGGATTTTTCGGGACGTATAACATCTTCTCCGGTGTCATCGGCGGCGCGCTCCTTTCGTTCGCCTCTCACGGGACCGATCATCTCATCGTCCAGAGGGTGCTCTCCTGCCGCGACCTCAACGCAGCGCGCAAGGCAATGGTATGGAGCGGGATCCTGGTGTTCGTGCAGTTTGCGCTGTTCATGATCTGGGGGCTGTTCATCTACGCGGCCCTGGGAGGGAGGACGTTCGATTTACCCGATACGATCATGCCCTATTTCATCATAAACACGCTCCCTCCGGGGGTCAAGGGCCTGATGTTAGCGGGAATATTCGCCGCGGCCATGTCCACGATCGGTTCGTCCATCAATTCCATTGCCTCGTCAACGGCGATGGACCTGCTGATGATCTCGGGGAAGGATATGCCGGAGAAGCGAAAAGTGATGGTTTCACGCCTTATATCTCTCGGGTGGACCTTTGTCATGATGCTCATCGCGGTCTTCCTGCATGACACGAAAAGCCCCCTCGTGGAGCTTGGTCTGAGCATCGCGTCGATCACCTATGGCGGCATGCTGGGTATTTTCCTGCAGGGCGCCCTGTTCGAGAAATTCAGCGACCGGGCGGCGCTTGCTGGCGTGATGACGAGCATCGTCACCGTGCTGGTCGTATCGGCTGCGTTCAAGGTGTTCTGGCCCTGGTTCGTCCCCATCGGGTTCACGGTATCGTTCGTGACCGGAACGGCACTGAACATGGCTGCAAAGAAGAAGGATGGTCTTACTCCTGGGAGAGGTCTTCGATGATCTTCAGTGACGAGTATCCGCAGGAGGTGTCGTTCTCATACATCGAGTCGAACAGGATTATTATCTCCGTGCGGATGTCCTTCTTGATTATAAAGTAGTATTCCCCGGCCAGTTTCCTGACAAGATCGATCCCCCTGCCGGTCTCGGATATCTGCGTTAGTATCTCGTCTTCATCAGCCGTGGCCTGGGTGAGAAGCGCGCTCTGCTTAATGACATTATTGATGCTGTCGAGAATGATCATTTTTGACAGCTTCCCCCTGTAGTCATCAATGGCAATGCCGTATTTATACCGGGACCTTCCGAAAAAAATGTCGACGAATTGGCCTTCCTGTAGGGTGACCGGTATCCGCTGTTTTTTCTGTTCGGTCAGCCCGTGTGAGTGGTATACGGCATTGATAACCATCTCGTTGAGTATGAGGTTCAGCATGGTTCTGTTCACGATATTGAACCCCCATGCCAGTATCTCATCACAGACCATTGTTATGGCCTTTTTTATCTGCATGGAGCTGTGAATCCGGATTTTCTTGGTTTCCAGAAGGCCGTCGATATAGTGATCGAGGCCGAAAATATTTTTCTTCGTGATAAGCTTCTCCGCAAGGCTGAGCAATTCGTCCTTTTTGAACGGTTTGCACAGGACGTTCCCGATACCCTGGTTGAATATGACATCGAAAAACGAGTCTATGTCCCTGTCGGTCGTCATGATCATTGGGATATAGGGGTATGTCGAGGATATGTAATTGTACAGATCAAACGAGTTATCGCCCGGGAGCTCGACTTCCGATACGACAAGATCAACATCGACCGCCTTGAGTTTTTTCATGGCATCGTATGCCGATTCGCAAAGCTCGACGGTATAGCCGCTTTCCACGAACGTTTTTACGATGGATTCTTTAAATATTGAGAAATCAACTACTAGTACAGTATGCATAGAATAATCCTGAAATTGTCGCCCAGTATGACGGGTTATCGAAGCCTGTGCTATTATTATCGATATTCCCATGGAAATGATAAATGCCTTTTATTCTGCGGCACGGATGGTTCAAAGAGCTCATGATGAAGCGTATGATACAATACGTACCAGATATAGCTGCACCGACGTCTAAATTCGGTCTATACAATATAATATACCTGATTATTGCCGTTTCAGGGAAAATTACTACAGAAAAATGGCCGTTTTGTACGAAAATAATATTGTAATTATAGTAATCTGGTTTATATTTTGCAGGCCGTTGCAACAAGGCATGCTCCATAACCAGACCGCCGGAGGATATATGAAAAAGCTGTTTCTTGTCAGTGCGTGCATCATGCTCATGGTTGCAGTATCAAGCGCGCAGGAAAGTGGTGATAAAGGACAGGCGTACAGGTTGTCGTCTGAATCTCTGGACCAGCAGGGCAAGGGGCTGGATACACAGGTCACCTCTCTCTCAAAACGCATGTCGGAAATAATCAAGAAATATGAGTTGCTCAAGGCTGACGGAGTTCGACTCATACCGTACCAGACGACCTATGTGCTGGGGCCAAACTTCATCGAAATGGAAAAACACAGCTTTAAAAAAGAGGATATTTATGCACGCGAGGTCGTTGGTATACAGACAAGAAAGGTAAAAATCTACACGGATGGTCAGAGCATATCCAAAATCGAGTCCGAGATTTATGACAGGGACTATTATTCGGGCACATCATATGTCGTACGAATTTCAGACCCATCGCCAACGGGAGAGGGAACCGATGATATTATTTTCACTCACGTGGTTAACGGCAAGACGTTCCTCGACGGCAAGAAACTGGGCGATATAAAAAATACGACCGCATTCCCGATACGGAACGAGTTGAAGCGGGAATTCCTTATTCCACATTATTCGTATTTCATGAACTCGATGCTCTTTATCGCGGAGGCGTATTTCAAGGGACTCAAGGATGCGGAGTCGAGCATGTCGGAATTTCTCAAAAAGGCGAACAAATACTGACGGGAACCAACACATGATGAAAAAAGGCTGCCCGCATGGGCGGCCTTTTTGTTTTTCCGGGGATAATAACCCGGATGGGCACGATCGGTTTCAAATAAAAGTGTTGACACCAATCATGGGGAAATATTTTATTTTTTCCTATGAGTTTCGTCGCCAGTCCGTGTGTGGCCTGGTGCATCGTTTCTTCGTCATTCAATGAAATCAAAAAGTACCGAACGGAGTAAATAATGAAGCTGGCAGTTGTTGGTAGCGGATATGTCGGTCTGGTAACGGGAACATGTTTTGCTGACATGGGTAACGATGTTTGGTGCATCGATATAGATAAAAAGAAAATACAGGGCCTGAAAGACGGGATCCTCCCGATCTATGAGCCGGGCCTAGAGGAAATGGTAAAGCGTAATTTTACAGAGGGGCGGCTCGCCTTCACGACGAACCTCAAGGAAGCGATAAGTGAAGCGCTCTTCGTGTTCATTGCAGTTGGCACACCGTCTGACGAGGATGGATCGGCCGACCTCCAGCACGTCATAGCAGTCGCGCGTGAGATCGGAAAGTGCATAGAGAAATATACCATCATCATAGACAAATCAACCGTGCCTGTCGGCACCGCGGAAAAGGTACGCGAGGCGGTGCGCGAGGAGCTGAAAAAGCGCGGCAAGACCGATATCGAATTCGACGTTGTCTCAAATCCGGAATTTTTAAAAGAGGGTAACGCGCTTGAAGATTTCATACGGCCCGATCGCGTCATTATCGGGACCGATACCGCCCGCGCCGCTGAGAAAATGCGCGAGCTCTATTCCACCTTCGTCCGCAAGGGCGACAGAGTGATGCTCATGGACATCCCTTCGGCCGAGCTCACCAAGTACGCAGCGAACGCGATGCTGGCCACGCGCATCAGCTTCATGAACGAGCTGGCCCGCCTCTGCGAAATCACCGGTGCCGATATCGAGAGCGTTCGCCGGGGCATTGGCTCCGACAGCAGGATCGGCAATGCGTTCCTCTACGCCGGCATCGGTTACGGAGGCTCCTGCTTCCCGAAGGACGTCAAGGCGCTGATCTATACGCTGAAGGATTACGGGTTCGAGGCCAAAATACTGACCGCGGTGGAACAGGTCAACAAGCTCCAGCGGTAC
>JBGTBN010000072.1:0-200102 GCA_041749375.1 Spirochaetota bacterium
CCATGACGCGCGCCATCGAGGACGCGGGCGTGCGTACTGCCGACATCGGGTACATCAACCTGCACGGCACCGGCACCACGGACAACGATCTGGCGGAAGCGCGGGCCATCCGCGCGCTCTTCGGCGAAACCGTCCCCCCTCTCTCGTCGATAAAGGGGGCCACGGGCCATTCCCTTGCCGCTGCAGGCGCCATCGAGGCGGTCGTCTGCGCCATGGCCGTCAGGGACGGCATCATGCCCGCTAACACCGGCTGCACCGAGCCGGACCCGGCGCTCGGGGTCACGCCGCTGCTCGCTCCCCTGGAGAAAAAGCCCGGGCTGGTGCTGTCCAACTCGTTCGGGTTCGGCGGCAACAACGCCTGCCTGGTGATCTCCGGTCCGAATGCCGCGAACGATGCGCCGGCGCGAGCGCCTGTATTCAGGTTCGAGGCAGTGAGCGCCGCCTGCTTCACCGGCGCCGGAGATATTGACAGGACAATCGCCGCGCTCATCGAAGGGAAACCGTGCAGCGGCATGATGCCACTGGCCGACATATCCGCCAAGCTGCCGCCCCGCGAGGTGCGGCGGCTCAAGAGGCTTCCGCGCATTGTAATCTCCCTGGCCATGGAAGCGGCCGGGCTTGCCGGAAGCGAAGCAAAGCCGTCATCGATCTTTTTCGGGACCGGGTGGGGCCCCCTGTCCGAGACCCATGATTTTCTCTCCAAGCTCTTCGAGTCCGGTGAGCAGTTCACCAGCCCCACCGACTTCGTGGGGTCCGTGCACAATGCGCCCGCCGGGCAGGCCGCCATCTGGCTCAAGGCCCCCGGCGCGAACCTGACCGTGACCGGCGGCGACTCCTCCTTCGAGCAGGCCCTGTTTGCCGCGGCCCTGGCAGCCGGCGACGTCGAGACCCTTCTCGTGATGGGCGCTGATGAGCACCATGACACCCTTTCGCCTCTGTTCGACGCTTCCGTGCGCGCGGGAGGCACTCCCTCGGACGGCGGCGGCGCCCTCTGCCTCCGTAAAAGCAGGGAGCCGTCCGGCGTAACTATTTCACCGCTCTTTTACCGGGGCTCCAGGAACAATCCCGGCGTCATCTCCTCCCTTGTCGAATCCGCGGGTGGCGCTGCCTCTATCAAGAAAACGTACGCAGCGATTTTCGCCGGCATGCCTGCCGGGAACAGGCGGGAGTGCGAGCGCCGCCTCGGCGAGTTCATTGCCGCAACCGGCTTTTCCGGCCGGGTCATTGACTACCGTAAACTGGTCGGCGAGTTCGCGTCAGCCTCCGCTGTCGCTGCAGCCCTGGCCGTTCGTTGCGCTGCACTGGGCGAGATCCCTGCAGCCCTTGCCGGCGGCGCTCCCTGCCCGCTCTCCGGCGCGGGCATCCTGATGCTCGGCCTGGGCGATTTCATCACCGCGGTAGAGATAACCGCCTGATATCATATGAAAGTCCTTCTTATATCAGCAAACACCGTGCGCGTCCCCTACTATATCTATCCCCTCGGGCTTGATTACGTGGCCGGCTCCCTGTCGCCGCGGCACGAGGTGGTCATCGCGGACGTAAATATCGTGAAAGATTCGACCGGGATCGGCAAGCTGATCGACGAGTTCAGACCGGGCCTGGTCGGCCTCTCGCTCCGCAACATCGACAACACCGACGCGATGGACGCGAAGGGATTCGTGCGCGCTTACCGGGACCTGGTTGACGTCATCCGGGCACGCACCGAGGCGCCCGTTGTCCTGGGCGGAAGCGGGTTCACCATTTTCCCGCGGCATCTGATGGACGCGCTGGGGGCCGATTACGGGATAATCGGCGAGGGCGAGCGGCTCGACCTCCTGCTGGACGCGCTGGAGCAGGGCCGGGACCCGTCCGGCATAGAGGGCGTGATCATGAAGAATGCGCAGGAACCAGGCCCCAGTCCGCTCGAATCGATTCCCCGGAGGAGTTTCACGCCCGGCGGCCATGACCGCTTTTACATCGAGCGCGGGGGCATGCTGAATCTTCAGAGCAAGCGCGGGTGCTCGTACAACTGCGTCTACTGCACCTACCCCCGCATCGAGGGAAACGAATTCCGCCTGATTCCGGCCGATGAGGTGGCCGGAACGGCGCTCGAGCTTGAGCGCGCGGGCGCGAAATACTTCTTCATAACCGACTCGGTCTTCAACGGCGACTACGGGCACAGCCTCGGGGTGGCCCGCGCATTCAGGAAAAAGGGCCTCTCGATCCCCTGGGGCGCTTTCTTCGCTCCCACGCGCCCGCCTGCCGGGTATTACGAGGAGCTGCGCGACGCCGGCCTGACGCACGTCGAATTCGGGACCGAGGCGCTATCCGACCGGATGCTCGCCGCGCTCAGGAAGCCATTCAATGCAGCCGACGCGCTCGTTGCGCATGAGGCGGCCCGCAATGCGTCCCTTTACATCGCACACTACCTCCTGCTCGGGGGGCCGGGGGAGAACCGGGACACGGTCGCCGAGACAATTAAAAACGCAAAGCTTCTTGAGAAATGCGTCATCTTCTTTTTCTGCGGCATACGGATCTATCCCCACACCGCGCTTTACGACATTGCACTGGCCGAAGGCCAGATCTCGGCGTCCGACGACCTGCTCGAGCCCGTGTTCTACCAGTCAGGGGAGATCGACAGCACGGAGATATACCGCATGGTCTCGGCGGAGGGAACCGGCCGGGAGAACTGGTTCGTGGGATCGGGTGGAAGACGAAGCGCCCGGCTGGTAGCACGACTTCACAAGCAGGGACAGACCGGCCCCCTGTGGGAGCACATGATCAGATGAAACGGGGACCGTTAATCGTCCCCCTCGCGCCGGCGCACCTTGCCGGGCTCGGCGCATTCCAGGCGGCTGCCCTGCTCGCCTTCATCGACACGCGCCTTGCCGCCCTGCCGCTGGCAATATTCCTTCTCCTCTGCTTCGCAGCACCCCTGTTCCCGCGCATGCGCTTCTACCTTCCCGTGACGAGCCGGGGAACGGCGCGCGGCCGGGCAGTCGCCCTCACCTTCGACGACGGGCCGGATCCGTCCACTACTCCCGCGCTCCTCGATCTGCTCGCGAAGCAGGGGGTCAGGGCCGCCTTTTTCGTCACCGGCAGACGCACCGCGGCGCGACCGGACCTGGTCCACATGGTCCTGAAGCGGGGCCACGATATAGGCAACCATTCGTACAATCACTCGCCGCTCCTCATGTTCGGGTCCACGGACACGATCCGGAAAGAGATCGCCGGGACGCAGGAGGTCCTGGCCGGGCTTGGCATTACGCCGCTCGCATTCCGTCCGCCGGTCGGGGTCACCGGCCCCCGGCTCTGGCGGCCGCTCCTCGAGGCCGGCATGTTCTGCATCAATTTCAGCCGCCGCGCCCGCGACGCCGGCAACCGCCGGGTCAGCGGCCTCTCGAACAGGATAGCGCGTCGCGTCCGGCCGGGCGACATCGTACTCCTGCACGACGTTGCCCCCTCGAAGGACTTTGATGTCCGGTCATGGCTCGGCGAGGTCGAATCGCTCATCGTTTCACTCAAAGACCGCGGGTTCGAGATCCTCCCGCTGCCGGCCCTGATCGGCAGATCTGTCATGCAGACTGCCGCACCCTCGACGCCGGCGGCTCTTTTTTACGGATCAATAGCCGGCTCTTACGACGATGAGCGTAAGCAACACGCCGCTTGGAAAAAAGAGTATGCGCTCTTCGAGTCGAACCTCCTGCCACTCGTCAATCCCGGTTTCGAAATGCTGGAACTCGGCGCCGGTACCGGGCTCTTCACCATCCCGATCGCCCGCAGGTGCCGGCATGTAACGGCTATCGAGCTCTCCCCTGTCATGGCGGATATTATCAAACAGAAGGCGAAGCGGGAGAACCTGGGGAACATCGACTGTCGTACCGGAGACATCGAGCGGCTCGATGCAGGCGGCCCGTTTGACGTGATCTGCTCCTTCTCGGCCCTCGAGTATGTCGCGGACATCGGCGCGCTTTTTGTCCGGCTCTCCGCCATCCTGAAGCCCGGCGGCATTCTCTACGTGACCACCGCGCACCGCTCCCTCTTCCGCCTCTTTACCCAGATTGGCAACGCCCTGCGCCAGGGGCTCTGGCTGCGCGCGCGGTCGCGCCGCTCCGTTGATAAAGCGCTCGCGGCAGCGGGCTTCCGGCCCAGGCGGATTTCGCCGCATGTGCTGAAATTCGGGCCTCTGGGCGGCATGCTCCTGGAGGTGATCGCGGAAAAGGAGCCTGTTAACCGGGTCTTTTTTCCTTGACAACATGTACAGGTTTTTATTTTAGTTAAATCCGCCTTATACAGTTACAATATACTGCGGACAATCCGGTATTATCATATAATGAACAGACCGTGGCATTGTGTGCGAAATCCGAGGGATGACGGTTCGCATGAAATCTCAGCCGAAGCGACACCGGGGCGGGACTCGCTCTGGTTTGACGGGCACTTTCCCGGCTCCCCCATCCTTCCCGGGATCGCGCAGCTCGCCATGGTTTCCGACCTGCTGAAATGGCATGCGGAAAAACAGGGCGCGGCCACCGCGATCTCTTCATTTTCCAGGGTGCGGTTTCGGCAGTTCATCCGGCCCGATGATACCGTCTCCGTGACGATAACGCCGGAGGGCGGCGATCCGGCGGCGTTCAAATTCAGGATCGTCTCCAGGGGACAGCTTGCGTGCAGCGGACAGGTCAGGGTGGCGACGCCCGCCGAATGACCGAATGTATGGTGAAATAACGAAAGAGGAGGAACCCACATGGCTGATAAAAAAATGATCCTTCGCGTCGCGGAGATTCTGATCGAAGAGCTGAAGCTCGAAGACGTGACCCCGGAGACCTTTGACCCGGAGATCGACCTGATCGACGAAATGGGGATCGACAGCATGGACCTGACCACGGTGGTGCTGGTACTCCAGGATGAATATGGCATTTCAATCGATGAAGACGATTACCCGAAACTGAAGACCGTTCGATTAATCGCCGAATACATCGAACAAAAATTGGATGAAAAGTGATTACTAAAGTCGCCCCAGGCAGCAAGATGAAATTCTCGCAGATCATCACAGACCCGGCCGTGCGCGAGCGGTGGGAAAAAGTGCGCCGCTGGTTTTTCCTCCGCGAATCGACCTATGACATGACCAACCGCTGCAATATCAGGTGCGACGGGTGCTATTATTACGAAGGCGAAAAACAATTCGCGAAGGAAAACGGCAGGCCTGACGACTGGCGCGCCCTCATGGAGGCGGAGAAGGAGCGCGGCATCACCTACGTCGTCCTTGCCGGCGCCGAGCCCTCCCTGGTCCCGGAACTATGCCAGACCTGCTACGACGTCATCCCCCTGGGCAGCATCGCCTCCAACGGCTTCAAGCAAATCCCGGAGACCGTCGGATACAAGATACACATCTCCGTGTGGGGGAACGACGATACGAGCCGCCGCATCCGGAACGCGAAGGACCTTTTACTGAAGCAGATCGACAATTACCGGGACGACCCGCGTGCCGTGTGGGTCTATACCTTCACGCGGGAGAACATCGGAGAGATTCACGACGTGATGGAGTCTCTGGCGAAGAACGGCTGCAGGGCCACCTTCAACATGTTCTCCGCGCCGGTTGGATACAGCGGCCCGCTCCGGCACGATGCCGGGTCGCTCGCACGCACCCGCGAGGTCATGCTGGAGGTCCTGGCCAGGTACCCGGAGCACGTCCTCTATTCGCCGTACAACGCGGTGGCTCATACCCACCGGCTCGGCCTGCATGACCTGTACGCCTGCTCCTACCCGCGGATGAATCCGTCGACCGACATCGGACTCGGCAGGTCCTTCCGACAGTACCGCACCGACCTGACATGGGATCGGGGCGTGGCCTGCTGCGTGCCGGACACGGACTGCCCCGACTGCCGGCATTACGCGGCCGGGAGCGCGGTGGTGACCGCACGGCTCTACCGCCACGGCTCGGACCCGGAAGCCTTCAGGGCCTGGCTCGACTACGTGGACACGTATCTCGCGGTCTGGGTCATGGGGTACGAGAAAGGGAAAAACCTGCTGGACCGCCCGACGCCGCCTCCCGGGTTCGAGCTATAGGCCGCGGGCGCACAAGGAAACAATCGAGGAGAAATTCATGAACACCGTCAGTTCATTGCTGGATAAAGAATGGCATGAGCGGTACCGCCGCATTGCCACGCTCAACATACGCAGCTCCATCTACGACGTGACCAACAACTGCAACCTCCGGTGCAAGGGCTGCTTCTTCTTCTCATCCGACGAGCACAAGAAATCGCCGGACGAGCCAGACATCCGCAAGTGGGAGGAGTTCGTCGACAAGGAGAAAGCCCGCGGGGTGAACCTGGCGATCCTGATTGGCGGCGAGCCGACCCTCTACCTGGACCGGGTGGAGGCCTTCTACAAACGGCTGCCCACCTACTGCGCCACCAACGGCATCATCAAGGTCCCGCGCGACCGCTTCCCGGACCTGATGGTGGGCATCTCTCTCTGGGGGGACGAGGAGGACGAGAAGACCCTCCGCGGCCGCGACACCTTCTCCATCTCCCGGAAACATTACGAGGGCGATCCGTACACCTACTACCTTTACACCATCACGCCGAAGCAGATCGGGAAAACCGGGCTCATCATCAAAAAGATCGCGGACGCGGGCCTGAAGGTGCACATGCAGCTCCTCTCCAATGACGAGGGCGTGGACGGCTTTTCATGGACGGAGCAGGAGCTAGCCGCCGTCAGGGACGAGATGGACGCCATGCTCGATACGTACCCGGACACCGTGATATCCTCGAAATACTATCATGAAATCATAACCACGGGAAAAATGCTCGGCCGCCCCTTCGGCTGGAACGAGTGCCCCTCCGTGACCAAGCCGCTGGACAGGCGGAACCCCCAGCCGAAGCGTCTTATCGAATTCATCCGCTGGGCCGCTGACCTGAAAACCATGCACCGCTGCTGCACCTCCGAGACCAGGGACTGCTCCACCTGCAAGGACGGCGCGGCCCACATGAGCTGGGTCATGGTAAACAAGCGCGCGCACATGCGCTCGACCAGAGATTTACAGAACTGGATCGAGGTGTACGAGATGTTTGCGAAGCTGTACAAGTTTATTCCCTGGTAACCCCCCCGTCCCCCAGAGGGGGCGAGCAGGAGCGAGCTTCATCGTTGAGATACTTTTGATGGTGAGAAAGCGGGGTTTAATCAAGTCTGATTTACATTAATAGTAATAGAAGGAAAGGATATCTCGACTTTTATATTATAACATTGAACTCATTTTCCGTGCCCCCTTCGGGGGACAGGGGGGCCGTGACATATGATAGGACAAGACAACAGACAACCGGTAATCCTCGGCTACGACATGGTCTCTCCGCTTGGAACGGACCTCCAGACCCAGTGGGAGCGCGCCACCCGCGGCGAAAGCGGCGTGGCCGCTCTGACCCGCTTCCCGTATGATGAAAACTTCCCGGTGCGCATAGCCGGCCAGGTGGGCGAGATCGACACGGCACCCTACCCGTTCCTTGCGCCGCGCGAGATGGCGCACTGGACTTCGCCGATATACCGGCACGCGATGCTCGTGGTACACCGGGCCCTGGCGGCAAGCGGGGTCGAGGTCACCCCGGAGATAGCGCCGCGCGTGGGCATCACCTTCAGCACTGCCGTGGGAGGGCTGGACGCGGTCATCGCCGCCGACCGGCTCATGGTGAAGGACGGTAAATCGCCCCACCCCTTCACAAACCCGAATTCCTGCATCAACATGGTCGGCGGCAAAGTCTCGATCCTGACCGGCGCGACCGGTCCCATAACCGCGACGATAACCGCGTGCGCAACCGGGTCCACCTCCATGATCATCGGCTCGATGTTCCTGCGCCAGGGGATCGCAGACGTCGTGATCTGCGGCGCCGTTGACTTCCCGCTCGTGGAACCCATCGTGGCCGGCTTCGCCTCCATGAACGGGGCGTACAAGCACAAAAAGGACCAGCCGGAGGAGCCCTCTGCAGCGAGCAGGCCGTTCTCTGCCGGCAGGCGCGGCTTCGTGGTGTCCGAGGGAGCGGCAGCGGTCATTATTGCTACGCGGGAATTCGCAGAGGCGCACGGCCTTGCGTATGCGTTCGAGATACGCGGATGGAGCATGAGCTCGGACGCGTACCACTTCGTGGCCCCCAATCCTGCGACGGTTACCCGCTCCGTCGCGGAGAGCATAGCCGCGGCCGGCATAGGACCGGCGGACATAGCGGCGGTGAACGCGCACGGCACCTCGACAAAAATCGGCGACAAGGTCGAGCATGACGCGCTCTCTTCCGTATTCGGGAGTTCCATACCGCCCGTGTCCGCAAACAAATCGCAGACAGGACACGCCATGGGCGCCTCCAGCGGCATTGAATCCGTGTTCGCGCTCGAGGGCATGAGGCGCAGCACGCTCCTTCCCACCATCAACTACTCACCCGACCCGGAGCTCCCGCTCGACTGCGTGCCCGAGGGCGCGCGCCCGCTCGAACAGGAATTCGTTCTGAAAAACGCTTTCGGCTTCGGAGGATGCAACTCCTGCATCGTGTTCCGCCGCGTGCGGTAAGTGTTTCCTTAATAGTTTTCTGAAAAACTCCTGAATCAAATCGTGATGAACTGAGGCAGGCCCCGGTAGGGGGCGTCCCACTGCACGTACCCGATCCGGTTTTTCCGGTTCCGGTCGGAGATCGTGGGCAGGGACATCCGGATAATGGGGATGCCAGTGTGGGGCGTCGAGGTATAGGCGAACAGGAAGCGGTGATTGTGGCCGTGAATAACCGAGTGGAACGGGAACCGCTTGAGGAGGCCCTCCTCCATGAAATGGCCGCGATAGATGCCGGCGTGGCGGTCGCCGGATTCGCGCCAGAGGCTCCGGTGCGTCACCAGATGCAGCAGGCATCCTTTCGTGTCGATCGACGCGAGACGGTCCGCGGCCCAGACCACCTGCTTTTTCCTGATCCTGTTCATGCCGA
Source organism: Spirochaetota bacterium (assembly GCA_041749375.1). Lineage (GTDB taxonomy): Bacteria > Spirochaetota > UBA4802 > UBA4802 > UBA5550 > RBG-16-49-21. The sequence continues at coordinate 8,937 of JBGTBN010000072.1, forward strand.
CGAGCCCCAGCTTGTGCGCCTGGCCGCGGTGCGTGCTTCTCAGGCAGACGAAAACATGATCGTCAAACCGGACGATGGCGTCGCACTCCTCCCGGGCGAGCACGCCCTCCTGCGACAGCACTGGCTCCATGAGCCGCTCGTACCGCTGCCGCGCCTTCCAGTTCGTTAAAATATACTCGCCGATCCAGTCTCCGAAGTCGTGGTTGCCCGGGGTCAGGACGATCCGTATCCCGCGGCCGAGAAGGTCGCTGATGAAGCGCTCTGCCTCCTCGTACTCATCCGGTGTGGCGTGCTGCGTCATGTCTCCCGCGATCACGACGAGCCGCTCCGGGTTCATGGCCGGGTTTACCGCTGCTTCCATGAAATGCCGCACGTTTTTTGATACGGTCGCACCGAAATGTATGTCGGATATGAGAAGCATGGGAGCGAGTACTCCTGGTGGATAGAGTATCGATACTGCCTTACCACCCTGCCCCCGTACCGATAAATAGCAAGAAATTTTCTCCTGTTCCCGGGCCGCACGGTCCGGAATAAACCGATCACTGTTGCCGGTGCATATACTTCTTGACGTTACGCGTCACGGTAATAACTATCTGATTCCAGGAAAACAGGCATTACGTGATCAAACCCATGAAACGATCAGCAGCAGTCATTGTACTGGCGGCGGTTGTGGCAATACCCGGATTGTCCGCATACCGGAAAGCGCCCGGCTTCGCCCTGCCCGACAGCGCCGGCAAAACCGTGTTCCTGTCCTCCATGAATCAGAACCTGGTCATTTCCTTCTGGGCGAGCTACTGCAGGCCCTGTAAAACAGAGATGCCCCTGCTCATAGAGCTTGAAAAAAAATATGCGGGTATAAAAAACCTGAAGCTCCTCCTCGTCAACATCGACATCAACGACACGAGCGGCGATGCCGGAGATAAGGCGCGGAGGTTCCTCCGGTCCGCAGGGGTCGAGCATGACTTTCTTCTCGATTTTTACCACACTGCCGTGAAAAAGTATAATCCGGAAAAACGCATTCCCGCCACCTTCCTGGTGAACCGGCAGGGCCTCATCCTGTTCGAGGAGATCGGTTACAAACCGGGCACCATCGAGGCGCTGGAAAAAGCTATCGCCCGGCTCCCCTAGACCCCAATCCCGCTCAGCGCCGACCACTTGCCCTGCCGGTTGTCATTTTTCCCGCCACGGTGTCATTATCATATAGTCATTGACTGGCACGCATGCCCATGCTTATATATGCACATCATATCATTAACATTCGAGAGGGCCTTCCATGCGGCTATCCATCCTCGGAATAACAGGCAGTCCGGTGAAGGACGGCAACGTAGAGCTGCTGATGAATAACATGATCGATTCGGTTCGGGAAGTCGACATATCCGCAGAGATCGTTCATCTCTCAAAAACCGACATACAGGAATGCCGTCACTGTAACTTCTGCCTCAAAAAGCAGACACCCGACCGTTACTGCGCCATACAGGATGAAGCACAGGATATCTTCCGCAAGGCGGAAGCGGCGGACATCATCGTGCTCGCGAGCCCCGTGTATTTCATGCGCACCAGCGCGAAGATGGCGGCCATGCTCGACCGCATGCGCGTGTTCGTGTTCGGGAACATCGCAGGCGGGAAGCTCAGGAACAAGGTGGGGGTGAGCGCTGCGGTCGCGTGGGCGCGGCACGGCGGCCTTGAGACAACGCACCTCACGCACCTGTACTTCTTCCTGACCACCGAGATGCTTCCGGTGAGCGTGCACCATTGCATCAGCCCGCTGGGCGCCTCCGCCGTGGCAAGCCCCGGCGGAATGGGCCTGTTCGACAAAGAAATACGCCATGGTGTAGAAAAAGACGCGGCCGGCCTTCACTCGGCATCGGCGATGATGAAGCGTGCGGTTGAGCTGGCGACCCTCGTCAGGAAAGGCAGCGGCACGGAGTAACCCTGGCCCCGGGCCACGGACGGCACTATTCAACAAGGAGATGGACGCATGGACAAAACAGTAATCCTTGTAGTTGATGACGAACCGGATATACGCTCCGAGCTCCAGGCGTTCCTGACCGAAAAAGGGTATGAAGTAATAACAGCCTCAAACGGCACAGAAGCCCTTGAAGAATATAAAAAAATCAAGCCTGATATCGTGCTATCTGATTACAGAATGCCATTGATGAATGGATTTGAGCTCATGTTGAAAATAAAAGCTGTGAATAAAAGAGCGGCGATTATTCTCATGAGCGCCATTGTGGATCTGGACCGTTTTGAGATGACAAAAAAAAGCTCTGCATATGAATTCATTCCCAAGCCGATGGACCTGGCTGAATTATTGAAAATTATTGAAAAACTTACCGTTGAATCATGAGATCTTAAAAATGAGATTGGCATTTTTTCGACCACAATCAGAACTATTAAAGAGAGGCGAGGTTTTATGAAAACAAGGCGATACTCCCTGTTTGTCCTTCTTGCCGGCATTGCCACATTTGCATCTATGATTTTTATGATCGCCATGAGCGGCGGCGAGATAGCACGGCCGGCGGAATATCCCAACAAGGAAGGATTCACCCAGGCCATATTCTGGTTCGAGATGGTCCGCAGCCCGGAGGAGGTCGGGTCCGTGCTGGGAGATCCCGGTTCGCCGGAAGGGACCAAGCTGCGCCGGGTCATGGATAGTACGAACAGGTATGATTATATTTTCATGGTATGCTATCCCCTTCTTATCGCCGCACTGTTCCTTTTTCTCAACCGCCGTCTGGCGGATGACGGACGACGATTGCAGTTCGGCACCGCGCTCGTTACTGCGGGGATATGCCTGTCCGCGGTCGTAATGTTCGCGGACGCGTATGAGAACATCCAGCTCTTCAGGCTGGCTGCATATACCGATCTTACGAACATCGATCCCGGCGTCATCACGCAGCTCAGGATCGCGACAAATATCAAGAGCGGCGCAATTACGATCGCCGGGTTGCTGCTCGTGTATCTGTATGCCGTCTACTTTAAAAAATCCTGGGGAATACTGCTTTCCGTCATATATGCGGTTTCAGTCGTCCTTGGCGCACTGGCGCTGGCAGTCAGCTCCCGGAGGGCCCTGATTGAACCAGGAGCCACAATCGGCATGATCGGCTGGCTCATTTCAACGGTGCACGGAGGATACTGGTTTTTCAGGAAGAACACATGATCCATCAATCCTCGTGCTGCTGTTCATCTGCTTCTTTTACCTTTTCGGATTCCGGGCCATCCTGAAACCGGTTGTGAGGGAAATACGCGATGGATTTAAAAAATAATATATCGTTATTATATAATTCCGCATATCCTGATCTGGTTTTTTATCTCTTTCGAGGCTGACCGGATTCTTAACCCTCTCCCTTTTTCCCTGCATGCGCTGCTCAGGGCGATCAGAATTTGCATCACGGCCAGATCGACGCGCTTGACCTCATGGAAATTCAGCACGATCACGCCTTCCTGCTCCAGGGCTTCGCTCACAATCTGCTGGAACTCTTTAATGTTTTTAACTGAAACGTCTCCGGGTACCATTATCTGAGCCATTGAAACCTCCTTGCCTGCATATGGTACGGGAAAAAACCGGCCCGCTGTATTTGACATACTATTTACTAAATCAGGATAAAATGTTTTATTAAGTATAGATCCCCGGGACACTTTGGGCCATTCGCGTGCCATGCATGTGCGAGGCACGCAAGCCAGTATATGATATCGCGATGGTAACTTCAACTCAAAAAGCAGAGGTCAGTGACCATATATTGCAGCGACATTTTTATCTATGCCGGGATTATATCCCATCATGCAGTTATAGCCAGAACCACAAATCTCGTATTCCCTGCCCATTTCAGAATGCTATTTAAATAAAATTTTTCTTGTTTATTATCTCAGCTTTTCATATTAATGACCCCATTGTTTTCAGGGAGGCCCCGCCTCCCGGACCAGAGTAAAAAAGCATGAAAGCACCGAAAAACAGGCGTGTTTATGTCATAGGCTACGGGGCCGCAACTCCCCTGGGCGCCACCTTCGAGAAATCGTGGGCCCGCGCGGTGAAGGGCGAGGCCGGTTTCCGGAAGGTGACCCGCTGCGAAGTCAACTCCGCGTGCAACGTCGTGGGCGAGATCCCGGACTGGGACCCGCGCGCGCTCGATTTCGCGGATGAAAAGGAAATATACAACTGGAACGCGGACTTCGTGCTCCTCACCATGGCGGTATGCCAGGAGGCGGTCCGCCGCTCCGGCCTCGTGATCGACGGAACCACGGGCCCGCGCACTGCATGCCTGATCGGCTCGGCCCTGAACGGCTCGGACGCATACCGCAAGGCGATGGACAACTACCTCTCACGGGGCCCTCTGAAAGTGAGCCCCTACCTGCTGCCGAACCTCTGCGCGAACCTGCCCTCCGGCAAGGCGGGCATGCTCCTCGGGTTCACTGGACCCATCTTCTCCCCGGAGGGCGCCTGCGCCTCGGGCAACCACGCCATCGGCATCGGATCGCGGATGATACGCGACGGCGACGTGGACTTTGTCCTGGCGGGCGGCGCCGATACCTGCATCATCCCCGAGATCATCCATGGGTTCGAGAACATGAACGCCACCATCAAGATCAAGCCGGGCGACCGGGCGCACGACGACCCGGCGCAGGCCTCTCGCCCCTTCAGCGCGGACCGGAAGGGCTTCGTCCTGTCCGAGGGCGCCGGCGTGGTCGTGCTGGCAGCGGATGAGGCGGTCCGGGCATACGGCCTTGACCCGAAGGCGGAGGTGCTGGGCATCGGCTGGAACTCGGACGCCCATCATTTCACCCGTCCCAACAGCAAGACCATCGTCATCTGCATGAAACAGGCCATAGAGGACGCCTGCCTCTCACCCGGCGACATACAGTACGTGAACGCCCACGGCACCTCCACCCCGAAGGGCGACGCGACGGAGATTGAATGCCTCAAGGAGGTGTTCGGAACCGGTATTGACAAGGTCCCCGTGTCATCAAACAAGTCCCAGATCGGACATACCCTGGGCGGGGCGGCAGCGATCGAGGCGGCGTTTGCCATCGAAGGAATGCGGCAGGGGATCATCCTCCCCACGGTGAACCATGTTCCCGACCCCCTGCTGAGCGGCGTTGACGTGGTCCCCGGCCAGGCGCGCAGGCAGAATCACGATATCATCATGTCCAATGCGTTCGGCTTCGGGGGCACCAACTGCTGCGTCGTGTTCAGGGGGGTGTAACGTGAAGCCGAAACCCTTCAGGCCGGAAGTGTTTAACAACGACGAGCGGTTCGTGCGCGACCTCGCGACCGGCGACATCTGGCACCGGTGCAGCCACCGGACGCTGTACGCGGACACGGACCGTTCAGAGGTGGTATACCACTCGAACTACCTGCGCTATTTCGAGCTGGGCAGGGCGTCGCTCATGCGGGACGCGGCCTACCCCTATCGCGAAATAGAGGAAAGCGGGTTTGTCTACCCGATCATCGACCTGGGTATCACTTTTTACGCTTCCCTTTACTATGACGATCTCATATGGGTCCACACCAGGCCGATCGAGCTGGAGCGGGTGCGTCTCAAATTCGACTACCTCATCACCCATGCCGAAACAAACAGGCTCATCTGCCGCGGCTTCACCAGGCACTGCGCGCTCAACAGGGCGGGCAGGCCCGTTGCCGTGGACGAGAAGACCGTTCACCTATGGAAGACCTTCCCGAAATAACGAGGCCGGAGCGTATACCGATACCAATCGGTATTGCCGAGTACCTGCGCGACCACGTGTTCCGGGGACGCACCGTGTACCCGGCCGTGGAGGCCATGCGCCTGCTCGCCGGGTCGGCGCTGGCGCGCGTCCCGGGCATGGAAGTGCGTTTCATCGAAAACGCCGACTTCCCGCGCTTCCTGGAAATTCCTCCGGAGGCCTCCTCGGTCGAGGCGTTCAGCGAGATCGGGACGAGCGGTAGGGCCCTGTCCGCGAAGCTCCTTACCATAAAAAAGTCGGGCTCGACCTCCATCACCCGCGCCCTGGAACACGTGTCCCTCGCCTTTCCCGGCAAGATGCCTGCGCTACGCCTGCCGCCCCTCGACGAAACCCTCGGGCTTGAAGGTATATGCGCGGTCCCGGACCCGGACCTGGTCTACGAGGAGCTCGTCCCCTTCGGGCCGGCCTACCGCAATATCGAGCGCCTGCATGTTTCGGACCGGGGCGCGGTCGCGCTGGTAAACGGCGGAACGGACGCGGCCCCTGCCGGGCCGCTCGGCTCGCCCTTTCCCCTTGACGCCTCGTTCCACGCAGCCTGCGTGTGGGGGCAGCGGTACGCGGGCATTGTCGGGTTCCCGGTTCATATCGACAGCCGCGTGATCCGGAAAAAGACCGCAGCCGGCGAATCATACGCGGCGAGGATCACCCCCCTGTCCTCGACCGGCGGTCAGCTCGTCTTCAACATCCTGATCTACGACATGGACGGCGGTCTGTGCGAGGAGGTGCGCGGCCTGCGCATGAAGGACGTGAGCGGCGGCGCCATCCGGCCCCCGGACTGGATCCGCGCCGGGGAAACTGACCCGCTGGCGCGGATACGGGACCGCTGCCGCGACCTCTGCGTGGTAGAGCTCGACTCACTGACCGCTCCCTGCGCCGGGATCCTCTCCGAGGCCGAGCGCGCCCGCTTCAGCTCCATGCGGGCAAAACGCGCCAGGACCTTTCTGGGCGCGCGCATGGCGCTGAAAAAGCTGGCGCGCAGACTCCCGGGCGCTGATCCGGGAATCGCTCCCGTCGCACTTACCACCATGCACGAGGACGGCCGCCCCTGCTGTCCGCTTCCGGACGGCAGCGAGCCGTATCACTGCACCGCGTCCCACGACTCACGTTTCGCTGTCGCGGCCCTGTCCGACGGACGGATCGGCATAGACGTGGAGGAGATATCGGAGCGTGTCATGAATGGCCGCAGCCTGTACATGCACGAGGAGGAGCTTTCCCTGGTCACCAATCATCCCATCGGGGACATGGAGGCATCGGCCCGGGTCTGGTCCGTCAAGGAGGCGGTGTCAAAAGCTATGGGGATTAATCTGGCCGTGGCGTGGGACAGGGCCCTGGTGGTGGAAATCAAGAGGGAAACATCAGTTGTAAAAATTGGTGATATAAATCATCAAGCAATCCATGCAACTATAAACAATCATCTATTTTCATTGATAAACTGTTGATAAGACAAATGGTAGACTGGGGTAATAAAAAAAATAATTTATATGTATCCCCGCATCTGGTGGCGGGAATACATATAAACATTTAAAGGTTTATTTAAATAAATTATTTCTTCCTGTTTTTAACTGCTTCTGGATCTAATGTTAAAAATTTCTTCAAGGCACTCATTTGAGCAGCAGAAGCCGAAAGGGTGGTATAATCATTACCAGTATAGACCCTGATTAATAGACTATTCGAGTTGAGAATGCTTTTTTGAAGTTCAGGCGATAATGTCAATGTTCCCGTTAAATCAGCCCAATGCCATTCACCGGATGAAGAACTGGAAGAAAAACTGCCATCGCTTGCACGGGTACTGGAAGTCGAATATGCTTGTTTAAATACATGATAGGTTGTATTATTAAAGTTCAAATTAAATGTTTTTCCATCAAGAGATATTTCTATTTTTTTCTGCAATTTATCACCCGTATAACCGCTATAACCCGGGATATGACCTTTAAATACGAGTTTTAATACTGGGGCAGTAAATACATTTCCCTTTAACTCTTTTGAATAAATAGCTTGTTCATTGTTAATTTTTCCATCAAGTGTATCATGCCACATGTCAGCGGTGACTACAGCAGTTTTCTTAAAAGGATCATCCTTAACAATCACCTCGAAGGATCTACAACCAAGAACAAATGCAAGAAGTAACATTAAAACAGAAAGTCGTTTCATAAACCCATACCCTCCAATTGACATTAAATTAATGACTGAATCTACAGTAAATTTATAATTAGAAAATTCAAGAACTTTTCATTCAAGCAGAATAATATTCAAGAAAAGTTTGAAAATACTATTTTATTATATTTTTGTGTTGATGAATAACACCATGTCAGTAATATAAGAGTGGCATATGTATGCTTTTGTTTAAAAACATATCAACACTATACCCAACAAATATATATTACCCATGAAGCTAATACTAGTGATCATACTCGCCTATCTGGCCGGCTCGGTGAACTTTGCGATACTGCTCTTTAAAATACTCGGTAAAGAAGACCCGCGCCTCCATTACAGCGGAAACGCCGGCACCACGAACGTGTACCGCATGGCCGGCCCGGCCTGGGCGACTGCGGTGCTCCTGCTGGACATCGGCAGGGCTGTGGTAATCGCCCTTCTCGCGCGGTACGCGCTCACGCCGGGCGCGGTCCCCTGGGCTGGGCTCGCGCTGGTTATCGGTAACCGCTACCCATGTTTCCACGGGTTCCGGGGCGGCAAGGGCGTGGCCAACTACCTGGGATTTTCCGCAGTCATTACGCCTGCCGGTGCAGTGGTTTCCTGTATTGCGTGGGTGTGCGTATATGCATTGAAGAGGGTGCCCTTCATCGCGTCATTCGCCATGATAGCAGTCCTCGCATTAGGGACAATCGCGGCCTGCGGGTACCGGCCAGCGGCGATAATCGGCGCACTCGCGACGGCCCTTTTCATCATGTTTAACCACCGGATAAACATCACGGCAATGCTGCAGGGCGGGAAGGAAAAAGAGAAAGCGGATACGGATTAGCTCACGCGTTTTTCAACGCCTTTTCCCCGGTCATGATGGTCCGGTCTTTCACGATCCGCTTGACCAGTCCCGAAAGAACGGCACCCGGGCCGGATTCGATGAAGGTGGCGGCGCCCGCATCAACTGCCGTCAGCACCGACCGCTCCCACTGGACCGGGCTCGAAAGCTGAAGTACCAGCTTTCTCTTGATATTCGCCGGGTCCCGCTCCATCAGGCCGGTTACGTTATCGATAAATTCCACGCGCGGCGGCCGGAACTCGTACCCGTCGAGAAAGGCCCTGAACTCCTCTGCCGCCGGCTTCATGAGCGAGGAGTGAAAGGGCGCAGACACGTTCAGCTCGACCGCCTTCCCGATCCCGCTTTCATTGAACATGGAAACCGCCCTGTTCACTGCCGCGGTCTCGCCCGAGAGGACAACCTGCACCGGCGAATTGAAGTTCGTGATTTCGATGACCCCGTCCTTCGCGCATTCGGCGATCAGCGCCTCGACCTTCGCCCGCTCGGCTCCGATGACAGCGGCCATTTTACCCGGCGTGTTCTTCACGGCTTTCTCCATCAGCTCGCCGCGCCGGCGCACGATCAGCACCGCGTCCTTGAAATCGATGGCTCCGCCGTGGACCAGGGCCGCGTATTCCCCGAGCGAATGTCCCATGACGATATCGGCCCGCTGGCCGCAATTGTCGAGCCCGCGCGCGAACGCAACGCCCATCACCAGGAGCGCCGGCTGGGTGTTCGAGGTGCGGGTCAGCTCCTCATCCGGGCCCTCATCGATCAGCACGCTCAGGTGGAAGCCCAGCACATAGTCCGCGGTGCTGAAGAGCTCCTTCTGCTCCTCGGTCATGGCCCCGAGCCTGCTCCTCATGCCGACCGACTGCGATCCCTGGCCGGGGAACATGTAAACAGTTTTTCCTTCCATGACCAACCCCCTTTCAATGTCCTAGCGGTCCGGCGCAAAGAGTTTCAGCATCGCCTCGCGATCGATCTTTCCCGTTGATGTTGATGGCAGTTTAGCAACGACGCGCAGGCGGCGCGGCATGGCATAGGATTCCATCGCCCCGGCAAGGGCCTGCTTCAATTCCTCTTCTGCAATATCGGCTTCGACAACGGCAGCGACGTCGGTGTCCCGCGCCTTTCTCCCGGGCAGGGAAAAGACATGCGCATCGCGGACCCCCGGAATGCGCTTGATGATATCACGGACGCTGTTTAAATCAACTCTTTTTCCGCCCACTTTTACAACGCCATCCGACCTGCCAAGGAGCGAAAAGCCGGTTCCTTTAGCCTCCACGCGGTCCCCGGTCGCGAAGAAGCCTGCATTGTCAAACGGCAGGTCAGGCGACAGGAAAGGCGATTTCACGCAGAGCCGCTCGTCCTCGATCTTCCATGCCACGCACGCGAACGGCTCCAGGATCTCGCGGCCGACAGCCGGGCACCTGCACGCGATGCCGCCAGTCTCGGTGGAGCCAAAGATCTCCTCCACACCCACGCCGGTCTGCCGGTAAAACCAGAGCGCGTCTTCACGGTCAAGCGGGCCTGCAGATGAAAACGCTCTGCGGAGCGAGGGGGCGTGTATCTCCTCCCCGTGAAGGACCCGGTAGTGGACCGGCACGCTTGCCAGCACGGTGACCGGGTTCTCCTCAAGCGCGGCCAGGATCTCCCTGGGAAACACCACAACCCGCTCCATGACCCGCGCCCCGGCGACAAATGGTATCATGACCGAGAAGAGAAAGCCGTAAATATGATAGGGCGGTACCGTGGCAACGAAATAATCTTCAGAAGTTATGCCATGCTTCTCAGCCTGGAACGCCGCCTCGGAAACGACATTCACCGGCGTCTTGGTCCAGACTTTCGGTTTGCCGGTCGAGCCCCCGGTGAAGAGCTGGAGGCAGGGATCATCGGAGCCGCGCGGCTTCCCGGCGCCCTTCCACCGAGCGCGTTCGGGAATAATGCACCGCATTCCGGCCGGAAGCGTCATTTCCCTGTCCGCAAGCCCGGCCGCGACGCCCATTGCCCCGGACGTTTCCCCTATGCCCCGTTCGGACAGGGCATAGGGTACCACCAGGAGCGGTCCGCCGGCCAGTGAAGCGAGCACGGCCGCCGCTACCAGTACCTTGTCCTCGGTGCAGAGACAGAGCGGCTCACCCGGGGCCATGCCTGCCGAGCGGCACGCTTCCATAAGCCCGGCCGCAGTCTCGTATACCTCGCCATAGGTGCGGCCCGGCGTTACGAATTCCTTTTCAGGCGCATCAGGGCCTGCAAGCAAATGACCGATAGTTTCATTCCAATTATGCATTACCTGATGTCCTCACTCAACCGTCCCGGGCTCAAAATTTTTTCTGGCACGCGCAAAAGACGGAAGATGCCTCAGGAGATACCAGAGGCTCTTCCGGTGCTGCCAGACCCGCTTCCCGAATTTTCTCCGCCACTCCCTGCTCGAATAAAACCGCTTCACGTGCTCATTGTACAGGTGGTCGAGGCGTTCCCGGGACGAGATCCCGCCGGGCACGAACACGAAGTTGAGGCAGTTCATCTGCTGCCAGTCGTTTTCCATTGTCCCCTCCTTCTCAATGCCGGCCCACACGGGGGCGCCGGGAAAGGGGGTGAACTTCGCCATGTTCATATCGTCGAGCCCCAGGGAGATGACGAAATCGCTCGTCGCGCGGATCGATTCCTCGGTCTCGCCCGGGAGCCCCATCATGAACAGGCCCTTTGCGCGCAATCCGGCCTTCTTGATGCGCGCCACCGTGTCCCGCACCTCGTCGAGAGAAACGCCCGCCTTGTGGCGCTCGAGCATCCCCGGGTCCGCCGACTCGATCCCCAGGGAGACCATCAGGCACCCCGCATTCTTTAACTGGCGGAGCAGCCCGTCGTCGGCGTGCCCCACCCTGACCGCGCAGTTGAAATTCATGCCCGGGGGCCGTGATACCAGGAGACCGCAGAGCTCCTCGATGCGGCGGCGGTTCATGGTGAAGAGGTCGTCGTATATGTTGACGTGCCGGACGCCGAACCGCTCGCGGAGGTGTTTCATGTGGTCATAAATGTATCCGGCGGAGTTGTAACGGAATCCGCGCTTGAACACGGACCGGTCGCAGTACGAGCACTGGTAGGGACAGCCCCGGCTCGTGACCATGGTGGCGCCGGGCGTTTTAATGTAGCTGAACAGCGGAAGGTTATACCCTCCGGGGAACCCCGCGAGCTTTTCATAGGCCGGGAACGGAAGCGAGTCAAGATCGGCGATGTGCTGCCGGGGGGTGTTGGTGACGATACGGTCACCGTCCCGCCACACAAGCCCATCGATCGTATCCGGCGCCTGTCCGCCGGCAATCTCCGCCAGGATGGCCTCGCCCTCACCCATGCAGAGGTAATCGATGTCAGGATATGATTCGAGGAGAGCGCCGCCCAGGGCCGATACGTGGACCCCTCCGAATACGGTCAGGACCCGGGGCATCTCTTTTTTTATCATGCCTGCAAGACGGTACCCGTCCAGGAAGCCCGACGTGGTTGCGGAAAAGCCGACCAGGTCCGGTCCGTACGACAGTATCTGCCTGACGTTCTCAACGGGGTCATGGTGCGCGCGGGGGCCAAGGCAGTCATGGACGGAAACCTCATGTCCCCGCTGCTCGCAATATGCGGCTATTGACAGAAGACCGAGGGGGGCCATCCTGTTCGCCACGGCAGCGAGGTCCTTTGCCCCCCTGATCCAGTTGGAGCCGGCAGGATGTACAAGAACGATTCTCATGCAGATAGGAATTGCCTGAATGTCAACGCTGTCAAGGAATATACTGGCCGGTGTGCCGGCCGCCGGGCCCTATAAAATATGGAAGCCCACGCTTATCTCTCCGCCCGTCTCATGGTGCGTTGCCCGCTTGTTACCGTCGAAGTAGATCGGCAGAGCCCTTCCCAGCTTGATATTCGTGTACGCGTAGATCACGTTCACACCGAAAGTGACAGGTGCGTACTTGTTGAGCGAGAAATGCGGACCAAAGCCGAACCGCACCGTGTAGCCGTTGAAGTGCACGGTATTGAAACGGCTCGTGTTGGTCACGTTAGCAATGCTTGCCGGCAGAAAGGGCGCCGTGCCGTAGGGGCCGGCCGCTCCCAGCATCTCCCAGGCAAGGAAGCGGGCGCTCCGGAGGGCTGCAGCGCCCCTCACGGTACCGTTGAACACCTGGCCGCCTACCGCGTAAAAATTGAGGAGCAGGTTGAACGCATTGCTCTGCGGGCTGAAGACAAGGTTCATGACCGGCCCGGCCGCCCAGTAGTGGTAGCTCATGAGCTCGCCATGGAACAGCTCGTATCCGTCGAACGAACTATACAGGCTGTCATCATAGATGGTGCTCTCGGTTACCTCGTACCCGTACCTGCCCCGGATTCCGAACTTTATGCCGCTCAGGTCGAAGCCCCTTTTCTGCATTAATTTGACCGCGGGCAGCAGCAGATCCAGCTCTCCACCGCCCGAGCCGTAGGTGTTATACATCCGGTAGTCCCGGGGCAGGACATACGCTTTCAGGAGGTCGGCACGGTACGCATCCAGCACCCTCTGCTCGCGCTCGATCAGGCCCCCCGCGGAGCTGCCGAACGCGAAGAACCCGGCGACCCGGACCCAGGAGTCGATAAAGCCGCCTGACTGCTTTTTCTCCCGGAACACCACCGCCTCTTCTTTCTGTTCCCTGTCACCGGGGATCTCCACGGTAGTGCCATCACTGTATTCAATCCGGTCGATCTCATTGCGGGCCACGGTTTTCTGTTCGTCCGAACCTTCCGGCGAGTACACGACCTGGTCTTTCGTGACCCTTATGACCGTGCAGCGTACGGCCGTTCCATCCGCACGGTGGAGCGTGTCCACCTTCATGGTGACAATCGTTCCATTATCGTATTTGATCTTTGCAACCGTTGTTTTATCGATGACCTCGAATGCACGCGCTCCTTCAGGATCGTATTCCACGCCGGTATCGGTAATCTGGATGATACTACCCTTGAGGACGCCGCCGTCCGAGAGATAAATCTCATCGGCAAAAAGCGAAGGGCCGACAAGAAGGATTGCTGCAATTGCTATTATTATCTTCATACCATGACTCCTTGGGCAGTAAATGACCGCGTGGTCCCCGTATCGGGAACCGATACCATCAATATACAATATATGACTGTTTGTGGTATGAAAAAGTTTAACAATTTTCCGGAAAAACCATCGGGTTGTGTTTATATATCGGATATGCCGCCTATGCGGGCGGCATCAGTCCATCCCGAGCCTTGCTTTCAGAAGGGGCGCGTATTTTCTTCCCACAGTGAGGGAGCTTTCGTCCTCATCGTTTAAAAAAGCGAGATACTGTCCGCCGATTAAATATTCTATCCATGATATGTATCGCACATTGACGATATGCTGCTTGTGAATCCTCGCGAACATTCCCGACGGGAGCCTCTGCTCCACGTCTTTCAGTAAAACCGGCGCTTCACGGTCCCCGGAGACCATGTGGATGACCGTGTTTTTCCCATGGGACGTCACGTAGATGATCTCCTGGTACGGAAGGATATGCATCCTGCCTCCCTCCCTGACCGTGAAGCCGCTCTCCGGCGCATCGCGTGCGGACAGGTCCCGGGTGGCCAGAAATTTATCGATAGACCGGTTAAACCGGTCAACCCCGAACGGCTTGAGAAGATAATCAACCGCGCCGAAATCGAACGCCCTGAGCGCATAGCTCTCATACGCGGTTGTAAAGATGACAGAGGGCGGCTTTTTCAGGCGCCCGAGCACTTCCAGCCCTGTAAGCCGGGGGAGGCGGATATCGAGAAGGGCCAGGTCGAAATTCCGCTCGGTCATCTGCCGGAGAGCCTCCTCCCCGGTCCGTGCCAGGCCGGATAGCTTGAGCTCTCGACGCGTCAGCAGGTAATCCACGAGGAGCTCGCGTGCCGGCACCTCGTCCTCTGCAATCAATACTGAATAGACCTTTTCCGCTTCCATGCAATCACCTCACAATCAAGCGCTCTGGGACGCAGCGGCTGTTTCGCAGGGGAACGTCACGGTCACCGTTACCCCCCTGCCGCGTGCGCTCTCCAGCGCAATATCGGCCTCTCCGAAGCAGTGGTGAAGCCTCTTCCGTATGTTCCCGAGCGAGCGGGAAAACAGGTCGCTCGAATCGAGTCCTGCGCCGTTGTCCGCCACGGCAATGGTGACCCGACCGCCTGCCGTACCGGCAAAAACGCTCACCGCGCCCTGCCCTCCCCGCTTTTGCACTCCGTGCTTGAGCGCGTTCTCCACCAGGGGCTGTATGGTCAGCGGGGGTATGTTGATGCCGGTAAAATCGCCCTCCCGCTCCATGCTGACCGCAAGGGAATCGCGGAAACGGAGCTCCTCCAGCTCGAGATAGTTTTCCACGAACCGCCACTCCTCATCAAAGGCCACCACCGTGAGGAAGGAGTGGTCGATCAAATAACGGTAATTGTCCGCAAGCAGGATAACCGCCTGGTCTGCGAGCTCATGGTCCCTTCTGATGAGCGCGTGTACCGTGTTAAGCGCGTTGAACAGGAAATGCGGATTCATGCGTTCCTGTAGCAGCTTGTACTTCGCCTCGTCATGGTCGCGGACGGCCCGCTTCAGGGAAACGAGAGTCCGGACCCTGGCGAGCAGCTCCTCCCGGTGGATCGGCTTGACCAGGTAATCGTTCGCACCGCTCTCGAACCCGGCAACGAGGCCCGCGATGCCGTACCGTGCCGTGAGAACCAGCACCGGGAGCTCGTGGAGAGAGAAACGCTTTCGTATTTCGCGGCAGAGATCGTACCCGGAGATTCCCGGCATCATGATATCGAGCAATACCAGGTCATAGGCGCCGCTGCCGAGAAGATCGAGGGCCTCTGTCCCGCCGGCGGCCGCGACCGCAGAATAATCACCGGCCGCCAGGTAATGGCACATTACCTGGCGGTCCATGGCATCATCGTCAACCACCAGGACGCGGCCGCTTACGCCGGTCGCCGGCTGGGGTGTACCCTGCCCCGGGCCGGACCCCGCTATCACTGCGGCCCGGATAACCGGGTAGACCGGCAGGGATCGGGGCGTCTCTTCCACTGCCGCTTCTCCGCCGTCGTGAAGCGGCAGCGTGAAGGAAAACCGCGCGCCCGGGGCCATGGGCTCGACCCGTATTGTCCCGCCGTGGAGCTCGACGATCTGGCGCGCTACAGACAGCCCGATGCCCGAGCCGTCCTCCATACGGCCATTGCCGTCATACAGGGCCTCCGGCTCACCGTCAGTCAGGATCGTCCTCCCCGAATCCGTCACCACGATCTCCATCAGGCCGCTCGCGGTATCGGTGCCTGCCGCCACACGGGATGACACCGTCACGTAGCCCGAATCGGTGCGGGCTATGGCGCTCGCCACGATGGTATGAAGTGCCTGCTGAATCCTGTCCTCGTCCGCGAGGACCGGCGGCCCGCCCGGCTCGACAGTATTGAACAGCTCGACTTTTCGCGCGCCCGTGAGCGGGCGGGCGAGCGCCAGGACGATATCCGCCACGGTCCTCATGTCAACCGGCCCCCTGCGCAGGACAAGATCATGGTTGCGGAGCCTCGAAGCATCGATGATGTCGTTGACAAGGCGCGCCAGCTTGCGACCGCTGGCCGATATCAGTCCGAGATTATAGCGCGCTTCAAGGCCCATCAGTCCCTGCCGGCCGTCGATCATCGACTCGGCAAGCCCGATCATGCCGTTAAGCGGCGTCCTGATTTCATGGGACACGGCCGCCAGGAACTCGTCCTTCAATGCGCCTATCTCGGCGAGCCTCGAGTGCTTGCGGTCTAGCTCGGCCGAGAGCTTCTCAACCGCATCATACGCCCGGGAAAAGCGGGCCGAGAGAAGAAACGACTGGGAAAAAATGAAGATGAAAAGCCCGAATGGCACGAGGTATCCTGTCTCCGCCATCAGGTTGCTTTGAAGAAAGTCGTTTATCACGGTGATGAAAAGGATCACGAAACCGGCAATAAAAGCGGTCGCGCCTTCTCTCTTCCGGGCCATTGCAATGACCAGTGCAGTACATCCGTACAGGCTCA
Source organism: Spirochaetota bacterium (assembly GCA_041749375.1). Classification (GTDB taxonomy): domain Bacteria; phylum Spirochaetota; class UBA4802; order UBA4802; family UBA5550; genus RBG-16-49-21. Next base: position 25,672 of record JBGTBN010000072.1, read on the forward strand.
TGACGATCGAGAGGGCCTGGTATGCCTGCATGGAATGGGTATAGAGCCGGGCAGGAAGGAGCATGACGGTGCAGCAGAAAAGCGCCCCGATAGCCGTCACAACACGAAGAACGCGGGGGGAAAACTCCCCGGGAAACAGCGAGCCCATGAAGAGAAAGAACAGGGGTACGGCCGCGTAAAACGACAGGTATTCCGCACTGATAACGCACTCCCACGACATGCCGGGAAAGAGCCTGAGAAGATAATAGTCCCCGGTGGAAATGATCCTGACGGCTATGAGCAGACAGAAGAGCCCGAAGAACAGATAGGACCGTTCCTTTTTCCGCATGATAAAAAGGACGAGGTGATATATCCCGATTATGAAAATCGAGCCAAAGAGAAAAAAATCCCGCACGAGCCTTTTCTCCCGCATGCCGCGGATCATCGGCCCTGATCCCATGACGATTTTTTCCCACGCTCCGCCCTTCCGGTGATGAAAATTCGACACCTGCAAAACAATTTCCAGCCGATCCCGGGCCGGGGCGAACTCGTACACATCCGGGCGGTAACCGGGACGAGCCGTCCGGATCGATTCCCCGGCAACGCCGCCCTGCCCCGCTGCCACTCCATCGAGGAAGAGCCTGTAGGCAGTGCCGAGGTCAGGAACCATGACCGCAAGTCGCTGTGCCACGGCTGACGGCAGCATGACCGTCAACCGGTACGTCCCGCAGCCGTCTCCGCCGACCTCCCGCCCCTGCTCGATCCGTCCGTTCCACAATCCGGGCACACGCAGGTAACGGCTACTCAGTGCGCTCTCATTAAACCGGTCCGGCTCCAGGAGAGCTCCCCAGTGGAACTCCCAGTCCCCGCTGAGCGCCGCAGGGCCGTCCCGGTTAAAATCCCAGTCTCTGAGATCAAGTCGACCCCGGACTGCCTCCTTCCGATCGCGCCCCGGCATACCGCCGGAACAGGAGACCATCGTTATGACCGCCAGTAATGTAAAAGCAACCCGAACCGCCACTCCGCTTGTCACTGATTTTTTCACATGCTCCTCACGACCGGCGATGTATAACACGATAAAGCCGGTATATAAAGAAGTAGCGAGCGCCTCCCGTTCCATGACAAAAATTTTTTAATAAATCCCATTAATTTCAGTTTGGGCATTTTTTGGAAATTTGACAGATAATTACTTGAAATAATAGTCGCTACCGGTATTATCTCGTATTTATGGAACGCCATCATTCCGCCGCCGAACACGGCCGGAACCGTCGGAACTGAATCAATTATCAAAGGATGCTGCCTTGGTATACCTGGAATTAATACTCGCCGGATGCGCTGCGCTCGTGTCGCTGGTTATTTTTTTCTATAATATTTTCAAAAAATCCCGTACTACCGCAAACCTGATGTTCTCGATTGTTGCCCTTGCCTCGGTGCCATTGTTTGTCTGCATCGGCCTCGATCTCGTGGAGCAAACGCCTGTTTCCCGGGTGCTTACATTTAAACTGGAGACTGCCCTGCTGCTGCTGATATCGACCCTTATAACCGGATTTCTTGTTCTCTATCCATACATCAAGCCGAGGCACCTCCTTATCTCCCTTGTCGGAAGCCTTCCCGGCTACATTCTATGCATCGCAACAGTCGCGACCGATTACATTGTCTCAGAAGGGGGCGGCAGCGCTGGCCGTCCCGCCTTCACTTCCGGATACCCGGTCTATCTCACCGCGCTGACAGCGTATCTCCTGGTCGCCATCTCCCTTGTCGGATACCGGGCCTTTCAGCATGAATACCGCGCAGTAAGGGACGATCTCTTCTACCTGTGCGCCGGTATGGGAGCACTTGTCGCCACCCTCATGACACTCTCCGTGTACATGCCCTATTTCCAGGCCATAGACCGGTTCAGGAATATCGGGATACTGATTCCCCTGCCGCTGATGCTCATCATCATGAATTACGCGGCGACGAACGTGAAAACCATTGACCTGAAAAATTTCTTTTACACCGGCGTATACTGGCTGCTGATGTTCACCCTGCTGTTCGTTCCCGTCATGCTGATGCTGAAACACAATACAACCGAATACCTGGCCGAACCGGTACACCCCGTGGGGATCGCCCTGGTGCTCTTTCTCTACCAGTTCCTGGTATTCAAATATATTCGTCCCCGGATCGGGTCCCTGTTCCAACGCGGGGCCCGGCGCATGAACGAGCTCGTCGACGAGCTGTTCGGTCGGCCCTTCGAAACCGGCGACCGGCAGGATAAAAAATGGGGAGAGATCGTTACCGCCCTTGTCGACGGGGTGGCCGAGGCCTTTGACATTTCCGGAGCCCATCTGTACATCCTGAACATCCATGAGAAAAAATTCACCAGATTTCACAGTACCGGCGGCGACACGGTCGATGTTGAGATCAGCCCTGAAAGCACCCTCATGGCGGTCTTGAGCCGGGAGCCGGTCCTCCTCTACAAGCCGGTGGTCTTCTATGCGGCGGAATTCCGGGAGTCCCGCGAAGCCGTCCTTGATTTTTTCGATCGAAACAGGATTGAAGTGATCCTCCCCTTCATCAACCCCGACAACCAGATAATTGGCCTGCTTGCCCTCGGCCCGCTGAAGGGAATCCGGATATACACCAAGGGCCTCATCTCCTCCCTGGAGCTTTTCCGCATCCAGTTTCAGCAGTACCTGGCAAATACACTCTTGCTGGAACAGGTCAGGGATACGCAGGTCCTTGACCATGACCGGATGGTTGTCAGCGCAATAAAGAAGAGGATCATTCCCGAGGGCATGGTCCAGATAAAAGGCTTCCGCGTGGGATCGCTCTACATCGACAGCTCCGCCAGCGGCGGCGATTATTTCGATTCCATCGTGACCGGCGGCGACAGGATCGTATTGTTCATCTCGGATTCGTCCTACGCCGGGATCGATTCGGCCCTCATCTCCCTTGAGCTGTACACGGTTATGCACACGCCGGCCAAGTTCTTCGGGTCGCCTGACCGGGTCCTCTCCACCATGAACTGGGTCATCGCCACGTCACGATTTTCAGACCGGCGGGCCGCGGCGTTCTGCGTCACACTTTCCTCCTCCGGGGAGGTGGCCTTCTCGGGAGCGGGCTACAAGCCCATGATCATCTACAACCCGGACAACGACACCTTTATCCCCTTCAGCACGGATGGCGACCCGGTTGGAACGAATCGCTCTTCCCGTTACGAATCGAAAACAATACTCATGGCGCCGGGAAGCTACGGGATGCTTTATTCCGACGGCCTGGTATCTGCGACAAACGCCGCGGGCGAGGAGTATTCGCTGGAACGGGTCAGGCAGGCAATCAGGCGGAGCCACGGCCGGGCCCCCGCGGACCTGACGAGGGCCCTCTACGACGACCTGCGCCGGTTCACCAAGGACAGGATACAGGCGAGAGACATCAGCCTCATCATCTTCAAGTACCAGTGAGGGTTTGCCGTGGAAGCTTCCCCCACCGCGCTGGCGGCATCGATCAGGAAATACCGCAACATTCTTATCCTCATCAAGGGCTCGCCCGATCCTGACGCCATCGCGTCATCGTTCGCGATGAGCGCACTCTGCCGGAAGCTTGGAGTGTCCAGCACAATCGTCGCGGTCAAAAAGATATCCCTCCCCGAAAACCAGTCGTTCATCGCCACGCTGGACATACCGATTCGGTTTGCCCCCGATCTTCCGGACATCCGCCATTTCGACGCGTATATCGTGACAGATTTTCAGTCGCCCGCGGCTCATGAAATCGCAGGCGATCTTCCCTGTGCTGTGTTCATCGACCACCACGAGCATGACGGAAGGGAAGCGCGGGCCGATTTTTCATTAAGAAATACCGACGCGGGATCGACCTGCACCATCATCGCGCTACTCCTAAAAGAGATGGGCGGGGGACTCGAGCCTTCCGACATGGTCCCGGTATCCACGGCCCTCCTGTACGGCATTTATACCGACACGGACAAGTATTCCCATGCCGGCAGGCTCGATTACGAGGCGCTCGACTACCTCTCGGCCTTTTCCGACCATGAGGCATTCAATAAAATCAGCTCAACCCCGCTGTCGCGGGAAACGCTCGAGCTCCTAAAAACCGCCGGCCGCGTCAAGATCGCTCACAAGGACTGGCTCATAGCCGGGCTGGGATATGTCAGCGCCGACAACAGGGACAGCATCGCGGTAATCGCCGACTTTCTGCTTAAACGGGAAAAGTACCAGACGGTCATCGTGTTCGCTGCCATCGAGAGCGAGGACCGGAAACGGCTCACGCTCGACGCGTCCCTCAGGTCGGCAAGCGACGTGCTTAATCTTAACGACGTGATCAAGGCCATCACCGCGGAGGGCGGTGCGCGGAAATTCAAGGGCGCCTACCAGGTCAACATGGACTATTTCTCGCGCTGCCCGGACCACGCCCTACTCTGGGAGATGATACGACTGACCACGATCGATGTCCTCAAAAGAAGCAGGGACGGGCTCTATATCACCGAGCTGAAAGGGTTCTACAACAAGCTCAAGCACAGGATACGGCGCCGTCTGGGCTGATGGCCCGTCAGAAGAGCAGGGTAAAATGCGCCCCCACCTCGACTGAAAAAATCTCCTTCCGGATGTTCCCCGTGTACCGGTTGCGGTATTGCTCAACCGCGAACCGCGAGCTGAACCCACCCTGGACGTTCTTATGCAGATCAAGGGTGAGCTTGCTGCTGATAAGGTGGAGGTCATATGGCTCCGGCGAAACCGTGAACGTGTAATCGTACCGGTTGAGCTTCATCGCATACTCGAGCGTATAGATCGGGAACGCCGCAAGGCGGTAAAAACGGGAGAATATCTTGAAAATCCACTGCACGTCGGTCTGGAAGAAAATATTGAAAGAGTAGCCGGTGTCCGTCTCCTTGAACAGGACATATTGCGCCATGTTATTGATATACACCTGGTCCTTGTAGGAGCGATTCAGCAGATTGAGCGAGATGTACGGTTTATTGTACCTCTTCTTGAGGTTCACGCCGAACTCGAAGCTCAGGCTGGCGCGGTCCCGCTTAAAACTCAGTCCTGCTGTCGGCGTGTGGACCTGTTCCTCGATATTCTGCGTAATGAGCATGTTGGATTCGAATTTATAGCCCGTTGTCATGAAGGCGGCATGGTAGGGAAGTCCCTCTTTGTTCGGCCTGAAAAACCAGAAGCTCATCAGCTTCATGAGATCGTAGTTTACCGCCAGGTCGAAATTCGCCGTAATCACCTGGCTGGGAACGCCGTACACGCTCTGACGCTCGCAGATCTGGTTCATGCCCGTGTTCGACGTGACGGTCACCTTGCCCAGGTCCACCTGCCAGTTCACGGCGAAATTATCCAGGAGCCGCAGGGTGTTTTCATAGTCCTCCGTCACCTTCCCGTTGGCATAGAGGACCGGGATGTTCATCGTGGTATGGACATAGTCGCGCGCCCGGGCATAATTGTTCCTGCCGATGTAAAAACAGAAGGGATAGTACTTGAATATGTTAAGTGCGGCGTTCGCGAGCCCGGTAACCGTCCTGCTCATGCCGAATCGCTCTTTCATCGGGTCGTGCCGCTCGCCCTCGTAGGGAACGTTTTTCTCGGTGAAATACAGGGAGCGGTTATAGCTCAGAGAAAACGTCCGGAAAAACTTAAGCGCTTTGACCTTATGGAGATAGACGGGAATATCGATGCCGGTGCCCATAAGGGTTCGGGCGTCCTTTCCCCTCCTGTATCCCCGCAGCGGCTCTTTCAGTAGATCGTAATCGTGGAAATTGTTCTCGAAATACTGGATATCCACCTTGTATCCCGGCGCGATATAGGTGAAATCGCTGAGGCCAGCCGATAGGGCGAACACCTTGTTGCGCTCCACGAACTTGCAGTTTTTATTGTACACGAAGGGAAAATGGAAATCGCCATTCATGTTATAGAGTATCTCCGAGCTGTTCACCCCTGATTTTCCCATCCAGGCCACGACTTCCTCGGAGCCCACCTGGAACGCGGGACGTATATAAAAATACCGGTGAAGATAATCAATGCTGAACCGGGCATCGGTACGCTGACGCTTTTCGATCTCGAGCAGGGACGCGAGCGACGCAAGGTCTTTCACCGTCACTTCGTACGACTTGCGGCTGACCCTCTCTTTTTTAAAAAGCATGTCGAGGTAGAGCTCGGCGGTCACCTTCCCCCAGAGGAACCTGTCGATGATCTGTTTGTAATGAATGACCGGGGCGTGATTGGACTGCATCCTGTTGCGGGTGACGTCATAGCTCGATATCTCCTCGGTGACCATATTATTGTAATCATCGTACTTGTAAGTAATGCCGATGCTCGGTACGCCGTTGATGTCGGACGTGTAATCGGTGGCGAAAATCACACTGTTCTTGTTCGTCTCGCCACGGCGGGACTCCTCAACCTCATCGTTCAGGCTGTCGGTCTCCGAATCCTCCTTGATATAATCGAGCTTCACGTTCCAGTTCGGGAGGACGGTGAACGACGAGAACACCTGGTGATATTCCTCGGCTATGTCCTGGTCCGTTTTTCCGATGGTGCTGAAATTTGCCCCGTGCCCCCTGTTAACGTACTTAACCCTGAAGTCGGACATGACTGGCAACCCGCTTTTCGTGCGATAAAACGGTTTCGTGACCTTTATCTCGCCCTCGTACCAGTGCGCCGAATCCTCTACGACCTCCGGCTCCTCCAGGTATATCTCGTCAACCCAGAAGGTGCCCATGCTCGGCGGCACCGCAGAGTACGCGATGATCTTCATCACGGTCACGCGCTTCAGGTCCGGCCTGCCGGCCATCTGCGAGGGGAGCACGAACCCCCCCGAGCCGTTCTGGAGGCACATCTTCATCTCCCGCCACACCTGGGGAAACTGCATTTTCATCCTGTATACGATATAATCATTGTCCGATGAGCCGATCATGATACCGATCTGGTCGTTCGCTGTATAGCTGCGGAAGTTCACCCAGGCTGTAAGGGTCTTGTAATTCCGGAAATCCATCGGTTTCGCGAAGCGCCGGGTGGCAGATACGCTCGTGTATCCCCCCCCGATGGCGTATTCGACCTTGATCGCGGTCTCCCGTTCCTTTAAAAGATCATTGGTAGTCTGTACGCCGTACATGGCCTTGTACACGTCCCGCATGACCATCGAGAACGACTCAAACCGGTATTCCTTGTCCTCGATGTTGTTTATCGAGGTGACCTTGATCTGGTCAGGTGACGCGATGTCGTCGCCGACGCGCAGGTCCCGCCACTTAGGTGACACGAACCGGATACCGTCAATATAGACCCTGCCGGTCGCCCCCGCGTTCTTTCTCACGGTAAGCCTCACCGCGACCACGCTTTTCAGGATATTGACCTGGCTCTGTGTCAGGACCGAATGGTCGAGATACAGGCGCTTGACCTGCCAGGTCCTCTCCGAGGCAAGGAGCGGCATGGCTTCAGGAAACGGGTACACGTTGTCCGCTGTATCGAGGATACCGTTACCGTTCAGGTCCTCAGTTGTCAGGACACCGTCCCCGCGGGTCACCTTGTTCAGCCCGGGACCGCCGCCGACCCTTGTCGACGGATGGCCCGTCTCGTTGAAGACAAACCCGATGTCCTCCGTGATCCCCGTATTCGGATCGCTGTCAATGATGCCGTTTCGGTTAACATCTTCGGTGTCGTAGGTGCCGTCTCCGTCCGCATCCTCGCCGACCTGACCCACGTCCAGGTAGAGCTCGACGTCCGTGGCGCCGTCGTAATAATAGGACAGCTCCACGTATTCTACGCCTGAGAGGTCAGCCGCTTCCTTACCGATGCCGCGCGCGACGATCGAGGTATAGTCCCCGCTGCCGGCAGAAGGATTGTCGGCGAAATCCAGCACCAGGGAGCGCTGTGTAGTCTGTGCCACGATGGAGTCTACAACATGTCCCGTGGCCACGTTGTACGGCCCGGTTTTGATAGAGTAATCGATTTTTGGCGCCGCATAGACAAGCCCCTTGAGCATGGCCGGGTTGCCGGGGTCGCGATAATAATAGTAATTCAGGATCCCCCGCGTGGTCGCCCAGCCGGCCCAGGAAGGCCGGGACGACAGTATCCAGTCCCTGTCGCTCATCGATATGACGATCACGTCCTCGGCTGCCTCCATGTTGTCTACCAGCGCTTTCCCGAACGTGTTTACCGTCTTGTAGCTTTTGGCGTACTCGGCATACCCGTTGATCTCGAGGGGGACGGCCTTCCGCTTTTCACGGGTGAAAATATTGAAGAACTGGGCAAGCCGGCGGCCGTCGAGGCTCAGGGTTGTGTCTCCCTCGAAAAAGATCGTCTGCGTCGGCTCGCTCCCCACCGTGGGTATCTTTTCGTCCCCGGAGGAACGCGAATAGAGCAGGCTGCCTCCCACCTTGAGGTCACGGCTGAACGCGTACTCCGTTCTGAAGCCGCCGACGAACTCCTGCGCCTGCGCGAGGGACGGGAGGTATTCGTAGCGGACCTCTATCGAGGTTTCGGACCCGATCAGGGGGTTGGTGGGACTGTTAAAGGTGACGTACCCTGCCGTATAGTCCACTGTATAGAGCGACGCGGGGATAACCCTCCCGTCAATCTTGATGACAACGCTGTCGGGTATAATGTTCAGGTGGTTGAGCTGGAAGCTGCGGGCTTCCCTGTAGTAATCGATTTTGATTTTGTACCGGGAGTAATCATACACGTTATCCGGCTGGCGCTCGGTGTAGATGCTCGACACCGTTCCACTGGTCTCGAGCAGCTGCCGGAACGGCTCCCGGTAAGTGAACTGAATCACGCCGTTCGTGTAATCGACCGAATACGGGCCGAGGCTCGATATATCGCCATGGGTCATCACGCCGTTCTCCATGAAAAAGCCGATATTGAAATTGTCCGGAAGAATGTAGCGGTCGCCGATGTAGTAGAACGACCTCACCTCGTACACGTCCGGGGCCGGGTGGTTCGGCGGCGGTACCGGGTCATTGTCCAGCGAGTACCCGTATTTTAAAAACAGGAATATCTTTCCGGCGAACGAACCGCCCGGGTGCCGCGCGTCCGCCGGCAGCAGCGCCGAGGGGTCGGCCGAGGCCCCCAGGAGCGTGTACACGGCGAAGATCCGGGCGTTATCCGGCACCGGCTTGAGGAACTGGATCAGGCCTGTCGTGTAGTTGATCTTGTAATCGACACCGGACTGCGCCTTGGTGTAGAAACCGCCATAGACCGGGAGCTGCACCGCGCTCTGGTTGTTGTAGGGATTCTGGTCGTCGACATAGAGCTCGAAACCGTATGGATTGAGATTGACCGCCTGCAGGGTATAGTTGGGCGGATAGGGCGGCTCGAGCACATTGTTGTAGCGAATGTACGGCTCGATCTGGTAATAAACGCCCCGCACGAACTGGTATTCCGAGAGCTTGATGTTGCCGGGCGTCGAGTTACCGCGGAAGACCTCCACTTCAGTATTGCCGCGTGTGACACTCCCGAAAGCCTTGAGCATGAACCCCTTTCTCTGCAGGGTGAGGTCTACGCCGAGCCCCTTGGCGGTATTGTTGTCATATACCGCGTATTTCGATCCCTGGAAGTTGATGTCGATCTCGCCGGCATTGATCTCGCGTATCAGCTCCTCGTCACCGACCGCCTTGTACTTGAACATGTAATGGTTATCGGTCTTCTTGCTGTCATGATCGATGTAGATGGTCATCCGATCGCCGATATTCCCTTCCACATGTATCTGGAGGTCCTGTGTCGGGTTGAACCCTCCCGGTATGACCTGGGAAACGGCCTTGTCCTCGTCGTACTCCTGGTAGCGTTTTTTAGTGAACATCGAGGTGCCGTACACGAGGTTCAGGCCGAGCGTTCCGTAGGTGTTTATCCTGACGTCATCCCCTTCGTAGAGAGAGAGCTTCTTATCCGTGCCGTCACTCTCCTTATACCGCGAGGAAATGACATAATCCTCCCAGTCGCCCTGGCGGTAGGAAAAGCTGTCATATTTTTCATTTATGGAGGAGGTATCGGAAGGCTCCTCGATGCGGAGCCTTGTCTCTTCGGTCAGCGCGGTATCATCAATATAGTCGAGCAGGTTCTGCCTGAAACCCTGGTCCCTGGCATTGGCGATGACAAGCGCCGACACCACGCCGGCAACCAGCGCACATTGCATGTAGGTCGTCAGATATTTCAGCATACCGTAACGGGAGTGCCATCGCTACAATCACCATATCCTGCTCATGTAGGGATATGGATTGATCGGAAGATTACCCAGCCTGATTTCATAATGACAGTGATTGCCCGTTGCGTTTCCGGTCTGGCCCACGTACCCGACAACCTCACCCTTTTTGATCTCCTGGCCATGGGAAACCGCTACCCGCTGGCAATGACCATAGATGGATTCAAATCCATACTTGTGCTGGATCCGGATCATCCATCCATAGCCGCCGCTCCAGCCGGCCGAGGTTATGGTGCCCGCGGCCGTCGCCCGTATCTCCGTGCCCGGCGGTGCGGCTATGTCGATCCCCGTGTGGAAGTCCCTGCCGTGGCCGAACGGCGAGCGCCGCCAGCCGAACAGGGAGGTTATGTGGCCCGGGTTCGGCACGATGGAGGGCGTGTCGCGTACGACCTTGCTCCGGACATCGACGAAATTCTTAACGGTTTTGATGGTATTGGTCGTGCATATGATGTCCTTCTGCAGGCTCTTGATCGTGAATATCTCCTCGGGGAGTATGTGCTGCATCTTCCTGAGCTCTTCAAAGTCCCTGGCATCCATGTCGTCAAGATCCCACATCTGGTCAACTTCTTCCGGCCCGGCCGTGAGCTCGTAGAGCTCCTCGATATCCGGTTTCATCTCGTCCACCTGTTCGGCTATGTCGTTGGTAATCTTCTCAAACCTGAGCAGGTGGGACCGGATGTCCTCGTAGGTCATGAGGAGACGCTGCTCCTCCCGCTTGACCGTGGCGTGTTGGATGACCGCGTACGCCGATGTTCCCAGGACCACCAGTAACAGCAGCATGAAAAAGGAAATGGTAAATTTCGAAATCTGGAAATTGAATATCTTCCGCTCATTATGAGGGATGAACATGACGGTCATCTTCTCGTGCCCCTTTTCCACGAAGCCGTCCCAGAATTTCGCGAACTTCTTCCTTAAGACATAGTATCTCTCGAAGAACTTCAGCCGGAATTTGCTCTGATATTGTTTGATTTTTATCTTCATCGTGCGCTATTGTCTCACTGTCTGCATCATACCACAGGCGACTCATTTTATCAAGAAATTTTTCAATCCGGCCGGGCCCGCACCGGACCGTGATCTACGACCCGCTAAAGTTCGGTTTCCGCTTCTGCGAGAAGGCCGTAACCGCCTCAAACAGGTCGTTTGACGGAATTATCGCTGCGCTCATGACCGCGTTGAACAGCAGATTTTCGTTCACCTGCGACGCGACAAGCTGGTTCAGGACCATTTTTGTAGCCTTCACCGCAATCGGCGAATTCGCGGCTATCTCCAGGGCCAGCCGCTCGGCGCCCTTCAACATCTCATCCTGGTTCGGGAAGACTTCATTCACCAGATTCACCGCTGCCGCCCTTCGGGCTGTAATGTTCTTCGCGGTATATGCCAGCTCGCGCGCGACCCCCTGGCCCACGATATTCGTGATCCGCTGCAGGACGCCCATATCGGCTACGATCGCGACCGCCGTTTCCCTGAGTGAAAATTCCGCGTCCTCGGTGCAGACCCGGATATCGCATGCAACCGCCATGTCGAGCCCTGCGCCGATGCACTTCGAGTGAACCGCGGCTATGACGGGCTTCCGGCACTGTTCGATGCAGGAGAGGCCCTCCTGCATTGTAATGATCTTCTTGTAAAGACTGAGCTTGACGCCGCCCTTCTGGTCTTTCTCCACGAGCTCGGGTATCACCGCCACCATGCCCATGAGATCGATACCGGCGCAAAACATCGTGCCCTTCCCAGCGATGATGATGGCGCGGATCTGTTCGTCATCATCGAGGTCCTTCATGATCGGTATGAGTTCGGTCCATGCTGGAGGATGCATGGCGTTCTTCTTCTCCGGCCTGTTCAGCCAGACCCAGGCGATCGGTGATTTTTTCTCGACGCTGTAAAATTCGTATCCCATTACAATCCTCCTGACCTAGCCGATGAACTCATGGGAAATCATTATGTTCCCCGCACCGGATAAAATTTTATTATCAGCCTCAGGCCTTAACGACTTGAACCTAAGAACAGGAATAAATTATGCAATAAAAAAAACCGGCATCCGGAAATTTGTCGCTTATCCACAAAGTTATCAACACTATCCACATTATTACTCAAAAATAAGCCTGTTTGAGCCGTAAAAAGATATCACTTTTCGAATTATGTCACATTAAAATATGCACCGAGATTTATATGACATAATGTCCAATACCTGAAAAAATCAGGAGTTGAACAGGAAGTGTGCGAGACGGATTGCCTTGCAGGCATGTTGACTCCTTCGAGCGGTACTGCAACCCGCATCAATGGAGAGTCCGCCCGGACTTTAAAAAATGAAATTGTGAATAACTTTCGATTTTCAGTATGCCCGGTGGATGTTTATAATAAAAAAATTTTCACGGGGAACAGGTACGGGTTACAAAATCATTTTTTAAAAATTTATTCCGGGGCAATAAATTAATTGATTAAATAATCGGTATATGTCACATACGTAGGAGTATCATATAACGACCGGGGCACAAGGTGAAAATCGCAATAGCGTCAGACCATGGCGGCTTCAGATTAAAAGAAGCCATTATGCGGCATTTTACGGAAATACCATTCGACGATGTCGGAACACATACTGAAGAATCATGCGATTATCCTGATTATATCGCGAAGGCATGCGTTAAAATCCAGAACGGCGAAGCCGATTGCGCCATCGTGATATGCGGCACCGGGATCGGCGCGTCAATCGCAGCCAACAAGATGCAGGGAATCAGGGCCGCGCTTTGTTGCAATGAATTCATGGCCGAGATGTCCCGGAGGCACAATAACGCGAACGTGCTTGCACTGGGCGCACGCGTGCTGGGCGACGAGCTGGCTGTACGGATCGTGGAGCGATGGCTCGCGTCCCCATTCGAGGGTGGCCGGCACCAGCGCCGGATCGAAAAGATAGATGAGCTGGAAGCTGACCGAAATAATAATCAGTGATCCGGACGGTTCAGATGTTCCATTCCATTACCAGCGGCGCGCGCTCGATACAACGGAAACAGCTTCTGCTGCCCGTCCTCCTGTTCCTGTGCGTACCGCTCATGTCACCGCGCCCTGATGCGTCCGGTAGCGTGACATTCCCGGCCCTGCAGCAGGCCACGCTCCATAACGCGCGCGTCATCAAAGGGCCAAACGGCGCGACCGCATACACCATCAGGGACCTCACCTACCAGACAGGCAGCGATCCTTTCATAACCGATATCGTGCTCTCATTCAACACGCCCCCGGCGCGGCTGACCCGCGACGACATGCGGCACTACCGCGTAATCTCAAGTAATTACAATTTCGTGACTGGCAGGGGGTGCATGGGAGCCGGGGGGGCCCAGTTTTTCAAGAAAGACCACGGTGTATCAATCGAGACCGTAAAGAGCGCGTGGCTCGGCACCTGCGACGACCTCGGTTCGTTCAACATTGAATTCAGGTTCCTCCCCTACGAGGTACGTGACGGAAGCGTGCTCTTTTCCAGGGTGGGTTACTTCTCGGGAATCAAGCGTGGCATAGACATCGTCATACGCGACGGACGGATCGTCGCGGGCATGTACGGGATCTTCGACAAACCTCTCGTCCGGACCTACGACGTCATGCTCCGGCGCGGCCGCGCCATAGCGAAGATGAAATGGTACCATGTCAGCCTGAGCTTCGACCGGATCAGCGGGAAGCTGACGAAGAACGTCAACGGCGAGGAAGACGAGGCCGTCTACGTGACCGAGTCCGGCGAGGCATTCAACGGCGTGTATTCCCCCTCCTTCGGATACCGCGCCGCCGACGGATCGCTCGTCTGTGTTGACGCGCCGCCGGCAACTATTGGAAAGGGCTTCGCGGGCCTGATGGACGAGTTCCGCATATCCTACCGGCACTTCGACGACCTGGAGAAAGCCACCGAGCTGGCATACCGCAATTACCGGAGCGCGGGGAGGATTGGCCGCATTCCTTTCAATGTCGAGGGGGTCGTCACCAGCCCGGTTTACCGGTTCGCCGAGACCGGGACCAGGGTGCAGGAGTTCCGCTGGCACGATGATTCCGTCCCGGAAACCTATGTCTGGATGGAATTCAGGATCTCTGACAGCCGATTTACGCAGCATGATCCCGGCGTTACATGGTACCGGGTCGGCAACAAACAGAAAAATATATTCCTGAAAAAACAGGCAACCGGCGGGTACCTCCGCGGCAAGTACTACCAGTGGCGCGCGCACCTGGTCCCGTCACCGGACGGAAAGCGTGCTCCTACAATCTCGGGCATCGAGCTGGACTACCGGCTCGATCTCGCCCCCAACCCACCCCGCTTCCTGGAAGCCACGGCGGGAAACGGCCGGATCGTGCTGAAGTGGAGAAAAAACGTGGACCACGATATTCTCGGCTACAATATCTATTACGGCACCCACCCGGGCAGGTACGACGGTATCATCTCGCGGGTAAACGGCGGCAGGATAACGAACGGCTCCGGCCCGGGGAACAGCATCCAGGTGACGATTACCGGCGAGGTCATCGAGGAGAACAGGGCGCTTGACAGGCGGGAAAAGCTGTCCTTCCCGTTTATCGAGAACAACGTGCTCTATTATTTTTCCGTGAGCGCCTATGACGCCTATCGTCCGGGAACACCGTACAACCATGAATCCGAGCTCTCCCGCCCGGTTACGGCGCGGCCCAGCCCCGGCCCGGACATCAATTAGCCAGGTTGCGAAACGGCCCCGGAGGGGGCCCGGCCCCATAAAAATCCATTGACTAATACCGGTCCTGATTTGTAATTGCGCGAGGGACCGGCTGGCGCGTTTCATCGGTCATGAGCAGGACCCTCTAAAACACAACCCGAGCGGTGCGGCCCTTCATGCACAGATCCAATCCCAACATCACGATTCCGGACGATGTCCGCGAAACGGTTCTGAAAATCATCAGGCGCTTCCGCGACCGCGGGCACGAGTGCTACCTGATCGGCGGCTCGGTCCGCGATCTCCTGCTTGGCAACGAGGTATACGATTACGATTTCGCGACCGACGCGACGCCGGACGAGATCGTGTCCCTGTTCCGTAGAACGGTCCCCACCGGCATCAAGCACGGCACCGTCTCGATCATCGTCGACGACCGTCAGTTCGAGGTCACCACGTACCGCTCCGACGGGACCTACATTGACGGCCGCCATCCCGATACCGTTTCATTTTCGAAAGATCTCAGGGTCGACGTAGAGCGGCGCGACTTCACGATCAACGGCCTGGTGTACGACCCACCCACCGGCGAGCTCATCGATTACGTGGGCGGCCTCCGCGACCTGGATGAAAAGGTCATCCGCACCATCGGCGATCCGGTCATGAGGTTTACCGAGGACGGGCTCAGGCCAGTCCGCGCGTGCCGCTTCGCAGCCAGGCTGAAGTTCACGATCGAGGACAGCACCTTCAACGCCATTGCCGGGACCCTCGAGATCGCGAGAAAAGTTTCGAAGGAGCGGATACGCGACGAGCTCATGAAGCTCCTCGAAGCCGACAAGCCGTCCATCGGCATAGAGTACCTGCGGCAATCCGGGCTGCTCGCTCTCTTCCTGCCCGAGCTGGCTGACTGCTACGAGGTGTCACAGAACCGGTACCATATCTTCGACGTATATTATCACAGCATCTATTCCTGCGACGCTGCGCCAAAGCACGAACCGATGATCCGCCTTGCCGCCCTCCTGCACGATATCGGCAAGATTCCGACCAGGCAGCCGGGCGAGGACGGGGATTTCACCTTTTACAACCACGAAGTCATCGGTTCCAAAATGGCCAAGCGGCTCATGAAGCGGCTTAAATTCTCAAACGAGCAGGTGGACAGCGTCAACAACCTGATCCTCAACCACATGTTTCATTATACCGACGAGTGGACCGACGGGGCCGTTCGCCGGTTCATCCGGAAAGTCGGACTTGACAAAATTGACAGACTGTTCACCCTCCGGATGGCCGACCGCAAGGGTAACGGCGCCCGCAAAGGCCTTCCCGCGCCTATCGAGCGCCTCAAGAAGAGAATAGAACATGTAATCGAGCAGGAAAACGCCTTCACGGTACGGGACCTGGATATTAATGGCACCGTATTAATGGATGAATTCGGGCTGAAACCAGGCCCCCTGATAGGCACGATACTGAACGATCTGCTCGAGCTTGTCCTCGACAACCCCGAACTGAACGTCCGCGAAACGCTCCTCACCCGCGCACGCGAGATAATCGATCGTCACGGAACGGGACCCGGCATGAACGATTAATTGCTTGACTGTCCGCATTTACTGCCTGTAGAATGCTATCCCGACTGTCGCATACACAGGCGGAAACCTTTCATATAAAAAAACCATTCATCAATGGACGATCTTACAAACAGAAAAATCATTGCCGAGAGGATCGAGAAGAGGCAGCCGATCAAGCTCTCGTTTCGCTATGTCAATGAAAAAGTCCTCATGGTCCTCAACAGCATCGTCGCCAGAATCCTCGCCAAACAGGACCAGGTATTCCTTCTCAACTCGACCGTAACCATCCTCCGGGAAGTAATCATCAATGCTCTCAAGGCCAACGCCAAGCGAATTTTCTTCATCAAAAACCAGCTCGATATTACCAACAACGCGGCCTACACAACGGGCATGAACAAGTTTAAAAAAGAGGTGATCGGCGAATTTGAATCGGTCGAGGAGGACCTGAAGAGGAGCGATTTTTACGTCCATATCACCTTCCAGTACGACGACAAGGCGGTACAGATCATGGTCGAGAACAACTCGCCCATTCTACCGGTTGAGTTGGAACGGATCAATTTCAGGATCGACAAGGCCCTCAAGTACAATGATTTTTCCGAGGCCTATGCCGAGATCGAGGACGACTCGGAGGGTGCCGGCCTGGGAATAGTACTCACAATTCTATTGCTGAAGAACATGGGCATCAACCCGAAAAGCTACCGCATCTCCAAAGAGGGCAATAATACGCGTACGAGCCTATCCATCCCCTCCGTTCTCCAGTCCGGCGAAATCACCACGAAGGTCAAGACCAAGATCCTGAACGAGATAGAGGGTATCCCCACGTTCCCGGAAAACATCATGCTGCTCCAGCGGCTCTGCAATGACCCCGATTCATCGATCGACCAGATTGTTAAGCGCCTCAAGCTCGACCCGGCACTGAGCACCGACGTCATCAAGCTTTCCAATTCGGCCGGGATAGCACCCCACAAGCGCATAGAAGACATCAAGACCGCCGTGGTCACCATCGGCATGAAGAACCTGAATGCCATACTGGTTGCCAGCAACGCCCGGCGCATATTGAACGAGCGCTACACAAGCTTCGAGCTTATCTGGGAGCATTGCAACAGGGTGGCTTTTTACGCCCGGAACATAGCCCTCTCCCTGCACCAAACGGGGATCATAGAAAACGTGTACATGGCGGGGCTCCTCCATGACCTGGGAAAGATCATTCTCCTGGCGACGGACAAAAAGCTGGTGCGGAAAATCGCGGAAATCGTCAACAACCGGAAAATCACCACGACCACCATGGAGGAGATCTCCATCGGCATAAGCCATTCAGCAATCGGGTCGCTCATAGCGCAGAAGTGGAATTTCCCGGACTATCTTGTCGAGTCGATCGCGTACCACCACTCCCCGCTGAACGGCAGTGACAAATACCGGGACGTGGTCTTCACGATTTATCTGGCAAACATGATGGCGGGCATTGAGGACCGGCGGTATACCAATTATTATATCGAGGAGACCGTGCTCGAGCGGTACGGCCTTCTCGATCTGAACAAGTTCAAGTCATTCCACGACAGGCTCAAGGCCAAGTACGATTCGACGAAGCTCCTCTGATACGTTTCACGGGCGGGGTGTCAGTCCCTGACGTCGTCCCTCGGCCGCGCGCGCTCCGCGGTCTCTACCTTCACCGACACGAACCATACCGGGGGATACGACAGTCCCTTCGTCGTATAATAATCGGCACGACGCACAATATCACCAAGCCCCGCTCTCAGAGACTGCGGGACAAGATCGCCGGAGAGGCCCCGCAGCTTCGGAACGAGCGAAACCCCGTATGTCGCGTTCGGGTCCTTTTTCACCATGACGCCAAGCAGGATCAGCGAGCCTGCCTTCTGCCTGTTCTCAAAGAAGTCCATAAATTCGCCGTCAGGGACGTTCATCCAGAAGGACACTGTTCCGTCCGAGACCAGGACCCTGCCTTTCCAGGCGGCAGGTTGAACTCCCCGCCCGGGCGCGGCTCCCGCCGCCCGGCGCACCAGCTCCCCGATGTTGTTCTCAAGCGGGCCTTTGTTGATGATACGCTCCATCGTTATCCGGGCATACGCATCCGTCAGATCATAGGGTGCCACCGTCTTTCCTGGTTCAGAGAAAAACAGCTCATCGAGAAAATCCTTCGGACTGCCGTTTCCCCTTCCCCGCGTGCCCGGCTCGTACAGCCCGTTTTTCCAGCCGCGATCCGGGTAGCGGGACCTGAACAGCCTGCCGTTCTCCATGTATACTTCGACAGGGTCGCCGCCCGAGTTGTAGAGCCGCTGGTGGTACGAGGCATGCTCGTGATCGCCGCCGTTCGATACCGCGATGCGGTCCAGGACCTCGCTGCCCGCCCCCGGTATCCCTCCCAGCGAGATCGCGTGGATGCGGATTCCCTTTTTGCGGGCCATAACCGCGAAGGTCTCGGCCTCCCGCGAGCTGAAGCGCGAATTCGATATAATGATCAGCGTCCTCCCTCCCGCACGCCATCGTACGGAATTCAGGGCATACTTCAGAGACTTGATGAAATGTTCTCCTCCGGAACCGCCTGCCGGCTTCAGTTTTTCGAGCTCGCTCCTTACTGAGGATATTGAATTTACAGACACGGATGACACTGCATAGGCAGCCCGGTCGGAACAGGGGACGAGATACACCCTGGTATCGGCGCGGCGCGTATCGATAAGCTCTGCTGCGTACCCGACAACGGCTTCCCGGACCGACGCCCAGTCAGCGCTCATGCGGTACGACATATCCAGGAGGAACAACACATCCTCGGTTGCTCCCTCCCGACCAGGCTCACGAGCGGCTTTCCTGTTTCGGTATACGACCAGCACCTCTCGCGCCTCCTTACCGGCCAGCCTGAGGAGGTCTTCATCCTCGACGCCGGCCCGGGCGATGACCCTCCCCTCCCTGGTCGAGTAAAGCACGCTTTCTGATACATACCTGCCGCCTTTCCGCGAGAGGCTTCCTGCCAGGAAATAGTCGATCCGACGCGTCCTCCCCAGGAGGTCCAGGTCATCCTTCGTAATGACTTCCTGCGTGGATATCTTCATCCGGTCAAGATCGATCTCGATCTCCCGCGGTGACGTGACTTCAACGTCCTCCTTCATGAGAAGGGCTGCCACGGTCAGGACACGGGCATACTCCCCTCCCGTGGATTCGGGGAAATCCGATGACGGGTTGCCCACCCTGTACGGTATGACCGCAAGCTCCGCAGCCCGTGCGGGTATACAAGCCAGCAGCAGTATACATGCGAAAACGACCCGCAGGCCCAAACCGTTCATAACGTATTACCCTCTTTTTTGCCTGAGAAAATTTTTGATATGTATCGGGAGAACACTTTTTATTTTCGGACCGAAGCGCGAGCCCCTGAAGTCGACCCCCACCAGGTATCCGCCCTCATCGCGCTTGAACACATACACAATCTGACCCGATATGAGGAGGGGGTTGTCTTCCTGGAAGTTCATTTCAAACAGGATAACGTTCTGTGATACGATTTTTTCCACGAGCTTCGGATCGGAAAGTTCTATTTGAACGCCGCCCGCCGAAACATCTATAATGGTCCCATCAGTCTTTGATTCGACAAGGTTGCCGTTCCTGATTGTTTCCGAGAGGTCCCTGATGAAGGCATCAACGCGATCTATCTGGGTTTCCTCGATCGTTGTATCCTTGTTGATGATCATGACGCAGCCGATCGAGAACTCATCTCCGACCATGGGATAATAGGTTATGGGCCAGACCAGGAGCGAGTGGTTATTCGCGGCATTGTTCTGTATCCAGCGATATAGATCTTCCCGCAGCGCAGCGGAATCCTTAAAAAACGCATCGTGCTCTGCGAAGAAATCGTCAGTCTCGGCAAGGTTTTTCAGATGGAGCGGCAAACCGGAATCAATGACATACTGAACCGGGGGCGGGATTTCCTTCTCATCCTTGAAAACGACCTTCTTGAAATCGACCCCCTCGAGCTTGTTTATAAATTCTTCCGCTATCATTTTCACTGACAGTGATTTCCGGAAATCGCCTTCACGCTCACGTACTTTAATGGTCGCGATATTGGTCACTGCCGGCCGGTTTTCGGGGAACTGGACTCGATCAAAATCCCTCTTGTCGAGGGCGATGGAGCATTTAAGGATTCTCATAACATAACTGTTCTCCGGATATGTCGGCCCGGCAGGGGAAGCCAGTTCCATCTCGAATTCAATGAAGCGCTCATTCACGACGGTGTACATCTCAAGCCGATCTTCCTGTAGCGGCTCATTGAAATGCAGCACCAGGCAGGCGTCCCCGCAATTTTCCAGGAACTCTACCTGCTTGGCCTTGAAGTCCGATTTGAGATAGAGGTCCTTGAAATCGACATATTTATTCAGAATCCTGTTGATCGCATCGATCTCAACTGCATTTTTCGATTTTCGCGCTGTATGCCGTAAAAATGACATGGTTACCTTTCGTTTTTTAATCCGGCATCCCGTCGGATATGACTTTTTTCATTATATTTGACCACTAATCATGTTCGATATCTGATCATTACTAATACCATGGTTTATTATAAGTCGGTTAAAAATTTTTATTAAAAATTATCATTCTTATTATCGGTTCTGGAAATTAATCACCTGATCTCGAATTTTTCTGCATATTCCTGATTATCTGAATATAAACAGGTAAAATGTGACAGAGGAGGGATCGTTAACTTATGATTCATAAACAGGAGATTTCCTGCTGTGCCTTTTTTCACAGTCGGTTAGTGGTCGATGTGGAATGGCCTGTCCGGGGAATGACTCTTCAATTTATTCATCATACTCGGTATCAGGGACCATCCGCGGCGCATAGCGCTCGGATACGGAATCTTCACTATACCCGTGCCTGCGGTCCCCTCCCCGCGCATGATGGCCGCACCGGCAACAATCAGTACCATCAAAGCGGTTGTAATCCCCGTCATGCCGGCCTCGGGGATTCCCATAAAGACTGTCCTGCCCGCGCCCGAAATCGTCCGGACCGAAAAACTCCCGGTGCCGGGAGTCATGCCAGTACCGGTACCGGCAGTCGCCACAGCCGCCCAGGACCCGGTAGCGGTACTCATCATCATACCTATCCCGGCATCGATCGGAGCTCTTCGTGCATCCCGTAACGGTTATCGCGAGCATCGCGGCAAGAAGGATGGCAATCGGCAATGATCTCAAGACGCACCTCCCTCTAACAGATCAGCATGATATGTCTCATGATCCATATGTCAATACACGTTACAGGTCATTTTGTAAATTGTCAATACTTTCACGGAGAGGTTCAGTGGTTATGGCAATAAGGCGCTCAATAGCTCCACGACTGGTACAGGGGTGTCAGCTCGGTATTGTTTGGCAGCGGGCTGCCGGAAATCAGCAGGACCCTGTTTTCCTTTCTCTGCGGCTTACCGCCGGGCTCCCGCGGCGGTAGATGATAACTCTCCGTTTTCACGCGCGCGTAATATTTTTTCCCGGCCTCGAGCCCGAATTCGGCGATCATCACGGCGGGCACCTTTTCTTCGTCCAGCATGGCCAGTATTGATTTTTCCGCCTCTGACCTCGGGGCATTGATTCCGCCCCTGTTGTACGTTTTTTCAAATGACGGGACGAGGGCCGTCCGTATACGGCGGAAGTCCGCTTCCACGACCATGTTCTTGTGCCTTACGGTGAAGCTTTCTTCGGTGTGATACATCATCCGCCGCGTTGACCTGATATCGTCCAGCCCGAAATACGCAACAGCTTCATAGTTGATATAGCTTTTTCCGGTGAAAAACGATTTCCGGGACGTCCCCTCCACGGTCACCTCGAACGAGGCTTCATCCTTCATCATGTCGAGAAATTCGCGAAATTCCATCTGCCTGACATCCCTTCCCCTGAGCGGCTCCGCCGGGCAGGCTGCCCCCAACAACACAATCGCTGCCGCTATCATGATGAGCAGGAATGCTTGTTTCATTGCCGATCTCCCTCCCGCACGAGGCGGGTACCGGCGGGCTGCCGGTCATGGATATCCGGATACTGGTTATTGTGAGAATATAACGGACCGATACACGCCCGTTAACGGGCGTCTTCGTCAGGACGCTTCCGGAATCATCTTTACCAGAGAGGTTCCGTCATACAGGAATTTCTTCGCTCCCTGGAACTCCACGCCAAGGCCGGAAGCGACATAGCATCCGCCGCCGATCCGCGCGCTGTCGGCAATGCGGCAGTCCTTCCCGATCAGCGTAATGCTTGAAAACAGCGACCGGGGAAAATCCGAGTTCTTTATGAACTCCTCGCCTGAACCGATCCGGCACGAATTTCCGATGTTGAGATACGTGGCTTCAGGCTGGAGGTCTGTCCGCTCATCAATGACCGAGCGCATGATCTTCGTACCGCCCCCGATCCGGTTGTAGGGGAGGATGATCGAATCCTTCACAACGGCATGCTCACCGATCTCCACACCCGGGTATATGATTGAGTCCTCCACGATCCCGTTTATCTTGCAGAAATCGGACACGAAAGACCTGAGGATCTTTGCGTGCCTGCCCACGTGCGCGAAACCACCGGTCGCAATCTGGCTCTTGATGATCTGTTCCCTGTACAGGAGGGAGAATATATCCGGGTTCCATATGATCTCGCGGTTCAGAGCATAATATTCCGGCACGTTCTTGATCGGCCAGTAATAGGCGTCAAAACTGCTTTTACTGATGCCGCCATTTACGAGGATGTTGATGATCATCTCGAAAAGATTCGGCGCCGTCCGCTTCTCCCTGATGGCCCCCTTCACGACCCCCAGCAATGTCTTCTGGTCGGACACCAGGACCGTGTACGCCATGGTGGGCTTGCCGTCCAGGTTCAGTCGGAACAGCACGGCGCCGGTCCTCTTTGCCTTGTACTTCTTGATTATGGACGTGAAATCGATGATCGACGGATTATCCCCGTTGTAAATGACATAGTATTCGGTATTGCTTTCAAGGATGAGATTGTAGGATACCCTGATGTCGGAATACTCCCGCGTAATTACCTTGATGGGAGGGAACTTCATGTCCCCGAACGGGCCGTACCGATCAACGTATGCCTCGAGGTCATCGTCCAGGTTGTTGTAAATGATGGTGCTCCGGGCCCCGGAGGTGAATGAGTTCCGGAGGGTGAAATCAACCACCCTGAACCGTCCTCCAATGGGCAGCATGTAGCGGGAACGGGATTCGGTCAGGGACAGAAGAAGCTCGTTCCTGGTTCCCGGATATGAAATTATGGTAAAATCATCCATCTGCAGACCCCGTTGATGCCCACCCCGGCATAATTAAACAGATTGATATAAATATTTCAAGCAGTAAAAAATCAATTAAAAAATATACTTCAGTTGCTTCCCGGGACGAGCGCTTCATGCAGAAGTACCCGGGTACGCTCATAATTATAGACAAAAAATATTTTTTGCTGTTGACACAATCAATTGATCGATTGATATTCAAAACTGATTTCCGTGGAATTCAGAGTTTCTGCTGCCAGTAAGGAGGAGCCAGGTGGAACTGAATAAGATTATACTTAGCGCCGCGGCAGTTACTATCGTTACATTCATCGCATCCTGCAAATATGATCCCTGGCAGGCCGGAGATTCCCCGACCGATGTTATATCCATTGCCAAGATTACCAGAACTTTTAAATCTGCAAAGCCCGGTGAAAGCATATATCAGAGCCATGTCGGTACCGTCCACATGTCACACAAGGTACACCAGGATGAGGGCCTGAAATGCGTTGATTGTCACCATATGAAAAACAACCCTGAACGCGAAAAAAAGTGCGCCGCATGCCACCAGGGCGATAACGGATACGAGACCCTGCACGGCCTCTGTGTGGACTGCCATATAGCCCGGAACGAGGGACCGCAGAAATGCAAGGAATGCCATTGATCCACCTGTAACGGCCCGGAACCATGAAATGATGAAAGAGGGATACAGGATTCCCCCTTTTTTTACTCTCACCGGAATATGAGCCATGGATTAACGCGGTTGCACGCTTTCAATCAGATCCTCTTCACAAGACCCCGCTTGATGAAATGACCTATATCCTGCAGGTACCGCAGGTTGATCATTTTTTTAAATGAAGCCATCAGCAGGGCACCGACCAGGGGCAGGATCTGCGATGGCGAATAGAGGGGGGTGGGGATCCCGAGCCGCCCGCGAATGACCTCGGTCATCTCTACGGCGGTCGTTGTGCAGCTGTCGATTTTGATTATCTTCCGGGCATTTACAATGTTCGCGCGGGAACAGCTTCCAAGCATGAACACGTCCTGGCCGCGCGCATCAATTTTTTCCTTAACCCTGCCGATGACCAGGACCGCAGCCTTTCCGCGGGAAATGGCTGCCGCGCCTGCATACCGCTCGGTAAAGGCAAAATACATTTTGAGCCCCATGATGCAGCCCGTTGCGCACCTGTTTCCTTCAGCGCTGGAGTGTCCCCAGTAGAATCGGAGGGGCGATTTCAGGCGCTTCAGTTCCTTTTCCACGTCATGCCACCGGTAGTACTCGTCATCGTACGGCTGTATCCGCTTTGCCTGGCTGTCAAGCCCGGCAATAGTGGTAACATCGCCCATGAGGGTGACATCCTTTAACCGCGCCGGCAGATATCCGCGTTCAACTGCCTTTTTTAGATATGGAACATCCTCGAGATTGAAACCGAGGAGCCGGGCCCCCGCCAGGTCCACGGCAAGCGGGTTCCGGCCCATGATAATGAGCCCCAGCCGTCGCGGGGTGGGCGATGCCTCGGTGCCGACGCCCACATCGATCGCGTCCATGACGGTGAAGTCCGGGTATCCGGCCGCGAGCAGGTCAACGATCTTGTCGTCCAGAAGAAAATCATGGCGAATGGCGCGCTCATCATCGGAGCAGATGCCTATGTTGAGCTTGACGGCGCCGGTCATGCTGCTCACGCAGTGGCACTTGAGCTTCGGAAGGTATACCAGGGTATCGGCCCGGGCCATGCGGCGGGCGATGCGGAGAGTATCATGAACTCTGCCTCCCACGAAGATCCGGTCGCGGCGCTCCTCGTCGATGCAGAATATGTCGAGCTTCGCCCGTGCCTTTTTCCGAGCCGCTCGCACCGTGTCGTAGTAGCCGGCGTACCTGAATATGAGCCGCGTGGGATAGCCGATGGCTGTCTTCTCGCCCATGTCCACGCGAGAAACGCCGGGCGCGTTTGCCAGTGCCGTCAGCGCCGCGTTCACAACGGCAGGATCCGTGTACGCGGTTGAGCCGTACTTCCCGTTTTTGGTCGCAAACACCACGTTCGGCTTCACGAACACTGACCCGGTTGGCCGGTACCCGAGGTCGCGCATGCCTTCCTCGATGATCTTCCGTATGGTCTCCGGATTATAATTCTCGCAGCGGCGTATCAGGACGCGGGTGTCGGTTTTGGGTGTGGTCGGTACTTTTTTCGGCATGTATTCTTTCCCCCGTTGTTATGTCCGAATGTGCTGTCCGGCATGCTACAGTACGTCGTGGATTCATTCAATGATTTTAATTCACGTGCTCTTAAAAATAACGGGGATTATCAACAGCAGCCTCCTGTCCAATTGAACTCGATCCAGTAAACCGAAGGAGCCCCGGACGGAGTCAAATAGTGTTGACAATTAACCGCGCCGGCAGATAATCACTTCGGTGGATACGAAAAATAAAAATCAGGCGCTGGTCACGGTCAGGAACCTGGCCAAGCATTTCAAGACACGCAAGGCCGGACTTTTCGAGCGGCCCGGCACCATCCGGGCGGTCGATGGCATAGACTTCTCGATCCCGCGGGGACGAACCATGGGGATGGTGGGCGAAAGCGGCAGCGGCAAAACCACCGCGGCCCGCTCCATCCTGCGGCTCATCGAACCGGACGCGGGCGAGATCATCGTGGACGGAACCAGCGTGCATGAGCTCGATGGCGGAGACCTCCGCTCGTTCAGGAAAAACATGCAGATCGTGTTCCAGGACCCCTACAGTTCGCTCAACCCACGGATGACCGTTGAAAAGATCGTGACCGAGCCGCTCCGGATACACACCGGCATGAGGCATCGCGAGATCGGCGACAGGTTCGAGGAAATAACGCGGCTGGTGGGGCTTGAGATGTCGCACCGCGACCGGTATCCCCACGAGTTCAGCGGCGGACAACGCCAGCGGATCGGCATTGCGCGCGCCCTGATGCTCAACCCGAAGTTCGTAATCCTCGATGAGCCGGTCTCGGCCCTGGACATGTCGATCCAGGGGCAGATCCTGAATCTTCTCAACGATCTCCAGAAAAAGCTCGGCCTCACCTACCTGTTCGTCTCGCATGACCTTTCGGTGGTCGAGCACATGAGCGACCGGATCGTGGTGATGTACCTGGGGCGGATCGTGGAGGAAAGCCCGAAGAAAAACCTGTACGCGTCCCCCCGCCATCCCTACACGCGGAGCCTTATGAAGTCGATCCCTGACCGCACGCCCGTCAAGCACGGCTTCTCGGTGATCGCCGGGGAGATACCCTCACCGGAAAATCCTCCTGCCGGATGCCACTTCCACCCGCGCTGTCCCAACGTCATGGACATCTGCCGCAGGGAATACCCGGCCATGAAAACTTTAGGGACCGGCCGGGTCGCCTGCCACCTCTACTGACGAGGCGCGCATGCATTGCCCTCACCTTATACAACGCATTATACTGGCCGCCATCACGGCGGTCCTGATACACGCCACGCCGGCGTTCACAGTCGAGGACTTCGAGCGCCTCAATAACCTGCTCCGCCTGGCGAACCTTGACCCGGAGGAGGTAACGCCGGGGGACCGGATATATTTCAAGAACGAGATCGTGTACTGCACCGGCACAAGCGATCTGGCGACCGCGAATAACGCTGCTGCGGTAAAAATGGAGCAGGGCGACTTTGCCGGCGCCGCGGCTCTCCTGGATAAAACCCTTGCCAACGCCTCTCTCTTCTTCCCGTTCCGGTACAACCTGGGGACCTGCCACCTGTATCTCAACCAGCTCCGGAAGGCTATGCTGAATTACCGCAAGGCCCAGGCAGTGGTGCCGGAATACTGGGGGACGTATATCCAGATAGGGTCGATATACCAGCGGTGGTACCGCGACAACGAGGCCATTGAAAGCTACCGGGAGGCCCTGAGAAGAAAGGGGAACGAGCTGAACACCTACGTGCTGATCGGCGACCTTTTCTTCAACCGGGGGCAGGTCCAGCTTGCTAAAAAATATTATGACCAGTCGCTCAGGATCAATCACCGTTTCAATAACGGCATCCTGGGCAGGGCCAAGATACACTTCAAGGAAGGAGAATTTTACAAGGCCCTGATGACCCTTAAATCGATCGAGACCCGCGAAGAATATGACAAGTCATATCACTTTTATTACGCGGAGACAGCGTTCAAGCTCCAGGACTACGAAACGGCCGCAAACCATTACACGACGCTCCTTGGCTATCGGACCGATAAATTCTTCCTGACGCACTCTGTGTCTCTTATTGAACACAAGCTCGCCCTATCGAAGCGCTTCGTTGAAAAAATAATCCGGAAGGGAGGCGGATCATGACCCCAAAGAAAATAACAGCCGCGTTGCTAATCACTCTCCTTGCCATCGCCGCGTCACAAGCCGCGGATATCCGGCCGGGCGACGTGTACCGTGACATCATGCAGAGCAAAACGCTCCGTGTCGGAATATCAATGGACTATCCGCCCCTCAACTTTAATGCCGGGGAAAAAGGGGCCGAGATCGAGATGGCCCGCGCCCTCGGCGAGTTCATGGGCGTCCAGGTCCGGATGGTTCCTCTCCCCGTGGAGCGGTACGCGGCCGCCCTGGAACAGCGGGAAGTCGACCTGGTGATTGCCGGTTTTTCCAGAAACCTGGCCCGGGCCAGGAGCGTCTGGTTCTCCGAGCCGTACCTGTCCGTGACCCCCGCTGTTCTTGCGGACAACCGCTCGATTCCCCGGACCAGTTATGGCTCCGAGTTTGAACAGGTGTCGATCAGCACCATCTGGGACCTGAAGCGCCTGACCGATTTCCGATTCGCGGTAAAAAAGGGAAGCGCCTACGAGGAATTACTCAAGACCGAGTTCCCCTCCATGACGCGCGTCCCGGTGGCCTCCAATGACGAGGGCATGGACCTCCTGAAAAATGGCGCCGTAAACGGGTTCGTTCACGATTCTCTCTTCCTCGAGTACCTCTACAGCACCAGCGCGAAACTCAGGAACTCGAACATTCTTCTGGCCGGCGGTTCCAGGCTCGAGAAAATCTGCGTCGGTCTCCCCTTCGGCGACACGGTGCTCAAGCAGCAGGTTGACACCTTCATACAGGAGATACTCCGGCTCGGCCTGATCGAACAATGGCTGGCCAAATACTCAGCCAAGCGGTAGCGTCAACCATGAAGAGAATACATCTATTCGCTGTGGCATTCCTTGTCCTGGCCCTTCTCCCGGGCGCCGGACATGCTGAGATGCTGTCAACCCTGATGGAGAGAATCGACCTGTCCGGCTTCCTGAGGCTGCGAAGCTGGAGCGTGATCAGCAGGACCCATGTGCCGGACGCGTTTGACACGAGGCACACATATAAGCACATTAACTACATGGACCTGTTCATGCGCAACCGCATATACCTCACTGTTATTCCCGAGATTCAGGTTCGCACGGTGCTTGATATAAGTGGCAATTTCGGGAAATCGAATCTTGCCATAGACAATGCCGATGCGAACCTGATAGCGCGCGACGTGTACGCGATAATCCGGCCCGTCAAAGAGGCTGAGATTTCCCTCGGGCTCATGCCCTTCAGCCTCCCCGGCGGCTATATCCTTGCCCGGGACGCCACCGGCATCCAGTACACCCATGCCATTGCCAATAAAAAGGCCGCTCTCTTCCTCGCCTACATCAAGGCCTTTGACGATGCGGACGACAGCTTTGGCCAAGGGTCAGACGTGCCGGACTTCATCTGGGACGACATCGTTTTCGCCGGGAGCCGGTTCTCGATCGGCTCGGTCTTCAGGGGCGAATGTTATTACATCTACGAGGACGACCGTTTTACCACGAACAAGTTCACCCTGGATACCACAAATTTCACCGCGGGTCTCGAGGGTGACGGCAGGAAAGGGTCTCTGCACTGGGTCGGCTTTCACGGGAAAGTGATGACCGGCAACTGGTATCTCAGGTTCGGCGGCATATTCAACGCCGGCTCCATCCACTGGCGGAACGCACTTTACGCGTTCAGGAAGACGAACATCCTGGCAGGCCTGTTCGAGTTCGAGACCGGCTTTTCCATCGACGACCTGAAACTTTCCGCGGTCGCGGAAGGGGCTACCGGCGACCCGAACAACCCGAACGCGGGCCGGTCATTCCAGGACATCAAGGGCGCCCATGATTTTTCCTTTATCGCAGTCGATTCAAACGGCGGCCTCGCTCTTCGCGGAAGCGGTGAATCGTGCTGGTTCGGCCTCTACGGGTGCGGCCTGGCCTTCACCTATACGCTCTTCGATTCCTTCATAATGGACCTCAAGCTCCTCCATTTCGGGACCATGAAGGTGCTCTACTGGCGGGGTAAAAAAACGACATGGTTCGGGGACGAGGCCGACCTGGGGCTCGAATACCGGTTCCGCAACATTCTGTCGGTGTTCCTGAACGCGGGGGCGTTCCTTCCGCAACGCGCATACAACGCGCAGGACAACATGAGCAGGAGCTATTACGGGTATCTTACCGAAGTGCACTACAATGACCTGCTGCACGATATAGACAACCATGGCTCCCGGAGCATGATATTCGAGATCATGCTGGGCTTGAAGATTTCATACGACTAGAAGCATATCCGGTCAGTCGATGATGAGCCTCGAAATCTCGACCTTGTAGAGGTTGTTTATATTGGTCAGCATTTTCCGGACATTTTTGATGAGCTCCCTGTCCGTGGACCGTTTCTGAACATACCGCTCGATCTCCTCCAGCTCCCCCTGGAGCTGCTGGCCCAGTACGTCAAGCCCCCTCGCGATCGCGGCAGATGAGGAGGGCCGGACTCCCCGTTTCAGCTTTTTCATCTCAGCCTCGAGCTGCTGCTGTATCTGCTCGCGCTTCTCTTCCTCTTCCCGCAGCGTTTTAACAAGCAGCTCTGACGCTTGGAGGAAATTGATGGGATTCATCAATTCGAAAATACGGGCCCGCTGGCCCACCAATGAAAGGACCAGCCGCGGAATTTCCCGCGTACTGAATGAATCGGCAATGAGCTCTGCGGTCCGGCTGTCGATGATGATCTTGTTCCTGACCGGAAGGCTGGCGAAAGTATCGGCCGCATGAAGCGGCAGCTCAAGGATCTCGTCGTTGACGATCTTTACCGTTGCGGTCCTCAGCTGGAGATATACGTCAATATTCTTGGTTACGATGCGCGTGGCATTGAACCTGTTGATATTCATCTGGATGTTGAGAGCGACGTCGGCGGCGGTACGCGCCTCCGGGAAATACGACACTACGCTTGTATTGGACATCCTGGTTATCATGCCCCCGCGGTCCATGATGGCCGACGCAATCAAAGACTTGATCCTCAGGTTCAGGTTGATCAGGTCCGGGATATTTTGCACGCCCGACCGGGGGTCGTCTCCGGCAACAATGATCTCAAGTATCGTCACCCGATTCTCCGACATTCCCTCCACTGCCATTTCGCCGGCATCCGCCGGCGCAGACTGAAGCCCATCAATGACCGGGGCTTCGTACTTGCGGAAGATGTTGACGACAAAACCGTCGATCTCCTTCATCTCCTCCACCGGCAGTTTCCGTATGACGGGGATGATGTCCTTGGATATGCCGTACTCCTCCTTGAGAAGAGAGAGAAGAAAGAATGAGAATTCTATCGATTTCAGGTCGCCGATTATGGTCAGGATGTCCCGCTGGATAGCCTTGTTTTTGATGACGAGCATGTCCCTGATGGACCGCAGCGCGTCCCTGTTCCCGAGTTGGGCAAGGAGCAGGCAGGAATAAATCCTCACCTTGATGCCGGGGTCTTTCAGGTACTCGGAAAGGTAGCGCATCAGCTGCCGTTTGTTGTAGCTGGTGCTCTCGGCGATGATTCCGGAAATTGCGCGTACGATGACGTCCTTCGCCTCGTCCAGCCCCATTTTATAAAAGAGGTCATTGAGGTAGTCGATATCTGTGTCGAAGCGGCACTGGCCGATCCCGAGAATCGCAAGGCTGCGGATGGCAGGGCTCGTGTTATTGACAATAATACCCTTGAATATCTGATTCGCCGTTATGTTGCCCGTAATGTCGCGCTCCAGGAGAATGGCGAGCGCCGACTCGAGAATCTCAGACTGTTCGGCAAGACGACCCTTCAAGAGCTCCAGGATCATGTTGAGCGATCGTTGCTCGGTGAAGAGGGAAAGGAGCCTGAGTGCACCCTTCTGGTCCTCTTCGCTTCCGGTCGTGATCATGACCTCGATCTCGCCCAGCATATAGGAGTAATTGAGCATGGCGAGGGTCTGGACGTTTGACCGGACAATGTCCGGATCGGGATACTTTTTCAGGTAATTATATATGTTCACCAGGATCGATGCGGCCTCGTCTATATGGAGAAGGCCGATGATGCGGCAGAGCCGCAGGATCCTGTTCCTGAGGTAGAGCTTTTCGAAATTAAGATCCTCTATCCGTGACGCGGAATTATCGCGCGACTTGCGGTCCTTGTCGAGAAGGACCTCGATGAGGAGCCTCAGATCGCCCAGTTCCTCCTCCCTGAGAAAGGATATCCGCTTGGCCATACCGCCGATGATGTGCTTGACGAGCGCGGGATCGTCCTGGGTCAGAAAGGCGACGATCTCCCTTTTCAGATCGGGAGAGCAATAGTTCAGTATGAATTTCCTGATCCGCTGGAAGCTGTCGGGCAGGCCTTTCTCGATGACGTCCGTTATCATGAACTCCTTGCGGTACGTCTCGAAGTAGGTCTCCAGGGTCACGACGATATAGCTGAAGAGCTTGTCTTTTAGAAGGTTGAACTGCCGGGTGTCGACGGGCACGCTGAAAAACTTCACGAAGATGTCCACAATCATCTCGTTGAACCGATCTATCTCCGTCGATATGGCAATGAGGTTCCGGAAGAGCTTGTCAGGATCGCGCAGGCGCTCGACGTTCTGGTAGAGAGAATAGAGCGCCATGCTGACCAGCTCGACATCATTCGAGGTGAGGGCCTTCATTGCATAGATCAGGTACTCCCTGTGGTTGCAGGCTATCATGGCGCACATGAAGGCGATCTTGGTGCTGTTTGAATACCGGTCAAAATCGTGGGTCATCTTGCCCAGGAGGACCCTGATGTCCAGCACGATCTTGTCCTCGCTATCCGGCATGTAGGTGTAGAGCCGGTCATCCTCGGTTTTCATCTGCCGGGCCTTTTCGGAAAGATCGGCCGCAAGCATGTAGATGGCCTTGTACGCCGCAGCGCAGAGCGCATCGTCCCCTTTTTTCAGCAGGGACTCGAACACCGAGATGGCCCTGAATGATGAAAGGGACTCGACGGCCAGGGCCCTGATCTGCGGGTCCTGCCGTTCGGCATTGATTTTCGAAATGAGAAAATTCAGTACTTCGTCAGACTCCGCGCCGATCGACTTGAGCACGTCGAAAGACCTGCCGATCACATCCGGGGATACCTGCACCCCCTGGAGCGATTCGATCAGGGCGATGATGTCCTTTATGGTATCGGCCCCGCCGTGCCGTTTGACGTGGTCGAGGATCATCACCCGCTCCTCGTCGGAGATGTTTTTACCGAGACAGGACACCAGCGCTTTCATGACTTCCGGCTTTTCGAATACTACCAGCATGGCTATCGCGCTCTTGCGGATATCGGGGCCTTTTTCCAGCTCCTTGATCAGGATGCTCATCCCCACCTCGGACTTCAGTATCCCCAGGATCTTGTGAAACGCAAGCCGTTCATAGGGGACCAGCTTAAAACTCCTGCTGATTTCGAGCTTTATGGTCTGTAAAAAGCTTTTTTCTTCAGCCACTTCGCATACCTTACCGTTGTTATATTAGCATCGCCCCATACTATATCAGGGCCTGCAGTACGATTGCAATAAAAAAACGTCCGGGGACAGGTCCCCTCATTCCCATTATCGTCATTAATGCTGATTAAATATATCGATATAGAGTGCCGGTCCTGCCGGAGAGCGCCCGCAGACGCTAGACACGCGGCATTTATTCATGAAATATTGTTGACACCAATTCGGATGGAAATTCTTATAAAACTCGTTGCATGGCATGTTAATCTGCATTATGGCCCTGTAGCGGCATTATTCGCTGCAAAAAATTTTATTCCATGGAATCGACATGAACGTAATACCAGTTATACTGGCAGGCGGCGCCGGCACACGGCTCTGGCCGCTTTCCCGGGACGAAAAGCCGAAACAATTTCATAACCTCTCCGGTGACGGCACCCTGCTGGAGGAGACCATCAAACGACTTCTCCCCCTCGACCCGGAACAGATCGTCATCGTCACCTCGAAGAAGCATCTCGACCTGTCCCGGGAAGAGCTGGGTAAATTCACGGTTCCCGGGACCGTCCTGGCCGAGCCCCGGCCCCGCAACACGGCTGCTGCCCTCCTTTACGCGGCCCTGTACCTGGGTAAACTGTTTGACGATTCTATCATGATATCGCTTCCCGCCGACCATCACATACTGAACACGGGCGAGTTCGCACGAATCCTCCGCGAGGCGATCCGGCAGGCGGAGGACAACAGGCTCGTTACCATAGGCATCAAGCCCACATACCCGGAAACGGGATACGGCTACATAAAGGCCGAGACGGGAGACGGCACGGTCCTTCCCATCGACACCTTCGTCGAAAAGCCCGATATCGACCGCGCGCGTCAGTATTTCAAATCAGGCAACTACTACTGGAACAGCGGCATATTCATATGGAAGACCTCGGTCGTAATCGAGCAATACCGGATGCTCCTGCCGGCGCATTTCGAGGCGTTCGGTCCGCTGGCGTCACTCCCCGCAAACGAGATCGCCTCGAACGATGGTACCGCCTGGGGCATAAAGAAAAAGATTTTTGACACGGTGGAATCCGTTTCCATAGATTACGGCATCATGGAGCGGGCCGAGAACCGTGTTGTCATACCCGGCGATTTCGGCTGGACCGACCTGGGGAGCTGGAAATCCATCGACGAGATACTCCCCGCCGACGGCAATGGCAACCGGTCGCCGGAGAAGGACCGGGCCCTGTTCCTCAATTCAAAGGACTGCTCGGTGTTCACTGAAAACAGGCGGGTATCGGTGGTCGGGCTTACTGATGTCATCGTGGTTGAGGCCGACGGCGAAATCCTCGTCATTCACAAAGACGCTGCGCAGGACGTAAAAAAGATCGTGGAGATTGTGAAGAAGTCCTGACCGTCCACCCGATCCCTACAATAAAAAAGCGCGGCTTGCAGCCGCGCTTTTTTTTCGATTACCGCAGTTGCCGGCGGGTCTTATTTCCGTATGATCTTCCTGTCGAGCGACACGACCTCCTGGTCTTCGCGGTCCACAAGCTCCGCGACGCTCGGATTGTACCTGAACCTGAGCACGTTGAGCATAAAGATCTCGAGCTTGTTCACGAGCCCCGGGGGCAGAATGTCCCCGTCTATCTCCACGGAGATGACCGGGAACCGGTGTTCGCGCGACCAGGGGGTGATGAGCCCCTCGATCACGCGCCCGATCAGGCAGGCAAAGGGCGATATGTTCACGATGCCCGAGAAGTCCTCCATCATCGCCGTCGACGCCACCCCGCTCGATATGGATATTTCCGAATAGAGCTCGTCGCTCACGAATAGCGTTTCCGCGTTATTCATGATCTGTTCCATGTCATGCGGCGTATGGGGAACGAGCCCGGTCACCGAGAGGGCCTTCTTGACCTTACTCTCGATGCGGTGTTTGTACCACTCCTCGATTTTCCAGGAAAGGAGCTCGCGCAGCTCCTTCGAGAAGGGCTTCCGGTACCAGGGAAGGAGCCCCAGGCGCTTCTGGATATCGTGCTTGCGCGTGTAATCGCAGTAATAGATCCACTCCGTGATGCCGGAGACCTTGGCGATTATACCCCGGCTGCTGAACATGCGTATCAGCTCGTCAACAGCAAAATCGTCGCGCCGCACGTAGATCTCGCCCACGACGAGTACCTTCGGAGTATCCTCCAACCGCCGCTTGAGCGGTATTTTCGCGATCTCAGCAGCGATACGCTCCAGTGCCGGGAATACCTGGTCGACGTCAGTCTCGGTGATATCGATCAGCTCCTGCCAGAGTTCATCGTACTTGGCGATCGCTGCCGCCGGGTCAACTGCGCAGGTGCGGAGCGACGTCTCGATGTCCTTCATGTAATCGGCCACAACGAGCCCCTTCCACACGTTCTTGCTGAACTGGGGCCCCAGCTCATTGTAAGAGTTGTCCGAATCGAGCGTTATAACCGCGACGTTTTCCAGGCGCATGTCCTTGAATAGATTTTCATAGAACACGAAATACTGGCCGGTGCGGCACGGGCCGGTAGTGGTGGGAACGAAAAGGAGGTATATCTCGTCTTTCCGGTACTTGTCAGATGAAAAATATTTGAGCGCGCTTCCCAGCACCAGCTGCGACGGCAGGCACTCCTTCCCGGACATGTGGTTCCGCGCCATCTGAAGGGTGTAAATGTCGGGGAGCGGCATCGCCTCCGCGTGGATGCCGGCCGCCCTGATGGAAGCGGCCAGAAGCTCGGAGGAGAGGCGGCCCATGTTGGAAAGGAGCATCTTTACGCGCTTGTTGCCGAATATCTCGATCTTCTGGTTGTTCTTCATATCTACAAGGTGGAGCGGATCCACGCCGTTGTTGATGAAGCGCAGGCCGTTGTCATACCGCTCGCCGCGGATAATCTCGATCTTGGAGCGATAGCCCTCGATGATGTCGAGGAAGGCCTCGACCCGTGTGTCGACCCCGGCATCGGCCGAATGGGAATCGAGTTCCAGGACCAGGAAGGGCTTGGTTCCCATGATCCATTTCACGTAATGGAGCATGAAAGAGTCGGGTGCGCAGGAAAAATTCGTTATATACGTGACGAATATGTTCGGCTCGTCTTTCAAAAGTACGCTCGCCTTCATGTCCTGCTGGCCGTAATACCAGTACATGTTGCTGAAGATCCCCGCCTGCTCGAAGGGAAGCATGTCGAACGGGATGACAGAGTAGCCGCGGGTGGCGAACTTCAGGGGAATACCCATATTGGCGTCGCGGGTGAAGGCGTTGTACGGCCGCCCCAGGATGGCGATGACCGGATGCCCCGCCTCGGCCGCCTGGCGGTATGCTTCGGCGCCCATCTCGCGGTAACGGACCCAGAACTCGTCCTGTTTGTCGCAGGCGACATAGAAGGCCTGGCGCACATCGCGCTCGGAAATACCGAGCTGGGCCCCAATTCTGGCAAACTCCTCCAGGGCCTTCTCCTTCCCGAACTTGAAGCTCACGATCGGCGCGAGGAATTTCCGATCGTCGATCTCGGGAAAGGCCTTCTTGATGTAATAGGGAAGGGACTGGGTGATCGGGCAAAAATTGGCGTGCACGTCGTCGACGTAGCTCTCCAGGTCCCTGAAATGAGGTACGAATATGTAATCGAGCCCGGCGTCCAGGATGTCCTGTACCGCGCCGTGCGCGATCTCGGCCGGGAAACAGTAGGAGCCCTCGGTGCGTGCCACGCCATCGTGCGATATCTCTTCGGAGAGCCTCACCTCAATGCCCAGGGTATGGAAAAACCAGGAGTAGAGGGGCCAGAGCGTGTACACGGAAAACGCCTTCGGCACTCCCACCGTGAAGTCGCGTTTCCTGACAAAGTCTTCTTTCCGCGGCGCGCAGTCGTGAAACATGAGCTGCTCGCGCTTCTCGATATAATTGAAAACCATGGATTCGTCGATCTTTTTCTTTTTCCTCATGTTCGCGTACTTGTTGCATCGGCCGCCGAACATGTACTTGTGGCCGTTCACGTTCAGGACCCGGATGGGGCACTCGTTGTCGCATGCCTTGCAGGTGAACTCGCGTTCGTACACGATCTTGGTGCCCAGTATCGCATCGATCTCGAAATGCCCCTTCTCGATGATCCCCTCCTGAAACTTCTGTTTGGCCAGTATGCCGACGCCGAAGCATCCCAGGAGCTCGGGGTCAGGCGGTATGGTTATGCTCTTGTTCATGAGCATGGCAAAAGCCAGCGGTACCGCCTTGTTGAGGGCGACGCCGCCCTGGAGCACAATGTTATTGCCGATGGTCCTGTTGCCCACGACACGGTTCAGGTAATTGGACACGATGGAGGTGATGATGCCCGCGGTGATGTCCTCGCGCGAGGCGCCCAGCTGTATGGCCTTGCGTATGTCCGAGTTGATGAAGGCGGAGCACTGCTCGCCGAACTTGAGGGGCCCCTGCGCCCGTACCGCAATGTCGCCGATGTCGCGCACGTTGGTTATATTGAGGTCCCCGGAGGCGGACTCCTCGAGAAACGAGCCGGTACCGGCGGAACAGGCCTCGTTCATCGCGTAGTCGATGGGGACCCTGTTTTTCAGCAGGGCGTACTTGGCATCCTGCCCGCCGATCTCGAAGATCGTGTCGATGTCGGGCTTGAAGTAGGTGGTTCCCACGGCGTGGGCAATGATTTCGTTGTACACGGCGGGCGTTTCCAGGAACACTCCCAGTATTTCACGCGAGGAGCCGGTCGTTGACGCGATCGTAATGTTGACCGCGGCATCCCCGATCTGTTGAGATAATTGCTTCTTCACCTCGACAAGGCATTCTTTCAGCGCGTTCACCGGGTCACCGTGGGTCCGCCCGTAGTGGGATGCCACGATCTCGTCGGTATCGATGTCAATGAGCGCGACCTTCGTTGTGGTCGAACCGCCGTCAACGCCGAGTATGTATTCACCGCCCGGTTTGGCGGTGCCGCGGCGCGACGGCAGGTAGTTCACCTTTCCCTCGGCGCTTTTCAGGCTCGTGTACCGCGCGAACTCGATCTGCTGGGGCTTGAACAGGTCATCCCGCTTCGGGAGCGGGCTTCCCGATGTCTCAGCCAGGAACGCCGCACCGTAAGCCTCCAGGCAGGGAGCCTCCTCAGGCACTATAAACTCGATGCCCGGGAGCTTTTCCCTGAGGAAGCGGATGATGTTCTTGTTCTTCGTCACGCCGCCGGAGAGGAGCACCTTTCCGCTCTTGATACGCGCCCGTTTCAGGAAGTCCGACACCTTGGTCGCCATGACGTCTGAAAGTGACATTACGATATCGGCCTTGGTTGCCTCGCCCTTGTTCAGCTTATGCGTGCAGTCGCTTTTCATGAAAACCGAGCAGCGTGAGGACATGTGACAGACCACCGCCGTATCCGGCACGCTGGCCACATCCGCGAGCCGCAGATCCATCCGTCCCAGCTGCTGCTTGAAAAACTCACCGGTTCCCGATGCGCACTTGTTGCCGGAAAAGCTTGTGATGATCTTCCCGTTCCCGTCTATGGTATAGACTACGAAGTTCTCCCCGCCAAGGGAGACAGATGCGTCAACCTTCAACCCGAGCCGTTTCAGGGCCTCCTCAACGCATATCGATTCCAGCACGTTGTTCATATTCAGCAGGAACCTGCCCTCGGTTCCCGTAACCAGGGAGGGGACCCCAGCCGGCACCTGCTTTTCGAGCAG
This sequence comes from Spirochaetota bacterium, assembly GCA_041749375.1. GTDB lineage: Bacteria > Spirochaetota > UBA4802 > UBA4802 > UBA5550 > RBG-16-49-21. The sequence continues at coordinate 64,664 of JBGTBN010000072.1, forward strand.
GATATTTTTCAGCGTCTCAATGAAATTGCCCTCATGGGCAACGACGGTTTCCCACCGGACCCGCTCATTCTCAATAAGGACGACCTTGATGCTCGATGAACCGATATTAATGCCAAGACTCTGCATGGAACAAGCCTCCGGAAATACTATAATTGACCCGGATACATCACGCTGGTGATTGACTCCAGGAATTTAATTGAAAAAAAAACTGCCTTTGGGCGCACGGAGCCCAGGCAGAGGCCAATACATATATTTACATTTTTTTTTGTCTATTAAGTTTTTTGAACAATATTTAAAATAATTATACAAAAATTCCATCTGTAAGAGTATTTCCGAAAAGATAATTATTTACCGGTAAAGCAGGCGATTAAATATGAAAAATCCATTCCATCATTTATTTGATCGAGTCTTTACATTTTGTTTAAAATAATGTATATTTTTATTAATATTAAATAGGATTGACGTAGTGTTAATATACAATTATTAATACATTATCCACCGGCACGGGCGGGTTTACTGTCGTTTTGTTCTTTAATTATAATATTTTAATGTTGATTTGGTCAGTTATTTTGCATCATGCGTTATGTCTCGCGAAAAATCTATGCCGGGATGTTGCAGCAATGATAATCCGATAATTGACCCGGGGATAATCCATGATTCACCGAGCAGTAACACGATTAAGAAAACTGCGGAAACAATAGTAAGGGTTTCTGATGAGCCATAAAATCCTTCTCGTCGAAGACGATAAAACAACTATACTCCTGCTCAATAAATTCATCAGGGACCTTGGATATACTATCATTCATACTGTTCAAACGGGCGAGGAGGCCATCCACGAGATAATCAAGTTCAGCCCCGACGTGGTGTTGATGGATATTGTGCTCGGAGGTCAGCTCGACGGTATCGAGACTGCCCGGCAGATCAACGATATACACAGCATACCGGTCATCTTCATCACGTCGTCGTCCGACAGCAACACGTTAAAACGCGCTCTCACCACAAACCCATCGGGGTACATCGTCAAGCCGGTCGACAAGAAAGAATTGAAGTCCGCCATCGAGCTGGCCATCCTCAGGCACGAGATGGAAGACCGGCTCAAGGAGAGCGAACTCCGGTTTTTCACTATTCTGAACAGTATTGGCGACGCGGTGTTCGTCATGGACACGGCAGACCAGATAACCTACGTGAACCCGATCGCGGAGCGGATCACTGAACTCACGATCGACAAACTGCTTGGCAAGCGCTTTACCGAGGTAATGAACATCCGTTACAACGGGCTCACCGGAAGCATAGACGTATTGAACGACGAGATCCACTACAATTACTTTATAACACAATCCGGAAAAAAGGTGCCCGTGGACTTCAGCGTTTCCCCGATCAGCGACATCAACGGCGAGCGCTCGGGCTCGGTCATCATCCTGCGTGACGACACGGAGCGGGTCAATTCCGAGATGAAGCTAAAGGAAAGCATCGTCCAGATAAAAAAGGCGGTTGGGGGGATCATACAGGCCATGGCCCAGACCCTCGAAACTCGTGATCCCTACACGGCGGGCCACCAGCGCCGGGTCGCCAATATTGCCAAAACGATAGCCGAGGAGATGCAGCTCCCTGAAAAGCACGTTGAAGGAATTTTCATGGCCGGCATCATCCACGACCTGGGAAAGATATGCATCCCGACCGAGATACTGAGCAAGCCGGGGCGACTTTCAGCAATCGAGTTTGATCTGATCAGGACGCACCCGCAGATCGGTTATGATATTCTCAAGACCATAGAGTTCCCATGGCCGCTGGCGGAAATGGTTCTGCAGCACCACGAATGGTGTAATGGATCGGGATATCCTCGCGGCCTGACCTGCAATGAGATATTGATCGGTGCGCGCATCATCTGCGTCGCGGACGTGGTGGAGGCCATGGCATCGGACCGGCCGTACCGCCCGGCACTCGGGATAGATGATGCTCTTGAGGAGATATCCAGCAAGAAAGGAAAGACCTTCGACAGGGACGTGGTAGAGATCTGCATAAAAATCTTCAGGGAAAAAAATTATCGGATGCCCTGATCCCGGCCGGTCGATGCCCCGCCTACTGGAGATTAAACCTGAGTATTTTCGTATCGAGGCCGTCATTGTCCTCCGCCGTGCCCATCACATCCCACCCCCTCTTCCGGTAATAACGCTCGAGACGCTCCGTGTCCTTCTGGCCCAGAAAAAGGTGTACGCTCTGGTATTGGAGTTCCTTGGCCCGCATGATAACCGCGCGGACCAGCGCGTGGCCGGTTCCCCTGCTCCGGTATCCGGACGCGATATAAAGAGATGAGAGCCAGGGATTGAGTTCCTTCCTCGACCAGAGGTCATCGAGCTTGAGCGTCACCATCCCTACGGGCAGCGACCCGTCAAGGGCGACGAAAGACTGGGGCAGCGCTTCATTGTTCGCCCGCTCCATGAAAGCGCGCAGAACGAGATTGAAATCCATCGCTCGCTTCTGGTACCATTCAAGGTATGCCCAGTAGGCCAGTATAGGTGCGAGATCAGGTTCTTGATGCAGCGAAATTATTTCCATGTCGTATCCCCTGGTTGCTCATTTTCTACACAATCGGAACGGTATTGTCAAATCAATTATCAATTTTTCCCGGATATCATTGCGAGGAGTACCGGCATGTCCCCTCTTGGTAGCGGACTTTTTGGAAGCTGTCATAGTCCGTATGAAATCCGATGTATGCCCGCAATGACGGCGGATAAAACCCTCGTAACCCATCGCTTATGAATAATTGAATCCTCTCCTGACTGAAATAATACTATTTACATCATTGCTGCTTGACAATTCAGGGGGCTTGTGATACATCATTATACATCGAGTTATTTTACCAAACAACTTCTGACACCGAATAAACCAGGGGGAAATGATCATGGCAACATATTATAAAAGAATTAGAGGTAAAAACTACGACGGGAAGCTTATTAATAAAGCAGACCGCTCGATTAAGGGCCGCGGCGACGGGCGAATCTCTCTGGCCGATGCGAAAGCACTGCTTAAAACCGTTAAGGACTCTGACAATTATTCTGAAATTGAAAAAGCAACCATGCGGCATATCCGGGACAATTATGATTTCACGCCGGAAGCAGACAGCTGGTTCCGCACCCAGGTCCGCACATGGGCGGCTACAAAATCATCACCCGGGGCCGCTGCCCGAAAGAAGGCGGCAGTGAAAAAAGCTGCAGTGAAAAAAAAACCGTCACGGCGCGGGACCGTGTCTCCGGTGCGCCGTAAACATGCGCTTGAGCAGGAATACATAGCGCCACCCTCCGAGCTGATTGAGCCCGAGCCGGTAAGCAGCGGTAAATCCCGGTCCAAGGCGCCTTTCATTATCCTCCTGCTGCTGATTGCACTCATACTCGGTCTGTTCCTCTGCCCGAAGAGCAAGGAATGGATAAAAAGCAAGCTGGGGACATCAACCCCGGCCAGCGAGAGCACTGCTGTGAAACCGGTCGAACAGGCCACTCCGCCCGCAGAGCCGGAAGCCGTTCTGCCTGAAAATAAATTCGAGCCCCCGGTACAGGAAAAGCCTGTGGCGCCCCCGGCTGACGAAGGTGATTACTATATCGTGCAGGTCCACGAAGGCCTGGTGAACATAGCCGAAAAAGAGCTGGGCGATTACAAAAAGTGGGTGGATATTTACCGGGCCAACATCAACACCATACCCAGAACACTGATGCTCTATCCCGGCCAGAAACTGAAGATGCCCGAAGGGTGGAAAGGAAACAAGTAGTGCAAATACACGTTTAGAAAATGCCGGACCCTCGCGGGGTCCGGCATTTTTTATATCTATTATTTTATCTGCTCAAGGAAGGCCTGGATTCGCGTCCGTATCTGTTCCGAATCTCCCACGCTGTAATCCGTGTCGATCCTCAATACCGGTGTCCCTGTCTTTTTCAGCTCATCCGCTATCATGCCGCCCTCGATCTGGTACGGCTGGCAGTATTGCAGCGTGTAGTCGACCACGCCATGCGCTTTATACTGCACGTACATTTCCCGGATCCGCTCGAGCCTCGTGGGATTGGGCGTGAATACCGCACAATGAATTTCGAAATACCGGTTCGTGATCCGGTCGATCATCTCGTCAACGGTCTTTCCGGAATCGTCAGTGAGCATGTGGTGCCCCCGCTCGCCAGTGCAAAGCTCCTCGCCGACGATGACGGCCCCGCTCGTTTCAACGATACCGGGCACTTTCCAGTTGGGTACCGCCATGGGGCACCCTGACATGAGCACCCGAGGCGTTCCGGCCGGGACAACGCCCTGCTTTTTCTTCACCCGTTCCTCCAGCTCATCCGCCAGTTTGTTCATCGAGTCCGTGAACCGGATCGGGTCGTCGTAAAAAAACACCTGGTTGATAAGCAGCGCATCGAGTCCGGAAATCGGTGCCGGCTCAGCTGACCGGAGTGCCATGATTCGATTGACCGCCTTCCGTTTCGCGTTCACGATCTCGATCCCCTTTTTCAGGGATTCGGCTGTTATTATTTTGCCACTCAGCTCTTCGAGCTTCGCCGCGAGCGCCGCGTACTCGGCCCTGAGCAGGCCCTTCCCCTTTTCGCTTTTCATCTGGGGAAGGTCGATGACATAGAACGAGGGGATGAGCCCCTTCATGATCTCGTACGCCTTCTTTTTGCCGTCGCAGGTGTTCTCGCCAACAACCATATCACTCGCCTCAACATAGGGACAGACCCGCGCCAGCTTGAATCCGAAGGCCGCCTTGATGAGAGAGCAGGTGGTCCGGGGAAGGTATTTCTCCGCCTGGTCGAAGGCGAACTCCGCGCCTGCGCAGAGGCCTACAGATATTCCGTCAACTGCGAGCACGAGTTCCTCCGGCACGTACACGCAGTACGATCCGATGACTTTCCTTCCCTGTTTTTTCGCGTCCATGAGCTCTTTAATCCGGAGCCCGTGGACCTCGCTCATGACGAAATCCAGGTACGCCATGCCCGCCGGCCGGTTCTTTTGTGAGAGAAAGGCGGCGCCGTACATCTCGCCCACAGCTTTGAGCAGGGCATCATGCGTATCAAGGTCAAGACCCAGTTCTTTCCACATGGGCCGATAATCTTCTGGCATAGTATCCTCCTTGAAAAATTTTTGGTTATCTTCATTTCTCCGGGGTAATCCGTCAATTATTAATTTTATAGATACGTATTATTTATAAAATAGATTCTATTTTTACGCAAAAAAGTCTTGCCTGAACCGGGTGTTTTTAATTGAATCATCTTAACTTTTACACAGGCCCGGGCGATCCGGCAGGGAGAGAGGCGTACCACATGAAACAAGGCAACCTGATCATACGGAAGACCGAAAAGGGAAAGGCCGTGTTCGCCGGCAGGAACATCAGGGCGGGAGAGTTCGTGTGCGAATTCACCGGGCCGCTATTTACCATGGCGGAATACCTGAAGCTTCACGATCCGTCCAACAACCACTTCCTCCAGATCGATGACGACCTGTTCATGGGCCCGTCCAACAACGCGGATGACCTGATAAACCATTCCTGCAACCCAAACGGGGGGCTTGTGTACCGTGACGGTACAGTGGAATTCATTGCGATCAGGGACATCACAGAGGGCGAAGAACTGTCATTCGATTATTCAACCACGATGGACGAGGACTGCTGGGAAATGGAATGCCTGTGCGGGGACCCGGCCTGTCGCAAAAAGGTCCGGGACTTCAAGTATCTTCCCGTCCCTCTCCAGGACAGATACATCTCTCTGGGCGTGGTCATGCCCTATATCGTCAGGAAGCACCGACCGTCACGATCCTGACAGGGACCTTCATTTTTCTTCCTTGAAAATAAAACTCAGAAGGCGGTAGATCAGCTTCGCAGCCAGGTAATCGCACTGGCGGTTGTACGCATTGGGGCAGAGCTCCACGACATCGAACCCCACAATCCGCCGCGTCGTCGCCACCTTCCGCAACAGCTCGATCACGTCGTACCAGAGCAGGCCGCCCGGCTCCGGCGTGCCGGTAGCCGGCATTATGGATATATCGAACCCGTCAAGGTCGATGGTCACATACACCGTGTCGGAGAGGAGAGAGACGGCACGGTTGATCAACTCCCTGTCGCCCTGGATCTCCTCCGCGTAAAAGATGCGCCCCTCCTCCGCCGCTCCCCGCTCGTACGCATCCATGGCCCGGATCCCGACCTGTACCGCGGGGCAGACTTCACGCACGCGTGCCATGACGCAGGCATGGTTGTAGCGCGACCCGTTGAATTCGTCCTGGAGATCGGCGTGCGCGTCGATCTGGAGCACCGATAGCCCGGGATACCGAGCGGCATGCGCACGCACCGCGCCCACGCTCACCGAATGCTCTCCGCCGATGGTCACCAGAAACTTGCCCGCATCCAGGTGGCGCGCCGCGCGGGACCGGACAGCCTCGACCATGGCCTCCGGCGACGATTTCTCGCGTACCGGCGCGTCGGTGTGGATGCCCTTCAGGTAGACCTCGGACCCGGTATCGATGTCGTAGAGATACATGGCATTCGACGCCTCGATGATCGCTGCGGGGCCGCGGTCGGCGCCTTTTTGCCAGGTAGAGGTCCCGTCGTAGGGTACCGGCATCACTACGATCGCCGAGCTGTCGTACGCGTCATAGCCTTCAGGCTTGTCGCCAAATCCCGGTTTTTTTCCCATGTCCCTAACTCCCGCACGGCCGCCCGGCGGCCGCTGCTCCCTTTTATAGTTAGCAGTTTCCTGAAAAACTCCATCCATGTATCGCTTAGCCCCGATTGCATCGGGACTGGTTTCAGCAAACTGCTATTACAGTCATTCCAAACAGTGAGGCCCCACCATGGGGGCCCCTGTTATAAAAATCAATGCTTTTTCCCCAGCGCTGCTGCCGTCACCCGTTCCCGCGCGTCTGAAGATATTTACTGTAGAGGTATTGCTTGGAAAGGCAGAGGACAGCCATCTCGGGCGTTCTGTACACGATGACCTTGTACTTGCTCCCTTCAGGTGAATGCATGGTTTCGTCCTCGGGGAACTTCGCCAGTGAGACCGGGTATATCGGTTTGTCATAGGTGTTCATCATCTTCACAATCGTATCGAGGAGCATCTGGTCAACAAATGCCGTTCCCTGGTTGAATAATTTGATTTCATCGTCGGTGACGAACCCCATGCGGTGTGCGGCCTGAATCGGCCGTACGCCGAACTTCGCAGAGCCGAGTAGCCCGAGCACGATGACCGAATCAAACGCTTCAGAAGCGACCATCAATTCTATCGCATTTATATAGAGCTGCGCGTCCGGTTGCCCGACCAGGTCCACCGGGTTTGCCCTGCTCCAGAAGGGCGGCAGTTTTTTATCAAGTTCCTGCTTGATGTTCTCGGGAAGGGGCGGCAGGACCAGGCCACGCTCCTCGCACTCATCGGCCGTGATCACGCCCCATCCGCCGCCCAGGGTGACAATGCCCACGCGGTTCGACTTCGGCAGGGGATACCCGTCGAAGGCGGCTGAAAGCTCGAGCAGCTCCGTGGGGTTCATCGCCATCATGATACCGGTCTGGCGCATCACGCTCTCGAATATCTGGAACGATCCGGCCATAGCCCCGGTATGGGACGAGGCCGCCTTGCTTCCGCCCGCGGTCCTGCCCGCTTTCAGGGCAATAACCGGCTTTTTCAGCGAGGTGTTCTTCGCAATATCGAGAAACTTCCTGCCGTCATCGACCCCTTCCAGGTACATTAAAATAACTGACGTGTTCTTATCCGCATTGAAATATTCCAGATAATCTTCCACTTTCAGCACCGCTTCGTTCCCGGAACCGACGAACTTTCCTATACCGAAGCCCTCGATCTCGGCCCAGAGCATGATCTGGTTTCCCACGTTTCCGCTCTGCGCGATGATGGAAATCCCGCCCGGGTTCGGCCGCGGATGCGCACCGGTTCCGTTCAGCTTCCAGTTTATGTTCGAGAGTCCCATGGTGTTCGGCCCGACTACATTAAGGCCATGTTTCTGTGAAAAAGAGATGAGCTTTTTCTCAAGCTCGATACCCTCACCGCCGGCCTCGCTGAACCCCGATGATATGACGACAATATTCACTATCTCTTTTTTAACGCAATCTGCAAGCACGTCCATGATCGTTTTTGCCGGAGTCGCAATATATGCCAGGTCCACCCTGTCAGGAATATCGATCAGGGACGTATAGGCCTTCATACCATACACGGTCTCTCTTGTCGGAGAAACCGGGTACACCTTCCCCGTGTAACCCCCATCAATGATATTACTGAGAACCATGGAGCTCCACTTCAATTTCGCTTCTGTTGCTCCTACGACCGCGATACTCTCAGGGTAAAACATCTTGTCCAGATTCTTCATTGTCCACCTGCAGGTTCCTAGTATCTAATGTCAGACAGTAGAATGCCTGTTTATTATCTTTTCAACACATTTATCTAAAAAAATGACATGTCGGTTCTCTTTTTCGAATTACTTTTTAATTTCCCTGATAATAACCTTATCGATTCTGATACCGTCCAGGTCAACGATCTCGAAAGAATAGCTATCAGACTTAAAAATCTCACCGGTTTTGGGTATGCGGCCGAGTATCTCCATGATATACCCCGCGAGAGTATTGTACCCTCCGTCTCTTGAAATATCAACGCCAAAATATTCCTGGAATTCATCCACGGCAATCATTCCGTCAACAAGGAAGGACCCGTCGTTGCGTCTGGTAATTCTCGGGTTTTCCTGTTCTGAAGCCTCAGGTATATCGCCCACTATTTCCTCGACAACATCATGCAGGGTAACCAGCCCGCCGACCCCGCCGTATTCATCGATTACGAATGCGATATGGGACTTATTGGACTTGAACAGCTCGAGGACTTTAAGCGGGCTTACACTTTCGGGCGCATACAGCGGCTTTTCCATGTACCGGTTAACGGATTTAAATTCACCTCGCAGTATGCATTTCAGAACGTCCCTGGTCTTGATAACTCCGACTATGTTATCAAGGCCGTTGGCATACCGGCAGGTACGGATAATCCCCGTATTCGATTATTCTGTCCTTGACCTTTTTCACCGAATCAGATATTTCAATATATTTTATATCCGGCCGGGGGCTCATTATTGAATCGATCCTGTTTTCATGCAGCTCGAATACTCCCTCGGCCATATCAGCCTGCTGCTTCTTGATGAGTCCGAATGCCTCGCCCTCCTTGATGAGAACTTTCAACTCCTCGCCGGTAACGGGCGGATCGTCCTTCCCCCGTCCCGCTCTTCCGGAGAGACTGAGCACCATATTCGTGATCAGGGTAAAAAATGCGAACCAGGGGCATGAAGATAATTGACAGAACCTTCATGGGATACACGATGAGGGACGCAATTCGCTCGGGACTGCCGAGGGCGATCCGTTTGGGAATCAACTCGCCGAAAAGTATGGATACGAATGTAATCGATACAACGACGGTACCCGTACTCACCGCGTTGCTGTATTCAGCCAGGAATGGCACGGTATTATAATAGGACCTCAACCTGACGGCTATCGTCTCTTCTCCGTACGCTCCGGCAAGTATTCCAATGAGCGTTATCCCGATCTGGATCGTCGAGAGGAAGGCTGTCGGCGACTCGGTAAGGGCCACCACTGCGCCATAAGAGGCATGTCCCTCATCGGCCTTTGCCTTGAGCCGTTGTTTGCGTGACGATATTACCGCCATTTCCGACATTGAAAAAAATCCATTTAATAGAATTAATAAAAAGATAATTATACCGGCGGAAATCTCATGTATCATGGCTGATTGTCCTCCCACGAATAATATCATTGGAACAATGATGTGATATCTGATTCTTGTTCCGTGGTATTGAAGCAATGATTACTAATACAAAGAATATCCCCGTCAAGAGGTATTTCTGACATGGCGGGTATATATAAATGATACTATTTCTGATTGAGGAAAAAAAATTTTTCGCTAAAGAATTTCTTCGTTTCTTCCGTATTTATATACATAAGGAGAACTAGTTATGTCCTGTCGAATCAGCCTCCTCACCGCCGTTATCGCTTTTTCAATGCTCAACAGCACTCTTCAGGCGGGCCCCTTTTCCGTGGCGGACCCCCCTAAAAATCTCGGGGCACCGGTGAACAGCGCCGGAAACGATTTCGCTCCAACCCTGGGCCCGGACGGGAGTTACATGATCTTCAACTCCAACAGGGGCGGAAAATACCAGGACCTGTTCATCAGCCATTTCAAGGAGGGGGCATGGCAGGCGCCCCGGCCACTCGCCCGGTTGAATTCCCCCTATAATGATGAATCCCCATTTTTATCATTCGATGGCAAGATTCTGATCTTTTCTTCCGACAGGGACGGCAGTTATGAGCTGCCGAAAGACGAACAGGGCAACATCAAGGTTTCATTCGACCTGTACTGGTCGAGCCTCGAGAACGGGGAATGGACGGTTCCGGAGCGCATTCCCGGTGAGGTGAACACCGCTTCCCATGAGAAAGCGCCGAGCCTGAGCAGGGACGGAAAGACACTCTACTATTGCGTATGGCCTTTCGGCGATATAACGCTGGCGACCATGATGACTGCCGTGTACGGGGACGACGGGTTCCGGGACACGAAGCCGATGCCAGAGCCCTTCAACAGCGGGTACCGGGACCTTGCCCTCATTCCGGCCGAAGACCTCGGCGGCTTCTTTTTCTCATCCATGAGGCCCGATTCGCTCGGGCAGTTCGATATATACTTTGTTTCGTACAAAAACGGCACGTTCGGGCAGCCGGTCAACCTGGGAGAAAAAATAAATAGCACCGAGAATGAGATATACCTTTCGCGGGCAGACCAGCGTTATTTCATTACCTCGAACAGGCAGGGCGGGAAAGGCCTCTTTGACCTCTATTCAGCGTTCATCTTCTCGCAGGAGTCGAGCTTCGAGACCCGGGCCATCCTGTTTGATTTCGACAAATCTGTCATCAAACCGCAGTCCCATCCCTATCTTGAAGCGCTCGTGAAATTCCTTAAGAGCCATGGCGACATCGGTCTCGAGATCATCGGGCACACGGACCTTCACGGCACCGATGATTACAACAACAAGCTCAGCCTTGACCGCGCGGATTCCGTGAAAAAGTATCTCTCCGGCAAGGGGCTGGATGCCGCGCGTTTCCGCATCACGGGCGCCGGCAAAACCAGGCCCGTGGTGAACAGGACGGGCGAGGGCTACGATGAGCTGAACAGGCGGACCGAATTCAGAATTATAAAGAGCAAGTAAACGGACCGCGTATTGAGGTGGTCATGGGACGATTGATGAACTCTTGGCGCAACGTGGTTTCCGGGACGGTCCTGTATAACTATCTCTTTATCGCATTCCTGCTTGTATACAACTACCTGCTGCGCGACCTGGTCCTCGATGCAAGCCTCGGCGCCGTATACGAGGTGAGAAAAGCCCCCGCTTTCGGGATCATGATCCTTGCCGTCATAGTGCTGGGCACCTGCGCGCTCATGTTGAAGTGCAGGGAGCTCCGGGCCACGGGAGAGAAGACGTCGGCCGGCATCGGGTACGTCCTCAGCGTACTCAACTGGGTCGTGGTCATCTCGATGGCATTCACCGCCGTGCAGTCGTTCGGCATCAGGGTCACGGAAAACACCGACAAGCTCTCCGGCCTCGAGAACGCTGCCATCATGATGGCCATCTTCTCCGCCCTGATACAGGGGACCTTCTCGTTCGCATTCCTGGTACGACTGAGCGAGCCCTACAAAAAACCTATAGGCATGGGGAAACGCGTGACTGCAGGGCTGGCCGCGTTCGCGTACTCGTGCATCGCCTACACAGTGGTGTGGGAAACGATAGAGGCAAACTCGATGTCGAGAACAGGCGCCTTTGACCTCGCAACCGGCGAAGGAATATCAAACCTGATCGGATGGTTCTTCTCTTTCCTCCTGCTTTATCCTCCCATGAGGATCCCCTTTATCCTTCAGGAAGCGCATGACATTAAAAACGGCAGGACAGGAGTATGGGTCGGGATCAGCTATGTCGTGGTGCTCCTGTCAGCCCTTATACCTATTCTGAAAAACCCCTTCCAATGATCAAAGTATTTAAAAGAACGGAGTGTTCTGCTGCTGGATACAGCCATCAATACTGCCGGTAAAAGAATGCGTACAATTTCACAATAGAATCTCCCAATATTGTTCCTGTCCAATATACCGGCCCCGGGCTTCAATTGTTTTTTTCCATTCGGAAAAATTAATGGTTGAGAAACTTCCACACGGATGGTAATAATAATCTCAACGATCTGTCTGCCAATAAGAAGCATTATTTACAACGTTTTTTTGGGGAGGAATTCATGAATACAATAAGCAACTCAACGCAGGGTTTTTTCGCCGGGACCAGGCCGGGCAAGAAAGCGAAGTACGGCAAGGCAAGCTTCGATCTTCCCATACTCTACCTGCGCGATGATTTTTTCGGCCTCTATTTCACCGCAGACGTTAAGAAGGTAAAGGGTATACTGCCCTCTGACAGGATGCACCCCGTCACCATGCCCAACGGCAGGGCCATCGTCGCGATCCTGGCCTACAATTATCTTGACACGACCATCGGCCCGTACGGGGAGATCCCGGTGGCCATACCCGTCCTGTATGACAAAACGCACCTTCCCTTCATGGGGTTCCTGCCGGCAATCCGCCAGGCGAACTACCCCGGCTTCGCGGTCCTGATCATGCACCTCCCGGTGACCAAGGTTGAGGCGCGCGACGCCGGACGGGGCGAATGGGGCTACACCAAGTTCATCGCCGACATGCGCTTCGACATCACGCCCGAATTTCTCCAGTGCTCCATGTCCGAAGGGGACGAGCACATTCTTGACTTGAGGGTCATGCGTCGCGGCGTTCATGTGCGCGACGACAAACCCCTCATCACCTTCTCGGTCAAGGACCGGAAGCTTATACGCACGGTGATCCCGCAGAAAGGGACGATGCGCATGTCACTTTCGATGAAGGGCTCCTTCGTGAAATTCGGGAAGCATCCCATGGCCAGGTCCATCCAGGCGCTCGACATTTCAGAAAAGCCGTTCATGGCGAATTACTATACCGAGCGCGGCGCCATCCTGCCGTCCGGCTCGGTGATAGAGGAAAACGTGCGGCCATTCGAGGGATACATCGGGAAAGACCGGAAAGCGAAGCATATCACCTTTTACACGCCGTACGGGGTGTGAGACCGGTGCAGGGACCCGCGTCACGGCCGGGTTAATTCGTGGATTTGTCAGGCAGTGCGTCGTACTCGACCATGTACCTGGCGGGCTCGCCCTTCATGAGGTGGATCTCAACCATGAAGGGCGACTCTTCCCCGGCAGCGAGCAGGGTCTGGCCGAGAAAATTGGTGCCATAACCGATAATGTTTCCCGATCCGTCAAAGACGGCCACCCCTATCTGAACGTACCGTGCGTTTTTTCCGCTGATGTTTTTAACGATGCCATTTACCCGGTACCGGTCTATGCGGCTCTCCGGCCGCTTCATGTTCAGGCCCGAGATAGCCATCTTCGGCCTTTCCTGGAAATAACCGGGGATTTCCGGGACCCCGATCGACCTGACGGCAACATAAGACGGGGCAGCGGTAACAAGGACCTGGACCGGCGTTTTTTCTCCCGGGAGTATATAGTTCCGGATCCCGTAGCCGCGCGCTACCGCCACCTTCATCCCACCGGCAGCATAAAGCGCGATTTCCGCCCTCGGATAAACAGGGGTCTCCCCCGTGTTCGTAAACATGCCGACGAAGTATATGTTTCCGATACCGTCAGGCAGGGCGGCGATGTCCGTGAATTCCGCGCCTGCCTTTTTTTCAGGCTCAATCGAATCTCCGCCCTTTTCTATTGCCCCTCCCCCGTTTTCGCTGCCGATGCCGGCAGGTTCATCCTGGTGAGGGGTATTCCTGCCCGTAAAAAATACGATTACCAGCGCAGTAACGAAGAGCAGAAGCGATGCCGCGACGGCGGTAACGGCCCGGTGCCGCCGCGCTAATGCCAGGGCTGCGGAGACGAGGTCTCCGGCCCCGCCGCCGTAATGCACGGTCCCGCAATAGTTGCAGACGAACCCGTCTTTTTCCCGCCTGATGTCGTGGCTCCCGCACTGGCCGCACTGGAGGGGTTTGATCTTTTTCATGTCGTGTTTCCGGGCATTAGTATGATACTTGCAGGCCAGCGGCGATGCCCCGGCCTGCGCTGCTGTTATTTCCGCAGCCGCGGCGGGGGCACGCACACGCGCCGCATCCCCTCCTGGAGGGATATCGCGTCCGCCGGGCAGAACCTGGCGCACACGCCGCATCCGATGCAGTACGTTTCCTCGCGGACCGCAATCCCGTCATCGTTCATCGCGATAGCGTCGACCGGGCAGCGCTCCACGCAGATCCCGCAGCCGGTGCAGGAGCCCGGGTCAATCAGCGACAGGTACATTGTCGAATTTATCATGGGAGACGCGCCGTTCCGCCAGAGGGTAAAGGTATCGCAGCAATCCTTGCAGCAGTTACAGATGCTGTTTTCTTCTTTCTCTATGTTCGAGTTGTTGTGAAAGGCCTTGTGCACCAGTCCTGCATCCTCGACCTGGCGCATGATTGTCATGGCCTCATCCTTCGAGACGCGCCGCGCGAAGCCCTGGCCTATCGTGTGGCGCGCCGATTTGCCGAAGGTGAAGCAGACCTCGGTGGGCGCGCCCGTCGCGCAAGCGTGACCGAGCACCTTCGTGTAGTTCCGGCAGAAGCAGTGGCCCACCGCTATGTCGTCGTACTTGGCAATAATCTCCTCGACGGTCTTCGATGGTACGATGTGCTCCTCTGCCTTGACCGACTCATTGATGATGATGTTAATGCTCTTCCCGCCCTCGTTCGTGAAAACCGGGACCGTCCTGTCGATCGGCGGCTGGTGCTGGAAAATCGGAAGGAGGTTGTCGTAATTCCCCTGGATGAGGTCCTTCAGCTCGCCAAGGAGCCCCTGGTAGAGCTTCGCGATCTTTTCCAGATCCTTGAGCTTCTCCCCCTTCGGGAGCTGGTTCATGAAGGTATATTCGAAGGTGCCGACAATGATGAGGGGAAGCAGGCGGTAGACCATGACTCCCTTGGTGTTCGGCTGGTTAAAAATGATCCCCTTCTTCGCAAGGGCATCGGTCTTCTTCACGATCTCCTCGTCGGTCATGCCGGATGTCGCGCGTATCTCGTCCATGGACAGCGTTGTCTTGGCGCTGTAATTCCTGATGATAAAATCGACGTCATTTTCATCGAGGTAGAACTTCACGATTTCAATGAGTGTCGGGGTGACCTGGAACGGGACCATGCCCGCTCGCGCAATGATGCCCGCAGCCTTTTTGTATTTTTCTTCAATGTCAGCCTGTACTGTCATGGAGGTCCTCCCTGTGTGATTGGTTAGATCGTATAAGTATCTGTCCAGCGCCCGTCCTTCCACCCGGAGCATGGAAGGTCATCAGAATGCGGGTCTTTCACCGCCACCCGCCACGTACCGATAAACATCATGGATTACGTTAAATGGCGCGTCAAGTATTATCGAATGAAGAGAAAAATCATTGATAAAATTATGCCGTATGGTATGGTTACTGAAATAAGGGCTGCTGCATGCACCCGTGCGTCATTAATTCACGTCTATAGCATTAACAGTTATGGAGGATGATATGAACATTAAACGTTTCATGCTCGCCAGTATCGCGGTTTTTATCGTCATACAGGCAATTGACTGGCTCGTTCACGGCGTCCTGCTCTCTCGATGGTACGTTGAATTCCAAAATGTGTGGCGGCCCGGCATGATTGATCTGATGTGGGTGATGGTGCTCGGGTCGCTCTTCTTCTCATTCATGTTCGTGTTTATATTCACGAAAGGATACGAGGGGAAGGGAATTATTGAAGGAGCCAGGTACGGACTCCTGATAGGGCTGCTTATGTATGTATCGGGAATGCTCGGTCAGTATGTGATGTACCCCATTCCCCTGGGCATGGCGCTTATCTGGGTCGGATATGGCATCGTCGAGATGGTGATCGCCGGTATTGCAGCAGCTGCAATTTACCGGAAATAACCCGGACAGTCTGGTTTCCTTTCCTTATCCAGGGCGGCGGCTCCGCTCTGCCGTCATTCGTATAAGCCCTGGGAATGCCGATACCCGTATAAGTATTGACAACCCGTTCACCCGGTGTTCACTATACCTTGCGCACCAGCCCGCATCAGGGCTTAATCATCGCAAGGAATGGGCCGTCATGGCCAGGGAAAAACTGACAAAAAGAGCGATCCAGGGAAGGGAAACACGCCAGAAGATTTTCGACACTTCGCTGGAACTGTTCAACAGGCACGGTTATGAAAACGTCACCATTGATGACATATGCGAAAAAATAGGCGTTTCAAAAGGAGCATTCTACACCCACTTCAAATCCAAGGACCAGGTGATCCTGGAGAATTTCCTGAGTCTGAACGCGTATTACGATGACGTGTACACCGCCCTGCCGCCGAAAAAAAACGCACTGGAAAAGCTCTTCCTGTTTCAACAGAGCGTTATGAAAAACATCGCTTCGATCGGGTACGAGGCGGTCAAGCTGGTATATCATCTTGAAACCGCTCCCCATACGAAAAAATCATTCCTTCTTTTGAAAAAGCACAGCCTCTACCGCATAATCACCTTGCTGGTAAGAGAAGGGCAGAAAAACGGGCAGATTCGGAAAGACAAAAGCGCTGATGCAATTACGTCACTAATGATTCAATTGTACCGGGGCGTCATTCTCGACTGGTGCCTTGACAATGGCGCCTATGACCTTGTACGCTCGGTTAACGGCATGATGCCGTTCATGTACGAGGCCATCAGGCCGCCGCGGGCCTAGCGCCCCGTGTCCTGACGGCGCTTAATTCAGAAAGCCCCTGTCGCGCAGAAACGAGTACCACGCACGCCCCCGCTCCTCCCGGTTGAAGATGAGCCAGTGCCCGCCGGTAAGAAAATGCCTGTTCCGTATGCCCCACCGGTCGCACAGCTCCCGAACATAGTCGAAAGGGCACACCAGGTCTCCGCGTGAGGCAACGACCAGCATTTTTTCAACCGGGAGTTTCGGCCTGAAATTGAGGGGCGAGTGCAGTTCCCACACCAGCATGATTTTTTTCCGGAAACGGCCATCAACGGAAAAGGGGAGACGCGCCGTATCCGGGCCCAGGGGGCGGGAGAAATTCACGGCCGGGACCATCATCGCGCCGAAGGAAGCGATGTCGGTCAGGCTGATAAAGAGCGCCGTATTGTACCCACCAAGGCTTGCGCCGATCAGGCCGATTTCCGGAACGCCCATCCCGAGCAATATCAGAAAGGCGGCGTATAGATCATGCATGTTTTGACCCACGCACTCGCAGGTCATTGCCACGTCGTCCGGCTGGAGGTATATACCCCGCTGGAAAAGCGGCCCGGCGCTTCGCTTCCAGTGGAAGGGAGCAATAAAAAGTGCGACATCCAGTCCCTCCGAATAGAGTCGCTTCACCCTGAACATCTTTCTCGCCTGCCGCGGCTCTCCAAGCATGTACCCGTGGTGGCACAGGACCGTTTTGCGCTTCCCGTCGCCGTGGGTCCATCGCACCAGATAGCCGTTCCCGTTTGCGGCATAGGAATGGTATCTCCCGCGCAGGAGGGGGTTCTTCGCCTCGTAACCGCTCTTATACCGTATGACCTGGTACTCCCCATCATGGTATGGCTTTCTTTCGATTATTGAACAGGCCGGCGCTGTCGCGGGAAACGTGAAGAATGATTCCGGCCTGTCGGTATAACCGCTGTCGATATAAAAATCAACCTGGCGCTCGTATTCCCCGCGGCCTATCTTTCGCGGCGCCCTGAAAGGGCCGGCTATTTTTGGAACCGACAAAAACAGGGCGTCTACAAGGCTTCCCGCCTTGTCCCTGATCCAATCCATTCTTCCGATCCCGGTAAATTGTTCAATGTTCATATCCGTATCTCTTCTCCAGGCTTTAGCCGGCATTCTTTTGAATTTTCTCAACCATTCTTATCATCATCGCATTCATCGCTATCATGATTATATTATAGATGAAAAAAAGTTTCCGCTTTAATAAATATATCATTTTTATATCAAATGAAGTCGTTACCAGGAACCTGTTCTTTCTCATCCCCCTGATTATTTTCAGGGCCACCCGTTCCGGCGTCACTGACCTGCTTTCAAATTGCTTCATGAATTTTTTTGCCTCAGTGTGGTCCCGGTCAATGCCGAGGACCAGGGCCGTTCCTACCAGTGGCGTTTTCACCGCTCCCGGGCACACGACGCTGACACTGATCCCGTGCCGCCTCAGGTCGTATCGGAGAACTTCGGATATACCCCGCAATCCGAACTTGCTCGCGCTGTAGGCAGCGTGCCAGGGCAGCCCGATCAATCCGGCTGCTGATGAAACGCTCACCAGGTGCCCGCCCCTGCCGGCTTTCACCATTCCCGGCACCAGACACTCGATGACATGGATGGGGCCCATGAGGTTAATATCTATCATTTTTTTCCAGTGCTCGTGCTGCAACAGTTCCACGGCGCCCCATATCGAGGTGCCGGCAATGTTCATCACCATGTCCATCGGACCATGTTCGGCCTGTATGGCGTCCGTGAATAGTTTCACCTCGTTGTAATCTCTGATATCAAAAGCTTTCCATGAAATGACGCTGCCGCCGCCTTTTGTTATGATCGATGCGACTTCCCCCAGCTGTTTCGCGTCGATATCTGTTAAAAATAATCGCGCACCGCGCTCTCCCATGGCGATGGCCGTGGCCCTCCCAATCCCGCTCGCCGCGCCGGTTATGAAACACGTCTTGTTCTGATATGTGTTGTTTTTCATTGATACCTCACCGGGACGTAATCTGGTTATAGAATCCAACATACATACCGTAGTCAGATACCAGAGTATGCATGTCCATACATTGCAGTTCCAGTCAATACATTAATTTATTATATATGACACATTTTTAGCCTGTCAAACATTCAATCATGTGCCGGTGCAACCACATGTATTTCCGGTATCATAACCAACGTTTCTTATACATCTATCCATGGATATTGTATACAATTGCGCCGATTTTTAGTATTGGAGTTTATAAAAAAAATTTCCCTGGGATGCATGGTCAATGAATGTATACATTCCATCCTGTTATGTATTGCTGTTTTAAATCTGGAATTCTATTTTTACTTTTTTTATAATTTAACAAGACTTACACCTTCATTGAAGGTAGCCTGCCCGTAACTTCAGCTTTTATAATCTCCCTACTTAAGAAACAGATAGCAAAGGAGCAGTGATGCCGAAAATCATATTTGTCGAGCCAAAGGCGACAGAAGAGCATATCTTCGCACAATTTAAACTACCCCGTCTGGGCGTTATCATACTGGGCACCATGATGAAAGAACGCGGCTGGGACGTTGAAATCATCATCGAAAGCCTCGCGCCCATAGTAATTGACGAGTTGTTGCAGGCCGACATCGTGGGCATATCTGCCATCACCAACACCGCGGGCAATTCCTATGCTCTCGCCGATGAGCTCAGGCTCAGGGGGATTACAGTCATAATGGGAGGGCCACATACCACCTTCATGGCCGAGGAGGCGCTGGAACACGCCGATTACGTGATACGCGGCGAGGCCGAGGGCTCCTTCATGGATTTCATCGACTCCTGGGAAGGAAATAAACGGTTCTGGGAAGTCCCCGGTCTTTCTTTCAGAAAAGACGGCACGATCCTGCACAATAGCGCTACCACAACAGAAACGGCACTGGATGACCTTCCCATTGCAGATCTCTCTCTGGTGAAAAACAGCAGATCCATGAGGGTCCTCCCCATCCAGACCTCCCGTGGCTGTCCCTACGACTGTTCCTTCTGCTCGGTCACCGGCATGTTCGGCCGGCACTTTCGCTTCCGTTCGACCGAACATATTCTTCGCGAACTGCGCGGTTACCGCAACCTCGGCAAGATGATCTTCTTTTACGATGACCATTTCGCGGCCAACAAGCCAAGGGCAAAGGAGCTCCTCCGCGCGATGATACAGGAGGGCCTCACGTTCAAGTGGTCGACCCAGGTGCGCGTGGAAGTAGCCCGCGACGGTGAGCTTCTCGAACTGATGAAGCGCGCCGGTTGCCACACCCTCTTCATCGGTCTCGAGTCGGCAAACCCGGAAAGCCTGCGCGAGATGAAAAAGAACCAGACCATCGACGACATAATACGCGCTGTGAAGATCATACAATCACACGGCATCCATGTGCACGGAATGTTCGTATACGGCTTTGACAGCGATTCCATTCCCATTGTGAAGCAAACCATCAGGTTCGCACGCGATCTCGACCTCACATCCGTCCAGTTCCTCATCCTTACTCCCTATCCGGGCACCCGCTTTTACGCCGAGGTGAAAAACCGCATCGTCAGCGGAAACTGGTCCCTCTATGATGCGCACCATGTCGTTTTCAGGCCGAAACACTTCAGCATGAAGGCGCTCCAGTACGCACAGGTGAAAAGCCACAACGGATTTTATTCCTGGGGGCGGATAATCAAACTTGCTGCGGCGAAACGGTGGGTTGCCATGGGGATTGCCCTGTATTCCCATGCCCTCAACTTTCTCTATGTAATAAAAAACGTGCGTTATTTCATGCAACTCATCATCCAGGACCGTGCCGTTTCGGACAGCGCGGAAGCATACCCGGAAGAAAAGGCGATGTAAAACCGCCTGCCTCTCGCACCTGCGCATGGAAACAATTGACACGAGGCACGCTTTGCTGCACATTATTGATCAGTGAAGGAGGCCCGACATGCCCGTGAAAACCGGCTTTATCACCGTATCAACGAAGGGAAACCGCAAGGTATCAGACCTGACACCCCGGCTCAGGGAGATTGTCGGAACGATAGGCTCAGCCGACGGCATCGCCGTGGTGTTCGCGCCCGGCTCCACAGCCGGGGTCACCACAGTTGAATTCGAGCCGGGTTTGCAGAAAGACATCGACCTGTTACTGGAGAGAATAATCCCGTACGGGGCCCGATATCATCACCATGAGACCTGGCACGATGATAACGGTTCGTCCCACCTGCAGGCGGCCCTGATCGGGCCTTCGGTCGCGGTCCCGGTCGTGAAGGGAAAGCCCGTCCTGGGAACCTGGCAGCAGGTGGTGCTGATCGATTGCGACACCCGGCCCCGGGACAGGGAGATCGTGGTCCAGGTGGTCTACTGACCGGCTAGCGGCGCTTCTGCTCGTATTCTTTTATGTATTCGTTGATAAGGCTCTTACTCTCGCCGGAGTCATCCTCACGCTGGCGACGGAGCGCCGCGCCGCGGTCGAACAGGAGCACGAGCTTCTTGAAGGGCAGGACAATAAAAGAGCCCAGCGACTTGAGAGCGTCGAGCACCGAGCTGAAGAATTCCCTGATCGCCGACTTCTTCATCCCCTGCGCCGCCGACCTGATCGAGGTGAGGGTCTGGGTCGCCGCTTCCGAGGCTTTTGAAGCGGTTGCCGCTGCCGCATCCGCCGCGGCACGGGCAGAACCGCCGTACATCCCCGGCACCGTGGTCGGCGACTTGGTCATCTCGAACTTGGGCATGTAGGAGGTCTTGCTGTAGGTGCCCCGCAGGCGGAACATGCCGGAGCTCGACTCGGTTCCACGATCTATGAAGAACAGGAACAGGTAGTAAACATACATGGCCGCGTTGTAGAAGATGAGAAAAAAGGCTATCCATATTTCAAGAAACGACCAGAGGAACTCCAGGAACATTTTTCCGCAATCGACCCACTTGAACATAAACGAAAAAATGTTATCGATGAAGCCATTGGAAAACTGCTTAACGACCGTGTACTTCATTACGTCCCTCCAGGAAGTGTCCGAATCAAGGCGATATCCGGCCTTGTGTAAAAGACCCGGCCGGCGTATTCCGCCCAGCGGCGGAATGATGATATTTATGGAGATGTAACACGGAGAGTCAATGAAAAAATATTTGCCCCGGTCACGCGCGGGCCGAAAAGAATAAACCGCCCGGGTGGATTAAGCAATGCAAGCCTGACGTCATCACACTTTTTCAAGTGCGTCATCGAGCTCATCGAACAGGGTTGTCGAAGCACCCGAATGTTCCACCTCATGGCTGACCGGCTCCGGAACCCTCTCGTCCGCAGTGTCCTCAATCACATCGAGCCCGGGAGAGTCAAACTCCGCCGGCGCCGTCTGCGCCGGTGCCTCGTAGCGCTCTTCCTCTTCCCCGTCGTACAGGTGGTCCCGCGAGCGGTGATACCGCGCCCGCGACGCCACCAGGCTCGGATTCTCTATAACGGTGCGGCCCATGTTGAAGGTCAGGTTGTGGTCCCGCATCAGCTCTTCCGTCACGACAGCGTTCTTATCAGGCGGGATGTTGGCCATCTTCAGCAGCTCATCTATGCCGAAGCTGAACAGGTGGGCCTCGCGATTCTTGAGCGACACGTTGTCCTCTATCAGCTTGTTTTCCAGGAACACGTACACACGTGTAATCGGCTTTTCGTAGAACTTCGACTCCATGCGGATAAAGGTAAACCAGACCCGCTGGCTGATCGCGGTGAAAATCCGCTTCAACAGGTCTGACGACTTTTTGATGAGCTTTATCATGGAATCCTTGTTAATGGGAAGGACTATCGTGCTGCCGAAACTTATGGCTGTCGCGTTCCGCGGCTTGTCTGATACGATGGCGAGCTCGCCGAAAATCTCTCCTTCCTTCAGAACCGAGAGGATGATCTCGCTGTTGTTGTGGTACTTGACGATCTTGACTTTTCCTTTTTTAATGATATAGAGCTCATCTCCGCGCTCGTGCTCGCAGAAGATGACCTGTTTGTCGGCATACCGCCGGTATATCCCTTCCGGCACCGGATCCGGGATCCTGGTTATTCCGGTCTTTTGAATTCCGGCTAGCATCTCCCGGACCTCGCCGGAATTGGCGCCTGACGCGTACATCTGGGCGTAGCGGGTCAGTATATAAAACGCGGTGGCGTTGTTGCCATTCCGGTAATAATACGAGCCGAGATTAAACAGCTGCTCCTCATCCGGGAGGAACAGGTCCTTCTGGGCGCCCATCTGTACGATCATGGTATCGAACATCCGCAGTTCGTCAGCGTAGGAATTGAGAAGTTTGATGGCGATATTTGAATTCTTCTGGAGGAGCGCCAGGAAGCGATCCCGGGTGAACGCCAGGACGATTGAATTTACCTTCGCGAACGCCGTTTCCATCCGGGGCCGCCTGCTCAGCGAGGATATGAACCCGAACACATCCCCCGGGGCCGCCGTGTTACCGTGGGTGCTGATACGCTCGTTGCTGCTCTTGAACTCGACGAGGCCCTTTTCGACGATATATACCGTGTCGACGTCCTCTTCTCCTTCAATGTACACATACGTACCCGCCTTGAAGACGGTCCTGCTCTGATCTTTCATCTGTTCACATCCAGTAGACCTGCATGCTCTCCGACAGTCCGCGGGCCTCTTCCGCGCCGGCAAGTACGGCCACGAGCTCGAGTGCAAAGGGGAGCGCGCAGCCCGGGCCCTTCCCGGTGATCACGAGCCCGTCGCGCACCACCGGGTCGGGAACAGCGACCGCTCCGGTCATCTGTTCCTCGAACCCGGGAAAGCAGGTGGCGCGCTTTCCCGCAAGCACGCCCGCGTGACCGAGCACCAGGGGCGCGGCGCACAGGGCGGCGGTTATTTTACCGCTGCCGGCGAATTCCCTCACCAGTCCCAGCACCCGCGAGTCCTCCTTCAAATTGCTGCTTCCCGGCATGCCGCCGGGGAGAACAATGCAGTCGAAATCCGACGATCGTATCCCGTCAATACTCTTATCGGCCGTTACGGCAATGGCGTGTGAGCCAATAACGGGATTTTTTTTCAGATACACGCTGGTTACGCCGATTCCGGCCCGCCGGAGCACGTCTATGATGGTTACGGCCTCTATCTCCTCGAAACCCTCGGCCAGTGGAACGATCACGCTCATGGTGTCCTCCGTGTTACGTCAGCTTGAGTCCCGGGCTGGAGGCGCCGGCCTCCTTCAGTTTGGTCTTCAGCTCTCCCTCGAGCTTGACCAGCTCTCCCTCCGCGACCTGCCGTTTTGCCGTGCCCTCCTGCTGTATCCTGAGCGTCTCCTCTATCGTGGCGATCAGGTTGTCATGGACCTTTTTCAGGGTCTCCATCTCCACGATGCCGCGCTCGGACTCCTTCGCCACCTCCACGGTGCCCTGCTTGAGCATCTCGGAATTCTTCTGGAGGAGCTCGTTGGTGGTCTTGGTCACCGCGGACTGGGCTTCGAGCGCCTTTTTCTGCCTGAACACCCCTATGGCGATGACCACTTGATTCTTCCAGAGGGGCACGGTGTTAAGGATGGAGCTCTGTATCTTCTCCACCAGCACCTGGTCGCCGCTCTGGATAAGGCGCACCTGCGGATTTGTCTGCAGCGCCACCATGCGGGAGAGCTGGAGGTCGTGCACCTTTTTCTCCAGGCGGTTGAGGGCCTGGGTCATGTCCTGCACCTTCTGAGCATCGAGGGTGTCCCCGGTCTGGTCGGCCTTCGCCCGGAGTTCCGGAATGATCTTCTCCTCGAGCTCCTTCTGCTTCATCTTCCCGGCCAGGACGTAGAGGTCCAGCTCGCGGATGTACTGGATATTTTTTTCATAGAGAGAATCAAACATAGTGATGTCTTTCAGGAGCTGCATCCGCGACTTGGTGAGCTCGTCCACAATCTTTTCGATCTGCACGGCAAGCTTCTCATAGCCGGCGATCGATTTTTTCGCGCTGTGTATCAGGCTGCCGATTATCGGAATTTTGGAGAGGCCGCTTTCGCCGGAAAGGCTGTCCACGTCCAGGCTCTTCACCTTGAGCATCAACTCCGTCAGGATGTTTCCCACGTACCCACTGTCGCGGGACCTGATCTCCCCCAGGATGGTGTCGGAAAAGCTCGAGATTCCGCTCTGGGACCCGACCCCGAACTGGATGATGCTCTGTGAGTTGTCAAGGTCAAGCTCCTTCTGTATCTGCTCGACCTTCTTCTTCTCCTCGTCGTTCAGGTCGGCCAGGGTCAGCACCTTCTGCTCGACCGGCTGCGCCGCTCGTGCGTTAACCTTCTGCATGTCCATCGCGTCCTCCTTGTATTTTTTTTCGCGCGTTATCCTTCCATCTTCATCGTATTTTTCAAAACAGTAAGCTCGGTATTGATGTCCAGGAGATTGTCTTCCAAGAGGTTCGCCAGCTGGCGGTCGAATGTCTGCCGGATCGTGTCGAGCAGGTCCTCGACCCTGCGAAGCGCCTGCTCGACCTCCGGGGTCCTGTTCGACTTGTTCGAGAGCTCCGCGTACTGCTCCACGATCTTCCCGGTCGCGTCCAGGTAGTAATTGGTGAACTGCTTCACCTTGCCGATCTTGCCCGGGCTTTTCTTTATGCCGTCGAAAATCTCGGCCCCGACCCTGCAGATCTCCCGGATCTTTTCCGCGACCTCGTTGCTCTGAATCATCCGTGCCGTATTGCTGATCCGGCGGAGTTTCTCCATCCCCTCCTTCACGACCTCCTCCGCGGCCCTGGCCGGCGCAGGTGCGGCCTCCTTCCGTGCGCCTTCCCGCCCCCGCTGGATCAGCCTGATGAGCGAACCCAGGAGGAGCATGATCCCCACGCCCGCAACCGACGACAGGAGAAAACCCAGGATGGTAAACTTGAAAAGAGCGGCGAAAACCGCGGTGCCGACAAGAAACAGGATGAAAATCTTTTTCACTAATCGTCCTCCGTCGCCTGCTGGTATGCTCACCGGTGCGGGTACCCTTCCTGCCCGGCCACGGTACCTGGAACGGGGCGGTCCCTCATTCGCCGGTAAACACGGAGAGCAGGAGCTCCGTAACGGCCGGGAACAGGGTGTCGATGCCGGACATCTCTTCTTCAGTAAAATTCGAAAGCACGTGGTCGGCCACGGCTATCTCGGGGTTATCGGGACGACCCACGCCGAATCGAATGCGGTGGAATTCGGGCGTGCCGAGTTCCTGCATGATAGACCTGATGCCGTTATGCCCCTTGTGCCCGCCGCCGAATTTGAGCCGGTACTGACCGAACGGCAGCTCGATCTCGTCATGCACGACGACCAGCCGGTCCGGTGCGACCTTGTAGTAGTCGAGTGCGGCTCGAACCGCGCTGCCGCTGTTGTTCATGTAGGTCTGGGGCATAATGAGGAACATCTCGCGGCCGTCAATCGCCCCCCTGCCCGATACCGAGGAAAATGAAGAAGAGCCTGTCGCGATCCCGTAGCGCCCGGCAAGATAATTCCCCAGCATGAACCCGATATTGTGCCGGTTCCTTGTATACTTTTTTCCCGGGTTTCCAAGGCAGGCGCAAACAAACATTTCAGTGGTTCCCCTCTCAGGACAGGTCAGATGCTACCGCGAATAAAATCAACAGCGGCCCGGGTTGTATCGAAGATCCGAATCTGCCTGGTTACGCCTGTCAGGTTAAACACCTCGTAAATCTGTTTACTCATGTTTGCGAGCAGCAGGTGCCCGCCGGTTTTCTGGAACAACGTATAGTACTTTACGATCGTGCCGAGGCTGGCGCTGTCGATGAAAGTTACATTTGTAAGATCGAGGACAAGGTTGCACTGCCGGTCTTTATACTGGTTGACCTCTTTTTCGAAGTTGAATTTTTCTTCTGACGAAAGCGAGCCCTCAATTGCCAGTATGACTATTGAATCATCGATGGTGGTTTTTATTTTCATGTCCCGATCCGCCGCTCTCATAAAAAAAACAGACTTCCCGATATATGTCAAGACCAAATACCGGGAAAATTCAATTAATTCAAATAAAATTCGCCAGAATTTCAAGCACACCTTTCTCCACGGAGCCGAAACGTTCTTTCAATTCCCGCTTGATCGTCTCCACGTCAGGTATCGGGACATAATCCGCCAGCACGCGGTACCTGCCGATCCTTCTCCCGACGATGAAGCTCTCCCTGTCGTCCGTGTTCATTTCCAGGAACCGGTCGATGACCGCGAGCATTCGCTCGCGGTCACGCGGAAGCTCGCCGCTCACTTCCTCCAGGAGATTCATGATATGGTCGCTCTGCACCGTGCCGGATATGCCGGACAGGTTCTCGATGAAAAGCCGCAGCTCCCGCACCTTTTCCTCTTCCGTGAGCGGCTCCCAGCGGTCAGGCATCATGTCGTACAGCGGTGTACCCGGGACCGGCACGGTACTGCGTATACGTATGAACGTCGGATTGACGGCGCTGAGCACCCGCGCGGATTCGAGAGCATTTTCTCGGGACAGGGCCTTCCCGCCCAATCCCGGCATGAAATATTCAGAAAGCTCGAACCCGGTATCGATCAGGCTCCTCCCGGCCCGTATCTGCTCCTCGCTCGTAACACCCTTGTTGACCAGCGCAAGGACCTCGTCCGAGCCGGACTCCATGCCGATATGGATGCGGTTCAGGCCCGCCGCACGCAGCGATTTCAGCTCCTCCGGCGACTTGCGGCACACGGTCTGCGCCCGGGAATAGGTGGTGACCCGCTCGATCGTGGGAAACTTCTCCCTCGCGTAATTCAGTATCTCGACCAGATCATTGGTCCTGATGACGAGCGCGTCAGCATCCTGGAGGAAGAGGCTCTTCATGCCGTGGTAAATCCAGAAGGCCACCTGCCGGGCGCACCCCTGGTCCACACCGGGACCAAAATCGATCTCCTTCATGATGCGCACCACGGGCGTATTGTCTGCCCGGTCCGGGTGCCGGCTTCTCAGCTCCCGGTATAACCGTTCTGAGATCGACGACATCGTGTCGATATCTGCCTTTATCTCCCCGACCTTCCGCATGGAAAACTGCACGCCCTTGTACACGGGACAGAAAGCGCACTTGTTCCAGTGGCAGTTACGGGTAAGGCGCAGGAGGATGCTCTCTGCCTCACTCGGCGGCCTGATCGGCCCGATCTCAAAACACGACATGGTTTGCACCTCTTACCCGAATTATTTCAAGCAGGCTTTTTCAGATTTTCCCGAACAGTTTTGTCAGCCGTGTCATGACATTCTCCCCGGTCGCACCTTCACTGTCGCTCCGTGATGGCGTATCGTATCATGAGCATCGACCGGAACGTCAAATCAAAAAAACCGGTTGTCGTCTGATTTACTGTACGATACCAGTTCCCACCGGTCCCCGGCATCATCGCGGGCGATGATATAGATATTGCCATCATCAGCCAGGACTTTGAAGTACCGTCGGTCGGGCCCGTACCACCGGTCCCGTATTTCCGTGACCGCGAGCGCCCTCTCCCCAAGAACGAAATTGAGGGGCCGCTCATCTGCCCGGTAGCCTGCGTACGAGGAAACCCTGATGTCAATGCTTCGCTCCATGCAGCAACCCGCCTTACGGATAATATACCATCAACCGGAATATTTTCATATGATTTTTTCTTCCGGCTACTTTTCTTTCACGGGAAGTGCCCGGGCTTTTTTTGCAACCATCCGCTTCCCCTTCATGTCATTAAATGAAATATTTCCGAGAAAATACAATTGATCATTCCGGCTTAAAATGTCGGATGATGAAATTATTTCTTCCCGCGCGCAAGTATTGAACATCATCGGGTATACGTGGAAAAGGAGATTGCCATGGGCACTGCGAAGCTATTGCTAACCGCTGTTTTCGGACCGTACGGCATCAAGAACAAATACGCCGAGTCACTGGGCATGCAGATGGAACTGCTAAATAACCAGATCACCCGCATGCAGGGGGTGCATTCACCCCGTCAGTCATACTGGACCTTTCCCCTGTATCTTCTCGCGGAAAACGTGACGGTCGAGACAACGGTATTGGATTTTCCGTCCTGGTCGGACTTCACAAAGGAGCTGCGCAGGGGCTACACGCATGTCGGCATCAATTTCATCGTCCCGAACGTGCTAAAGGCGAAACGGATGGCTGAATACATCAGGCTGCACCACCCGGAGATGAAAATAATACTCGGCGGATACGGCACCATCATCCCCGAACTGGGCGACATCATGCCATACGATGAAATCTGCAAGGGCGAAGGAGTGGCCTGGCTGAGACGTTATTTCGGCGAGGACCCGTCAGTGCCCGTGCGACACCCCGCCCTTCGCGGACCCGCGTATGAATACCTGTACGGCGCGAAGGGGAAACCCAGGGGCGCAATCCTGATGCCCGGCGTAGGGTGCGAAAACGGCTGCAAGTTCTGCATCACGTCTCACCAGTTCGGTAAGACCTACCACTTCCTCCTGCCGACCGGCAGGGCACTGTTCGACGCCTGCTGCAAGACTGAAACGGAAATCGGCGCCCGGGGTTTCACGATCCTCGACGAAAATTTTCTCAAACAACCGGACCGTGCGCGCGATCTTCTTGCGCTGATGATGGCCCACAACAAACCGTACGTGTTCGATATCTTCTCGTCAGCGGAAGTAATAAAAAAAATGGGGGTCGATTTCCTGGTCAGGCTGGGGATCCGCATGATATGGGTCGGGGTTGAATCCAGGATCAACAGCCACGACAAGACCAGGGGCATCGATCTGGCCGGGCTGTTTAGCGAGCTCCAGTCAAAAGGAATTTCCGTCAATGCCTCCACCATCCTGTTCCATGACCATCATGACGAGCAGGCCATACGCGAGGACATCGATTTCGCCATCGGCCTGGGATCAAATTTTCTCCAGTTCATGAATTACACGCCCCTTGCAGGCACGGCCCTGCACGAGGAGCTGGGCAGGGAAAACAGGCTGAAACGCCTTCCCTACCGTCATCAGCACGGGGCGGGTGAGCTCTTCTTCACGCATCCGCACTTCAATGACAGGAAGGACCATGTGAACTACCTGAGAAATGCGTTCAGGCGCAAGTACCGTGTTGACGGTCCCGGCGTGCTGAACATGGCCATCACGACACTGGCGGGTTACCGTACAGCTGTTGAGGATTATGACCACCGGCAGAAACACAATCTCTCATGGAGCCCGGACCAGCTCCGGTACGTTCCTTCAGCGCTTGCCGACAGCGACGAATTCATGCTGGGCAGGATACGCATGATGCGAAAAATAACCATGAACATCAGGCCGATCCTGGTCCCGGCGCTGGTTTTCGCTCCCAACCGCGCGGCACGGCGCAAGGCCCGTGCCGCGATGAATGACTACCGATCCGTATTCGGCCCGGCTCCGCTGAAGCAGAAGCTCATCTCTGCGGTGCTGGTCATCACCGGCGCGATCGAGTGGGTGAGGATCCTGGCCAGCAGGATTGCCGGCAGGGAAGGGATCGTTCACCAGCCGTCGCATAAAATCATCCGCTACCCGTCGCGCGAGCACGCGGAACGGGAACGCGCCGTCGGGGCTACGGCACAGCCGTTCACTGCTGCGGGGACCGTGCCGTCGCTTCTTTCCCGGTGAACCGCCCATAATTGCCCGGGCTGAAAAAATGACCGTTGACGTAATCATGCCATGGTGTATAATTGCGGCATGAGCCTGGTCGTGAACGAAATCTTTTACTCCCTCCAGGGCGAGACCTGCACTGCCGGCCTTCCCTCCGTGTTCGTCCGGCTTGCCGGATGCAACCTGGACTGCTCCTGGTGCGACACCCCTTATGCGCGCGAGGGCGCGGTCATGTCGATCGACGATATCATGATCGGGATCGAGAGCTACCCCGCAGCGGACCATGCCACCGTTACCGGCGGGGAGCCGCTCGCACAGGCGAACACGGTGCACCTGCTCAGGCGTATCATAGAGCGGGGCTGGAAGTGCCAGCTCGAGACCAACGGGAGCATTCTCCTCAAGGACGTTCCGGAAAAAGTGAGGAAGATCGCGGACGTGAAAACCCCCTCAAGCGGCGAATCCGATTCCTTCGAGATGCGCAACCTGAAATACCTGTCAGACCGGGACGAGCTGAAATTCGCGATCGCAACACCTGAAGATTATGATTTTTCCCGCGATTTTCTGGCCAAATACCCGCCCCGGAAGGGTGTGATCGTCAATTTTTCGCCGGTATTCGGGGTCATGTCCCTGTCCGGGCTGGCGGACAGCATCATCCGGGACGGCCTGCCGGTTAGGCTCAACCTCCAGCTCCACAAGATCATCTGGGGCGCGGACGCCAGGGGGAAATAGTATTGAAATTTTTTCACGTCCTGAAAACATTGTCCCTGGAAAGCGATTCATAAGGAAGAAGGTATACATTCATGGATTATGTGGGACACGTCATACGGCCTCCCAGCGAGGCATACAGCATGATCATACAGGTCACCGTGGGGTGCTCCCACAACATGTGCACCTTCTGCGGCACCTACAAGGGCCAGAAGTTCCGTGTCAAGGACATGAAGACCATCAAGCGGGACATCGACGAGGCGTCCCGGTACCGGTTCGACCGCGTGTTCCTGGCGGACGGAGATGTCCTTATCCTGCCCATGGAAACGCTCCTTGAAATAATCGGATACATTAAGAAGAAGAACCCCGACGTTGACCGCATCGGCGTGTACGCCAACACGAAGGCCATTTTGAAAAAAACCCCAGCCGAGCTTGTCGAGCTTCGCGACGCGGGTATCGGCATCCTCTACCAGGGCATCGAATCGGGCAACAGGGAGGTTCTGCGGCGGATCAAGAAGGGCGCGTTCCCGCACAAGATGAAGGAGGCGGCCGCCAAGGTGAAGGAGTCCGGTATCCAGCTCTCCCAGACCGTGCTCCTGGGCATCGGCGGGACAGAGATGAGCCGCGAGCACGCGGTGGACACGGGGCATCTCCTGGGTGAGATGTCCCCTGACTTCGCCTCGGCCCTCACGGTCATGCTCCTTCCCAACACGGAGCTTTTCAGGGACTACCAGGACGGCACATTCAGGCTCCCGGACAAGTTCGGCCTGCTCGAGGAGCTGAAGCTGATCCTGGAGAACATGGAGGTAACAGGCCCCTGCCTCTTCACCTCGAACCACGCGTCCAATTATTTGCCGCTGCGGGCGGTGCTGCCGGAGCAGAAAGCGGAAATCCTTGCGCTGCTGGACCGTGTGCTCAAATCGAAAGACGAGCGGCTTCTTAAACCGGAACATATGCGGGCGCTGTAATATCCCGCACCAGCGTCATCACTACATGGAGGAACAGCATGGATAAATCGATGGAAGACGCAATGCGCTACATCAGCGGTGAGCTCAAGGATAACCCGGGCGCGAACAAAGGGAAGATCATCGATGAGGCGTCACAGAAGTTCGACCTTGACCCGAACCAAACTGAATTTTTAATAAATAAATTCGTCTTGAACCAATAATATACTACCACCTGCCGTCTCTCTTTGTTATATTGATTCATATCACCTACAGATAGGAGCATGCATATGAAAATCAGCGCGCGCAATGTATTGAAAGGAAAAGTGAAAAAAATCAGCCATGGGTCCGTTAATTCCGAGGTACTCATTGAGCTTCCGGGCGGAAGCGAGATCATCTCAATCATTACGAAGTCATCGACAAAGACACTTGGCCTGAAAGCCGGCAAAGAGGTGTATGCCGTCATCAAGGCGTCCAATGTCATGATCGCTGCAGATTAAGGGGCGGCCGTCACACGCAGTATCTCTTCCGCAAATTGTGCAGCACAATCGGCAAAAAAATCGTACAGGCTGTCCCTGCCCGCAACCGTGTGCTTTGTATCAGTGAAACTGTTATCGCCCTTTCTGTATATAGATAGAAGGCATGTATAATTTTTCCCCTTCCGTATCTCCCCGTCATCCTGCTTGCCGTCCGCAGGTGCGATTGACCCATAAACCGCAACTCCCGCGTTCAGCTCATCGCAGAGGGCCCTGACATCGGCACGCGACAGTCTCCGGATGAACCGCTTCGAATCATCCCGGAACAATGACTCTATCTTCATGACGGGAACGATCTCATGTCCGTTCGCATGGATCCGGTAGAGAAGGGTCTCGCGCAGCAGCCGGTCCTGCACGTCGTTGAGCTGGCGCGACTGGAAGCCGAGGACCAGGACGCGATCATTCTGCATTTCAGCGCCGATTCCTCCGCGGGCGAAGCAGGCAAATATAATGATGATGGATACCGTCAATAATCTGTAGTTCATAATGCCTCTGTTATGATGACCTCAATCCGCCTCCGGCGCGGGGCTGTTATCCCCCCCCTTCACCCGCGGGGAGAAGGGGGCCGGGAGAATGAGGTCACTCCTGCGCTACCCCCTGATATCTACATATACGGTTTCCCTGTCAGGAATCTTGAGCGCCGGGTCAATGTCCTCCGGCCCCACCGCCACGAGGGGCGAAATCTCAAGGGTCGTGACCATTGCCGGGACCCCGACCCCGCGCGCCACAAGCCATTTCAGAAACAGGTCGGTCATCATCTTCCGGGCGGATTCCACCGAATCCACGCCGGACGGATTCTTGACAGGCGCGAACTCCTCCTCCCTGAGGGTCTCGAATACGACGTTTTGCCCGGTAAGGGGGAGCGCGTCGAACACGAACTTCTCGAA
Source organism: Spirochaetota bacterium (assembly GCA_041749375.1). Classification (GTDB taxonomy): domain Bacteria; phylum Spirochaetota; class UBA4802; order UBA4802; family UBA5550; genus RBG-16-49-21. The sequence goes on from JBGTBN010000072.1 coordinate 98,045, forward strand.
CTTAAGCCCGTCCGTTTCGCCGGTGAGCGTTTTTATTTTTTTCCGCGCCGTGTGGAACGGGAGCTCGATCTCCGTCCCCGCCGTGACCCGCTCGATGAACTCCAACTGAAAGAGGTGTATGGCTATGCTGCCGGATGAATACCTGAGCCCGCCCTTCTCGTCCACGCTGCGGGTTTTGTCCTCCGGCAGGTCGGAATACTCCACCACGCCGATGGCGCCGGAGCCGAATCGGACGAACACGCCCACTTTCTCGTCAGAGTATGCCTTCCTGACCGCCTTGCTCGACACGTCCGCGTTTCGCAACATATGGAACCCGATGAAGTCCGGGTCCACGATTTTCACGAGAGGGTTGTCCACCTGGAAGTACGAGACGGTCTCGATGCCGCGCTTTTTCATCTCCGTCAGCGCGCCGGAGGTGAAGAGCGCGGTCAGGCTCCCGCCGTGGCCGTCGGGATTTTTGAACACGCTCGATTTCGTTTCGAGAATGAGCTTCCCCCGCGTATCGATCGAGGGTATCATGTTCTGCGGAAAGATCAGCACGTCCTCGGGGGGAAGCCCGAACCAGCCATTGTCCCTGAAAAAGGACTCGGTCTCGTCATGGTTCGCCCGGGATGTCATGACCAGAAGCGGCATGGCCACGCCGTACTTGCGCGAATATTTGAGCACCTTCTCCGCGTGGACCTGGAAGAGGGACTTGCCCGATACCGGTCCAACCGGGAACTTGCCCTTGGGTCCCTCGAACCCGAGCCGCGAGCCCTGGCCCCCGGCCACGACGAAGGCCGCCACCTTCCCGGCCCGCACGTGCTCCTCGCCGGCCGTACGGGCCCGCGCCCATTCTTCCCGCTCCCCGGCGGTCTTCGGCAGCCCTATGCAGGGCGCGGGATCGAAGCGCGTGTCGGCAGCTACCTCGGTTCCGGTGTAGAGCTTTTTCAGAAGGCCGAAATCCACTTCCGCGAGGTCGTCGAGGAGCCTCATCCGCTCCGCCTCATCGAGCTCCTGCCAGTACTCGAACACGTGGTCCTGGCTGTTATCATACACTCTTTGAATGACGTCGTCACGGCCTGGAAAGGATATCATGGCTCCTCCCGCGAATGGGTATCTGTTCGTTAACAGGATAGCAGACCGGTGCGGATCGATCAATACTATTTTTTAATGCGGGCGGTAAATCATTCACGCTCATCGATCAATCGGGATTGTCTGCCGGTGCCTGTCTGCATACGTGAGTATGACAACCGCGATTGCGCCGAACAGAATCGACAGGTCCGCGACATTGAAGATGCCGGACCGCACCGGTCCGATGCCGATATTCATGAAATCAACGACATACTGGTCGTTGAACACCCGGTCTATGAGTACGTTGCTGATCCCGCCGCCGAGGATGGAACAGAGCGCGAGGAGATACGGCGTGCCGAGGTAAGCACTTCTGACAAGATACAGCGCCATCAGGGCCAGGGCCACGACCGGCAGGATGATGAGTAACACGGTCCGGATGTTCCGGGGCATCGAGGAGAAGATGCTCAGGAAAGCCCCGTTATTTTCCGCGTAGCGGAGGACGACGTAATCTCCCGCGACCTGGACCACCCCCGCATCGCGCAGGTACATTTTCGCCAGATACTTGGTCGACTGGTCACACCCGATATTGATCGCAACAACAAACACGATCAGCAGGATCCGCACAACTGTCTTTTCCATTTTTCTGCCTCTACGTTATACCGGCCGGGGCTACCGCTTAGTTACGGGATATCCCGGGAAAAAAATTGTTACGATTCCCGGCTTTCCAGTATTGAAAAACAGGTCTTGATATCCATACCCGGCTCAAGGAGAGGGAACAGTTTTTCAAAGTTTTTGGGAAGGTTTGCGGAATGGGCCTTCAGCGCGTCCTTGTCCCTGTATTTCTCGTAAAAAATAATCATGTTCTCATCGCCTTTGACCGTATGGGGTATGTATTCAAGGCAGCCGGGCTCCGCCTCCCGTATCCTCGGAACGATCTCCTTTAAAAGCGCGACCGCTTCCTCCATTTTTCCCTGCTTGATGTTCAGCTTCGCAATAAGGGTGATCATATGGGTCTCCTGTAAAACAGTTTAAAAATATTCCGGTTACCGGCTTGAGCGGTTTTTGCAGATCCGATGCTATATATCCTCGGCGCTGAAGGTATCGCCGTCCTCAATGTTCCCGGAATTGAACCCCTTCGTAAACCAGCGTACCCTCTGCTCCGAGGTCCCGTGCGTGAAGCTGTCCGGCACAACATAGCCGCGCGCGCTTTTCTGGATCCGGTCGTCGCCTACCGCGCTCGCCGCGTTGAGGGCTTCCTCTTTATCGCCTTCCTCGAGGTAATTCTTCTTTGCCGCGTAGTGGGCAAAAACGCCCGCGTAGTAGTCCGCCTGTAGCTCGAGCCGCACCAGGTATTTGTTGAATTCCGTTTCGCTCAACCGGGAACGAAGCGCGTTTACCTTGCTCATGGTACCCAGAAGGTTCTGGACGTGGTGCCCCACTTCGTGCGCGATGACGTAGGCCATGGCGAAATCGCCCGACGCCTTGAATTTCTCCTGGAGCTCATTATAGAAGCTCAGGTCTATGTATACCCTGTTGTCCGCGGGGCAATAAAAGGGGCCGGTCGAGCTGCCGGCCTGTCCGCATGCCGACTCGACGCGCCCGGAAAAGAGGACCAGCTTCGGCTTTTCATACTCTGCCCCCTGTTTTTCGAACTGTGCGGTCCATACGTTTTCCGTATCCGCAAGGACCACGGAAACGAACTTTGCCAGCTCGTTCTCCTCCTCGGATCCCTGGTACGTTGAGGTTTCCCCGGAAGGAGCATTCTGCATCGTTTCCAGGACCGCGGTGGGGTCCCCGCCGAGAAAATAAATTGCAAGGGCAATCACAAGCGTACCCAGCCCTCCGACCGCTATGCCTTTCGTCGGGACACCCCTCCGGTCCTCAACGTTGTCGCTCTGCTTTCTTCCTTTCCATATCATGGCATTCACCTCGCTGTTTGATTAATTCTGCAGGTCGTAGTTCAGATTGGTGACCCGCCGGGGCACAGGTGACTTCCCCGCAGATATAACTTAATTCTCCATGAATATGCCATTGCCCGTACAATAATGCAAGACAATTATTTTACCTGGAAAAACCCCAAGGTATCGCGGCCGAGCGCACCGCACATGAGGGTGTACCAACGAACCACATCCCGGGGCCTATATTTCGAACCCGAGACAGGTCCTCGCGATCCAGCCGATTCCGAATGAAACGAGCGCCACGCTGATGCTGATAAGCGCCATGCGGAGAAAACCCGAAAAGAAGGGCGTGTCTTTCGCTACGGATATATAGAAGGTAAACGAAGCGATTATGACCACGACCGTGGCCAGCATGACCGCCAATGCGGCGAAGGGATTCGACATCAGGAAGAAGGGGGAAACAAGGAGCGCCACGGTCACGATATAGGCGACACCGGTATACACGCTCGATTTCAGGGCACTCGCTCCTTCCGGGGGCTCTTCCTCATGGCTCTGAGAGAGGAACTCACTGGCCGCCATGGAAAGGGTGGCGGCAACGCCGGTGATGAGTCCGAGTACTGCGATGGTGCGTGAATTCTGTATGGCAAAGGTGAACCCGGCAAGCGCGCCGGTGAGCTCTACGAGCGCGTCGCTGAGACCCAGCACGATCGAGCCGACGTACCTGAGCCGCTCCTCGTCGATCATAGCGATAAGCCTGCACTCGTGGGCGTCCTCGTCACGGAGGATATTCTCAACCTCGGTGACCTGTGCGCCGATTCCCCGGTATGTCTCTTCCGCAGCGTGCTCGCCCCTCTCCATCAGCTTGAGCGAAAAGGTGAGGCCGAGCAGCCGCGCCATCAGCACGTAGGCGACGATCCGGAAGCGCGACGGCTTCACTTCGACGCCGGTATAGCCTTTCAGGACGCCATAGTGCTTGAGCTCATGCCCGGCGATCTCGTTCAATACGCCGGCGTTCTCCTGCGATTTCATGATCGCGCTCAGGCGCCGGTATATGTGGTAGCCCTCGATCTCTTCTTTCTGGATTCGGCATATCCTGGCGATAGTGTTCCTGTCCATTGGTCCCTCCACGGGGGGTAGTGCCCGATCCGCATGGTACGGATCGTTCTGAATGTTTTCCCGGATTCTACGTGCGCCGTTTCAGGAACGGGAGAATGCGCCCCAGGACCCGCACCTCCGGCACCCGGAGGATGAAGGCCGCAGTAAAGTAGGTTATGCCGTAAGGGCCCAGAACCACCAGGGCGCGGAGGACAGGATGAAGTCCTCCCGTGAATATTTTTACCGCCCATGCCGCAGCGGCGCCGGCCCCGGCCGCGAGCCAGAGCTTCGCAGTGTTAGAGACATCCAGGCCGGTTTTCCCGATACGACCGTTAAGGCTGCGGCGCAGGAGGAGGAACTCCACCCACCCGCAGAACCCTGAGGCCACGGTGATCCCTGCCGCTCCCCAGCGCGCATCAATGCCGATGAGCGCGGGCGCGTGCTGCGAAAGCAGGTAGCCGGACAGAGCGGCGAGCGTAACCCTGACGATGGCATACTTGAGAGGCGTCCTGGTGTCGCGCAGCGCGTAGAACGTGGACGAGTACAGCCGCCCCAGGGTCGATGCGAGAAGCCCGATCGCGGAACCGGCAAGGATCGCCCATACAAAAAGGGTGTCGTCAGCGGTGAATTGTCCCCTCTGGAAAATCGGTGCCACCACCATGTCGCCCAGGGCGAGAAAGGCCATTGCGGAAGGCACGACAAAAAACGCAATCTGGCGCAGGCCGCCGTCAAGGCGCTTCCGGAGCTGCACAGCGATCTCCGCTTCGCTCCCAACCGCCTTCGACATCGCGGGAAGCTCCGCTGCCGCCACGGACATGCCGAAGAGGCTCACCGGGAGCGTGTACAGGATCTGTGCGTAGCTCATCCCTGATACAGCGCCGGTTCCCAATAATGCAGCAAGAGCCAGATCCACGTACCCGCTTATCTGCACAACTCCACGGCCTATGAAAACCGGGACAAAATTTTTTATCACCGCACGCACGTGCGATATCCGGTAATCGAACGAGAGGCGCACCCTCCCGACGAGCCTGATCACAACGGGGAGCTGTATCAGGATCTGGAGAGCACTGCCCGCGACCGATCCCCAGGCCGTCCATCGGGCAAGTTCATAATAGGAAGAACTCCGACCGAAAATAATAAGTGATAGTATGATTGAAAGGTTCCAGGCGACCGGCGCCACATACGATAGAAAAAATTTGCCATGGCTGTTGAGGATCCCCAGGCACCAGGCGGACCAGACGAGTAGACCCGCACCGGGAAAGAATATTCGTACAAGCAGGATGGTCATTTCCCGCTTTTCTCCGGTCCAGCTCGGTGCAAGAACATACATCAGCCATGGCGCGATCAGGATGCCGATCAGCACCAGGACTGATGTCACAAGCATCAGGATCGCGGCGATAGCGCCTGCGACGCGGCGCGCCTCTTCCTTGTCGTTCCGCGCCAGGAGATTGGCATACACGGGTATAAAGGAAGCGGAGAGGACCCCCTCGCCGAAGAGGTTCTGCAGAATATTCGGTATGCGAAACGCCGCGTTGAACGCGTCCGCCGCGTCGCCGCCCGGGCCACGGATGCCGAAAAAATAGGCGAACACGCTAATCCGTATGAAGCCGGCCACGCGACTCAGTGCCATACCGCTCGCCACCAGGAGCGCGTGCCACCTGGTTCGGGTCTTCTTCACTGGAGTCGTTTTCTGCGGGGTATCGGTCATTGGTCCATGCATCCCTCGTGTTCGAGACAGGATAGCTTTCGTCATGCCCGCAATTTAATCAAGAATATTCGCGCCGCCGCGGTAAAAAATAGTATTGACTTCGCCGGTGAACTGGTCTCTGGTGTTTCAATGCGATTTGACAATCGGAAACTAACGCGGCAGCGGAGCGTGTCGTTATGAAAAAATACATGGATAAAGTCAATACCCTGCTCGAGTCGCTTCCCTACATCAGGGAATTCAGCGGCAAAACCGTCGTCATAAAGTACGGCGGGCACGCCATGCTGGATGACGCGCTCCGGAAATCCTTCGCACGGGACGTGGTGCTCCTGAAACTGGTCGGCATCAACCCGGTAATCGTGCACGGCGGCGGGCCCCAGATCAACGACCTCCTCAAGCAGATCGGGAAGAAGAGCGACTTCGTGGACGGCATGCGCGTCACCGACGCGGAGACCATGGACGTAGTGGAGATGGTGCTGACCGGCAAGATCAACAAGGATATCGTGAACAACATCAACATGAACGGCGGCAGGGCCGTGGGCCTCTCCGGGAAGGACGGCCGTCTCATTACGGCCGAGAAGCTGTTCCACACGACCGCCGCGGGCGAGAAGGTCGACATCGGGCAGGTGGGCACGGTCAAGCAGATCAACCCCTCGGTGCTCGAGACACTTGACCGGGACCGCTTCATCCCGGTCATAGCGCCGATCGGCATCGACGAAGAAGGGACCACCTACAACATCAACGCGGACCTGGCGGCGGGTACAATCGCCTCGGCGCTCAAGGCGGAAAAGCTCATACTCCTCACGGACGTCGAGGGAGTTCTCATCGAGGATAAACTCGCGTCCACCCTGACCATGAAGAAGGTGCATGCCAGCATCGAAAAAGGGCAGATCACCGGCGGCATGATCCCCAAGGTCAACTGCTGTATCGACGCGGTAGCCGGGGGAGTGGCCAAGGCCCACATTATCGACGGTCGGGTGGAGCACGCCTCGCTCCTCGAGATATTCACCCAGGCCGGCATCGGCACCGAGATCGTGGCCTGACCCGCGGCCAGGCGAGTTAGAGCTTCGCGTCCCTACTTATGGTTGACAGAATATTCATCTTCTGGTATACGTAAACCCGATAGTACCGGCTGGCGCGTTATTCGTCCCCTGTTTCCTCGATGACGATCGATCGCGTCCCATTACATTTGTACAAGAAGTATAACCATGAACGACAAAACCCCGGCCCCTTTCATCGTTTGCATCTTTTCTCTTGCCCTTTCGGTTTTCCTTCTCACCGGTATTTCAGCGCCGGCCCAGGACGAGCCGGAGAAGCGCAAGATCCCTATCGAGATCGAAGAGGCCGATGCGCATGTTCCGCGCACCCACAAGGCCGCTATCGGCATAGCAATCGATCCATTTCCCGTCATCATGAGCGCGGTCGACGCCCGGTTCGGCCTTTCGGTCCAGCCCTGGTTCGGTATCGGCTACGTCAAGGTGCGCATTGACATCTCCCATATCCGCATCCCCAACGCGATCGCGGGTACGAAATATTTTTTCAAGAACGAGGTCAATTCGGCCGGGATCGTGGGCGAGGGATTTTTCAACAAGAACTTCGACGGGTTTAAGGTAGGTACCGGGTTTGGCCTGTGGGATACGACCGTGAGCCACCGGTACTTCAGCAAAAGAGGGAAATCGATCAGCGCCTACTGGACCATTGAAGGCGGTTACGTGTGGAGATTTTACAAGACCCTTTATATCGAGCCGTGCATCGCGCTGAATGTTATGTTGAGCAAGAATACAATCAGCCTGTACTGCAACTCCTACAAGCAGTTTCCGGTATTCGGTGAAATAACACTGAAATTCGGCCTCTATTTCGACATTTAGCAGTATCTTTGCATCGACAACAGGCACCCGCCCGTCGTCTGCCCAAAACAGCGCCCATTTAATCTTTTTTATTTGACAATCGCCTCCCTTTTAATAATTTTGCTCTCGGAGAGTTGTCCGAGTGGTCGATGGAGGCGGTCTTGAAAACCGTTGTGCCGCAAGGTACCGGGGGTTCGAATCCCTCACTCTCCGAGGTTGAAATTGATAAGCGCACAAAAACTTGCGCGCTTATCAATGGAGAGGTGCCCGAGAGGCCGAAGGGGACGGTTTGCTAAACCGTTGAACTGGTAACGGTTCCGAGGGTTCGAATCCCTCCTTCTCCGAATGAGATGACGGTCGATGAAAGATACATACAGAATAACAATCAGGCGCTTAAAAATCGATTTCGAGGTGCGCCTGGTGTGGCTTACCTACTTCCCGTTCATCGGGTGGCTCTACCCGTTCACTGCAATGCACAAGGACTCCTTTGTCATGCATCACGCGAAGCAGGCCTTTGTAATGGCGCTCTTCTTCACTGCTGTGCCGGTGCTTCTGACCTTCTCATCGGTCTTCATCCCGATATCGCTCCGCGGCCTCAAACTGGCGTTCGTGGTCGTGATCTATCTCTCCCACCTGTGCTATTTCACCCTGTGTGCCCGCGGCTTTATGAAAATGAGGGAAAAAGCGAAGTACGATTTTCCCGTAATAGGTAAATACGCGAAAAAAGTCGCTGTCTGACCCCTGTGCCGAATAACCGTGATGCTATCCGGTCCGGTTGCATTAATTGTTTTTCAATTTTTTAAAGCAAATCCAGATTTTTGTATTGATATTTAAAGCCCTGCGTTGAAATTAATCCAGTTATATAACACGCGTCCGTAGCTCAGTTGGATAGAGCGCCGGACTACGAATCCGTAGGTCGTAGGTTCGACTCCTACCGGACGCGCAGCATGAAGAGTACACGTGGTTCAATGAACAAAGGGCAGATAAATATCTGCCCTTTGTTCATTCATAATCATTGATTTCGCAGTTTCACTCGATCAGCAGGAGCTGCGGGGAACGCAGGTCTCTGACTACTTCATTGCTTCTTCAATAACTACGGCAACAGCCACCGTTGCTCCTACCATCGGATTATTGCCCATCCCAAGGAATCCCATCATTTCAACATGAGCCGGAACTGAAGAGGAGCCCGCGAATTGAGCGTCCGAATGCATTCTTCCCATGGTATCAGTCATCCCATACGATGCAGGACCTGCCGCCATATTATCGGGATGAAGCGTCCTTCCGGTTCCACCGCCCGAAGCAACGGAAAAATACTTTTTGCCCTGTTCATGGCATTCTTTTTTATACGTTCCAGCGACAGGATGCTGGAATCGCGTTGGATTGGTTGAATTTCCGGTAATAGAAACATCAACCCCTTCGTGGTGCATGATTGCAACACCCTCTCTTACATCATCCGCACCATAACATCTGACTTTTGCCTTATCACCTTTTGAATATTGTGTTTCTTTAACTATGGTTAATTTACCGGAATAGTAGTCAAATTTAGTTTGAACGTATGTGAAGCCGTTGATTCTTGATATTATTTGTGCTGCATCTTTCCCGAGTCCATTTAATATAACCTTCAATGGTTCCTTTCTAATTTTATTTGCCGATCGTGCAATTCCAATTGCTCCTTCGGCTGCTGCAAATGATTCATGCCCGGCAAGGAAAGCAAAACATCCGGTTTCTTCACGTAGAAGCATTGCTGCAAGGTTTCCATGTCCCAATCCCACTTTTCTGTCATCCGCAACTGAACCCGGGATGCAGAAAGCCTGGAGTCCTTCACCTATTGCTTCAGCTGCTTCGGCAGCTTTTTTACACCCCTTTTTTATTGCTATTGCAGAGCCCGTTATGTATGCCCAGCAGGCATTTTCAAAGCATATCGGCTGGATGCCTTTTGCCAGATTATAGGCATCTACACCTTTATCATCACAGATTTTTTTCGCCTGTTCCAAAGAATCAATTCCATGTTTTTTAAGCACGGCATTTACCTGCTTTATTCTTCTGTCATAGCTTTCAAAAAGTGCCATAGTACTAATCCTCTCCTGTATTATTCATGTCTCGGGTCAATGACCCTGGCCGCCTCATCAATACGTCCGTATTTTCCTGAAGCCTTTTTCAATGCTTCATTGGCATCCGTACCTTTTTTAACCATGTCCATCATTTTGCCAAGATGCACAAATTCATATCCTATGATTTCATTATTATCATCAAGTCCGATTCGTGTTACATACCCCTCTGCCATTTCCATGTACCTGGGGCCTTTTGATAATGTGCCATACATTGTCCCGATTGTGCTTCTTAAACCTTTCCCAAGGTCTTCCAGTCCGGCCCCTATTGGCAAACCACCCTCTGAAAATGCCGTCTGGGTTCTGCCATATACAATTTGCAGAAACAATTCCCTCATTGCCGTATTAATCGCATCACAGACCAGGTCGGTATTTAATGCTTCCAGAATTGTTTTTCCGATCAATATTTCAGATGCCATGGCGGCGGAGTGGGTCATTCCGGAGCATCCCAGTGTTTCAACCAAAGCTTCCTGGATTATTCCATCTTTTACATTTAATGTAAGTTTGCATGCGCCCTGCTGCGGGGCGCACCAGCCAATACCATGAGTCAGGCCCGATATATCCTTGACTTCCTTTGCCTGTGTCCATTTACCCTCTTGCGGTATTGGCGCCGGGCCGTGATTGGCTCCTTTTGCAACACAGCACATCGTTTCAACCTCATGACTGTAAATCATTTTACAACCTCTTTCAATTTCTGGTTTTATATTTAAATTTCACCAGGATTCTTCTAATAATTTGCACAGTAATCAATCTCACAAATTAAAATTGAATTCAGTCAATTCAGGAGTCAATAACATTTCTATAATTTATAAAGCAACGGACCATATGGACCTACCGCACATTCCCTCGTTTCTTTAAATATTCTTCCAGACCATTCTGGTCCCAGGGATCCTGTACCGTATCAAGCTGCGGCACCTCCTCATCCACCATAGGCATTTTCAACAGGTGTTCCGGGAGAAATGCCAGATTTGCGATTATTGTCGGAATAACAGCACTGGCGATAATGGCCGCGATCAGAAACGAGTATTGATCCCGGGAAATAATATCATGTGTGAGACCGTACAGCGCAGAAATCGATCCGAAGGTCAGGCCGGTGGACATGAGAAGCGCGTAGTACCACCGCTCTTTTTTACTCTCCCGGAACCTGCCGATGACAGGGTAGAGGCCGAAAATCTTTGAAACCACTTTACCCCCGAAAAGTGCAAGAAAAACAAGCGGTGCAGCAATGACAGCGGGTATTGACACGAGGAATCCTGCACGCAGGAAATAGATCGGTGTGAGAAAGCCGATTGTAAGCGTGCGCAGGCGTCGGATGAAGAACTCGTCTTTTGCCACGCTACCGGCAAGCACCATCCCCGCGATGTAGGCCGGCAGGACCGGCTCGCTTCCCGCCCAGAGAGCAAGCGCGCCGAGACCGAACAACACGAACACGAGCCATTTCGTACGTATTGCAGCGGTGCGGTTCCCATATATGCGGGTGAGCCGCGCCGTTAGCGGCGTCAGCAAAAAGAATGCGGCAACGCACGCGGCGATAAACACCAGCGTCCTATAGGAAAAAGGAGCAAAGATGAGCCCCAGGGCTATGACAGTGCCCAGGTCATTGACGAAGCAGGCGCCGAGTATACCCTTCCCATACTCGGTCTTGTTGAATCCGTATTCCAGCATGACTGCATAGACCACTGCCATGGACGTGGTCGAGAGCGCAATGCCGCCAAGGAGGCTCGCACGCGGGTCCCAGCCGAGAACTAAGTAAGCCAGGGCACCGCAACCCAGGAAAGGAGCAAGGAAGCCGATAAGTCCGACCACAGTAACCTCCTTTGCCTTGGCTTTGATCGAGACGGGATCAAGCTCGGCCCCGGCCAGGAAGGTGAGTAGAACAGCGCCGGACGCGGCAATGAATTTCATCCATTCAGCGTTCGGCTTCAATATGTCAGGATCGAAGAAGCGGGACGCAACATAACCGGCGAGCGCACCCACGCAAATTTCCATCAGCGCCATGGATATCTTCAGGCGATTGGCAAGCAGGGTTGAAATTACAGCCAGGCCAAGCCAGACCGTGGCTATGGTGAACATATCAAGCATGGAATCCTCCTTATAACTAACAAGAAAATCCGCCCCTCGGCGGATATCGTTAATAAACGGACCCCGCCGCAGAAATGCGGCAGGAGTCATCAGCCGTTCATGACGGCGGTTATGAGGGGGACTCCATCCCCGAAAAAAGATGCTGTATGACAATAAAAAGCATACGGGTATTATTTCAAGTAAATAATTCTCACGTCCGCCAGAAGCTGGGCATGAAAATCACGAGGACAGTATAGAGCTCAAGCCTTCCCACCAGCATGGCAAACGACAGCGCCCATTTTACATAGTCCTCAAAAAACGCATAATTTTCGGCAGGCCCAACCTTGCCGAAACCGGGCCCGATACCGCCCATTGTCGTGAGTACGGCAGTAAAAGAAGTGGTGATATCATGCCCTGCAGAGGCCACAATTACAGTGATTATCAGCAGGATTACTATATAAAGAAAAAAGAACCCTGCGACTGCATACACGATATTCTTTCTTACCATGCTGCCGCTCATCTTCAGTGTAAAAATACCGCGCGGGTGTATCAGGAGCTTCATCTCGTTGACTGCCTGCTTAAAAAGCACGACTATACGCATGACCTTGATCCCGCCGGATGTAGAACCGGTACAGCCTCCTACGAACATAAGAGCAAAAAGAATGATCTGCCCGAGGAGGGGCCACTGTTCATAATCCGCAGTAGCAAATCCCGTTGCAGTTAATATACTGGCTGTTTGAAACGAAGCATATCTCAGGCACTCACCCACGGTTTGGTAGGATGTTCCGTACAGGGAAAAAGCAACAATACCCATTGATGAAACGAAGATCAAAATATACGCCTTTAATTCACTGTCCCGGTAAATTGGTTTGAGTCGACCGGTTATGAGCCGGTAATGGAGTGTGAAGTTGATACCTGCGAGCAGCATGAATACGGTGATGACCCCGTCGATATACGCCGACCGGTAATGGCCCACGCTGGTGTTTTTGGGAGAGAATCCGCCGGTCGCAAGGGTCCCAAAAGTATGCGTCAGCGCATCGAAGAGATCCATGTCTCCCAGCATCAGGAGCAGCGTTTCCGCAACCGTAAACCCTATATAGATAAACCAGAGGAGCTTTGCCGTTCCCCCGATGCGTGGGGTGAGCCTGTCGACCGTGGGACCGGGCGATTCGGCATTGATGAGCTGGAGCCCTCCGATGCCCATGAGCGGCAGAATAGCCACGGTAAGAACAACGATTCCCATACCGCCCAGCCAGTGGGTGAGGGAGCGCCAGAAAAGCATGGACCGCGGTAAATCCTCAATGTTAACGAGGATGGAAGCGCCGGTGGTCGTAAACCCGGATATCGTTTCGAAAAAAGCATTTGTATAAGCAGGTATGCTGCCGGAAAAATAAAAAGGGAGCGCCCCGATTACCGAAGCCAGTATCCAGCTCAGGGTTACCATCAGGAACCCATCCCTGGTTGAGAGCACGACAGTTCGGTTTCTCCTGAGAAGGAAAAGCATCGCACCGGCAATTGCCGAGGTGCCCGCAATCGTGCCCGCGAACGCCGAAAGGGATGCGTATTCCCCGCAATAGAGCGCGATACCGGCAGGCACGGCCATGAATCCGGAAAGGATGATGAGCAGGATGGAGATTATCTTGATGACAACAAGGGGATTCATGAAGCGCCGTTATTTATTCCTGGATAAATTTTTCAATGTCAGGGATCGATTCCTTCGCTCCGATCATGATGACCAGGTCCCCCGGCTCAATTGCGAGGTTCCCGTGCGGCAGTATGTTCGTATTGCTGCGGACCACGGAAAGAATGATTGAATGCTCGGGAAACTCGAGGTCCCTGATACGCTTCCCGATCAGCCTGCTCTTTTCATTCGCGAGGAACTCGATCACCTCGGCCTTGCCGCCGAAGATGCTGTGCAGGCTCTTGATGTTCCCCTTCCTGATGAACTTCATGATCGCGTCGACAGTGCTGATCTTCGGGCTTATGGTCACGTCAATATCCAGGCGCGAGGCGATGGCAAGATAGCTTGTCGTGGTCACCAGCGCTATCGAGCGCCTGACACCCATGGTTTTCGCATAGAGGGACGCAAGCATGTTGAGCTCCTGGTTGTCCGTGACCGTTACCATGAGGTCGCGCTTACCGAGGGCCTCTTCTTCGAAAATGTTTTCATCGGATATGTCCGCGTTCAGCACCAGCGCTTCCGGGAACCTGTCCGAGAGTACCTTGCAGCGCTCATAATTCGACTCGATGATGGTAATGTCCCGTCCTGTCCTGATCAGATACTGGCAGGCCAGCTCGCCGATGCGACCGCCGCCCACGATTACGATCCTGTCTATCGTCTCCTGCTTTTTCCCCGCCTGGATGAATATTTTCGTAAAATCCTTTTGCGTCGCCAGCAGATAGATGTTATCGTGCTCCCTGACAACGGTGTCGCCGGTCGGTATCACAAATTCGTTGTCGCGCATGATGCCCGCGATGAGAAAAGGCTCCCTGATCCCGTGCCGGATATCCTTAACGGACTTGTTCGCAAAATACGAGGCCATGTTCACTATAACGTTCCGCATCTGGAGGCCCGTGTTCTCGAAGAGCATCACGTCGCTGTCAGCGCCCAGTGCAATGGTGTTCGCGATCTGGCGGGCCGTTTCGACCTCGGAGTTAACGATGAAATCGATACCCAGGAAAGACTTTTCCATGATTTTCGCCCGGGAATAATCGAGGTTCCTGACCCGGGCTATTTTCACGGGCACGCTGAACTCGCTCGCCACCACGCCGCAGGCGATCATGTTGACCTCGTCAGAATTGGTCACGCTTATAAAAATGGACGCTTCAGCTATACCCGAGCGTTTGAGGGCGGAGATACCGGTCCCCTCCTCGTTCACAACGATGCAATCGAGCTTCCCTGTCACATACTTCGCGCGCTCGGGGTCTTTTTCGATAATAACGACATCTTTACCCTCCGAGATCAGCTGGGAGGCGACCTGTACCCCCACCACGCCCGCCCCGAGAATCACTACCCGCATCTGAACAATCTCCGTATCCCAGAATTATTAATTACATAATAAATACACACGGTGTATTGTCAATAAAAACAGTTGAATGGCTGAAAGCTGAAACGCCCCAATTAATGACTTGCAATCCCCTTTTTATTCGAGAATCTGGAACAATTCGGGGTGATTACCGTAGAATGAACACAATCCTCCTCGCAGCCATCAACGCGCGCTATACTCATTCCTGTCTCGCGCTCTATTGCCTGAAGTCATATGCGGCCGATGCCGGCCGCACCATCGTAGTGCGCGAGTATTCCATTAACCGGGACCCGCGGGAGATCCTCGCGGACATGGCCGCGGTACGGCCGGACATCATCGGTCTTTCCGTTTACATCTGGAACTCCGGCCTCATCCGGCGCATGCTCCCCCTGCTCAAAGATCGCTGCGGAAACAGACTGCTCATTCTCGGCGGACCGGAGGTGAGCTACAATCCCGAATCATGGATCGCGGAGTTCCCGGACATAGACTGCATCATCGCGGGCCCGGGCGAAGCCGGGTTTCTGAGCTTCCTGGAAAGAGGGAAGGCCTGCGGCGAAACAATCGTCCGTGCCCCGAACCCTCCCTTCGGGGAGATGCCGTTTCCCTACCTGGATGGGGATATCAGTGCGATGGCGGACAGGTACGTGTACTACGAATCGAGCCGCGGGTGTCCGTTTCGCTGCTCGTACTGCCTGTCGTCGCGCGCAGACCAGAAATTCGAATCGAAAGGCATCGAGACCGTGAAACGCGAGCTCGGGCTGATACTCCAGCACCGGCCGAAGCTTGTCAAGTTCGTGGACCGAACGTTCAACATGCCGGGCGGCCGGCACCTCGGGATATGGTCCTTTCTTATCGACCGATTCGGCAGCGGGCCCACGGTCTATCATTTCGAGATCCATCCCTCGAATCTGGGCAAGGAAGACTTCGCGATCCTCGACCGCGCTCCGGCGGGCCTTTTCCAGTTCGAGGCAGGCGTCCAGTCCACGAACCAGGAGGTGCGGACCGCATCGGGAAGGAGCGGCACGTGGGAAACGGAAAAGGCGGCTCTTGCCCGGCTCATCGGCATGGGTACAATCCCCGTGCATCTCGACCTGATCGCCGGCCTCCCCTTCGAGGATATGGCATCGGTGAAGATCTCGTTTAACGAGGTGTACGGGCTTTCTCCCGGGCACTTTCAACTGGGGACCCTGAAAGTCCTTCCCGGCACTGAGATGAGGAACCGGGCTGACGAATACGGCATGGTTTACGCTGCCGGTGCCCCCTACCAGGTGCGGGAGACCCGCTGGCTGTCCGGGGACGACATGCGGCTTATTGAAAAGATTGCGGCCCTGGTGGACCACCTCTACAACACCGGGCGCTTCTCGCTGACGCTCGCCTGCCTGGCAGCGCGCTTTGATTCTCCCTTTGATCTGTACAGCGCGTTCGTTTCCGGGAGCACCCTTCCGACAAAAAGCTGGGAATCAGGGGCTTCATTTCTGATTTCGTTCGCCGCCGGCAGTTTCCCGGACGACCGTGACTATTATCTCGACGCCCTGCGCTGGGACTGGTGCGCTCAATCGCGATCGCACCTCCTTCCGGTTCTGGTAAAACCCTCCGACAGTGCTGATAATAAAAAAAAGGGATATGCATTTTTCAAGGGCATCTCCGAGAATGGCAGGGTTCGATACCGCGGCGCAGAATTTGCGCTTTCCGATCTTAAAAAATCGATATTCTTTCGTTCCGAATCGGATCAATTCAGGAGCGAGAAAATGAACGGCTGCGCGTGCGCGCTGTTTCTGCCTGACAAACGAACGATTTTATTTAATTGACCTCACCCCCACCCACCCCCTCTCTCCGAGTGGGAGAGCGGGGGTGAAGTCAGGAACGAAATAATCATGAAAAAGAAACAGAGACTCTACATCAAACAGCTTGCCGAACGCTATAGCGGTGAAGGGGTTGCGCCTTGCTGCCCTCATTTCGGCCAGTGCGGCGGCTGTCTCTTCCAGGACATCCCCTATGAGGCCCAATGCCTGGTTAAACGGGACATGATAAACGAGACCCTTCAGGGCGTCGCTGCCGTGGAAGCGGTCCGCCCTTCCGTGCCGTACCGCTATCGGAGCAGGATGGACATGGTGACCGCTTTCGGTAAATTCGGCCTGCGCCGCGGCGGCAGCTACCGTATCGTTGTTGACGTCGAGTCGTGCGCCATCATGCGGGAGAAGTCCGACACCCTTTTCCAGAAGGTCCGGTCCCTGGTCCGGGAGGTCGAAGGATACGATTATCTCCGCCACCAGGGCTATCTCCGCTACGTTGTGCTCAGGGAGGCGACCTTCACCGGGCAGGTCATGGTCAATTTCGTAACCGCGGTCCCGGAGAACAGGCTCTCTTCAGTGATCGGGGCGCTGCCGCCGGAAGTGGACTCGGTTTCCCTCATCCACAGCGGCGGCATTGCAGACCTCAGCTACGGTGACATCTTTGAGACCGTCAGGATCGGCCATATCGAGGAATCGTTCGAGGGCATACGCTACCGCGTCACCCCGAACTCCTTCTTCCAGTCGAACGCAGGCATCGCGATCGAGATGTACCGGAGAATCCGTGATGGGGCGCGCGGCAGGGTTCTGGACCTGTGCGCGGGCGTGGGAAGCATTTCGCTTTTCATCGCTGGCTCCGTCGAACGGGTGACCGGGGTCGAGATGAACCCGGAGGCGGTGGAAACCGCGCGCATGAACGCTGATCTCAACGGGATCTCGAATGCGGAGTTCGTGTGCGGTGAGGCACGGGAGTTTCTCCGGGGCGGCCCCGGCGGTTATGATACCATCGTCCTCGACCCGCCGCGGACCGGCATGACCCGGGACGTCATGGAGCGCATCGACGCCATGAAGGCGGGGCGGATCATCTACATGTCGTGCAATCCTGCCACCTTCAGGGACGATATCGCGGCGCTCCGCAATTACCGGGTAGAGTCGCTTGAAGCATATGACATGTTCCCCCAGACCCCGCACGTCGAGCTGCTGGGAACACTGAAGCCGGTGTAATGCCTCGTCTTCCCTTCAGCCCGGGGTCAGATCGAAGGCTGGCCCGGCTCTCCGTCAAGAATGTCGCGGAGAGCGGCGGTTGAGTCGATGATGACGTCCGTCATGAACTTGAAGTTTATCGTGTCAATGGTGTCATCGGGCGAGTGGTAATTCTTGTTCCGGTAAAATCCGGTGTCCGATATCATAATGGCCGGAAAACCCGACCGTATGAACGACATGTGGTCGGAGAGATCCATGCCGGGGATAGACGCCGGACCGATATACTCGAAGATCTTGCACCGGGCATGGTCGTTGTAGATTTTTTTCCAGCGGTACACGCTTTCCGCGTTTGACGGCAGGGAGATAACGCTGATATAATTTCCGCACACGGGATATTCCTTGTGCTTGTGGTTCAGGGGGTAGTCCTGGTGACACCGCCGCGACGCGTATCCTACCATCTCCAGGCAGACCATGAGCTCTATCGAGTCTTTCCTCTTGCGGCAGTTCGCCGCGTTCACCATGCTTCCCATCAGCTCGGTCGAAAAAAAGGGCGGCTCCTCGAGCGTGAAGGCCACGAACCGTACGGTCTTCCTGTACCGGCGCACCGACAGCAGCCGGTAGATCTCAAGGAGAGCGGCAATACCGGAGGTATTATCGTCCGCACCGGGAGTGTCCTCGATCGTGTCGTAATGCGCGCCCACCAGCACAATGGTGCCGGGAAACTCGGTGCCGGGGATCTCCGCAATGATATTGGAAACCTTCTTTCCGGCGGCGGTGTACGTCTCCTCTCTGGGCTTGTAGCCGTGACGGGAAAAATAGTCTTTTATATAGCCCCGCGCCTGCTCCAGATTCTGATATTTACGTATGGTCCGCTCTCCGATGGTCACGGAGAGGTACTGGAGAATATCTCTTGCATTGCAAAGAACCTGGTTCTTTTCCCGGGAAGCGTTGGATACTAATGGCAGAATTCGCATGGAGGCCTCGTTTTCAGTTATGACAATAGAGACATTCGACATCTTTTTTTCAAGGATTTTTCACACTAATTTCTTGACTTAATTTATTTATGATGCAGAATTACCATTAATAATGAAAATTGACTGGCGATCAAGCAACAGAACGGCGGACGCGACCAGTAAACCCAACAATCATGAGGACCGACGATGGAAGTATTTGACGGTTTTATTTCAGCCATTGCCAGTGAATTTAAAATACGATTTCATAAAGATTCCGAAGGCAGCTACACGACAAACATAGAGTTCGATAACAACCGGTCCCAGGAGGTGCTCATAACGCTCGCCAAGGACGAATCGGGGGACAGGATCATCAACTATTTCTCGATAATCGGCAAAACAAAGAAGGACCTGTGCGAGCTCTACAAGTATTGCCTCCAGTTAAACGCGACGCTCGATTACGGCGCCATAGGGCTGATGAGCGATACGCTTATGTTGAAGAACAGCATCATGCTCAAGGATTGCGATCCCATCCGCTTCATGAAGTCACTGACCTACCTGGCGGCCAAAGCTGACGAAATGGAAGAGCTTCTGATCAAGGACAACATCTATTAACCACCCATGCAGTCCTTCGGCCCCGCCCGGACCGGGCTTTCGTTACATGCCGGTACAGATTCCGCGCAGGGATATCGGACCGTGCACCGGGAAAGTGCTGCCCCTGCCCCAATGCCGGGTTTGACGATATGATCAAGGAATCGATTAAAATCCACGATAACTACCAGTTCGAGCTGAAGCAGACCTACAACCTCTCCCTGGACAAAAAAAGAAAAAACTCCTATTTCGTGCAGACCTATTTCTTCATCCCCGACAACCTCAACATCAATCGGGAGACCTATACGCGCGAGGATTTTTACAAGGACCTCCGCGCCACCGTGCGCCTGACAACTCCCTCGATACTTCTCAGGACGCTTGAAGCTGATTCCGGCATTTTTACAAGGATGCGCCAGGGCATCGAGGAGATCCACGGGAAGAACCCGAGCCGCCTGAGCATTGCCAACTACGAATACCAGGTGAAAATCTTCTGCCTGATCTTTAAAAAATCAATGAAGATACAGCTGGGCTTCATCCGCACGTCCCGCAGGAAAAAGGAGACAGAGCACCTGGTGGATGAATTCATAACGTGCGTGAACAAGCTTATTGAGAGGTTCAGGGAGCTCGGGCCGGCAGCAGCGGGAGGAAAAACTCACCCTGATCAGAGAACGGTCTTCCTGTTCGCGGACGAGTACCTGAGCCTCAAGACCGAAACCCACACCTGCCGCCTGATGGAAATCCTGGGCGAAGTCAATCCTGCAATCCTGGAAAAATACAGGCCCCGGTTCATGGAAATCGTCCGCCGTGAGTCAGCCTACCGTCAGGAGAGAAAGTATCCGTCGATTCCTTCAATATCAGGGGACAACGAGATGTACGTCTTCCGCCAGGGGGCGCTGAAAAAATATTTAAGCAACATTCTCTTCCTGGAAGCGAGGGTCGAGAAAGGGGGAACGTTCCTTGAGCAGGCCATATACAGCGTTGCGGCCGGTATCGCCATGATCTTCGCGACCATGGTCGCCTTCATCGGTCAGAGCCGGTACGGCGGCCTGTCACTCCCTTTCTTCATAGCACTGGTCATCAGCTACATGTTCAAGGACCGCATCAAGGAGCTCCTCCGGCTCTACCTGAGCGTAACCATGCGCTCGCGCCTGTACGATCGCAAGAGGAACATCTACCACAGTTTTGATGAAAAGATAGGAACCTGCAGGGAGAGCTTCAATATCATCGATAATGGAAATGTACCGGACAAGATACAATCGTACCGGGGCCGGGACCGGATGACCGACATAAACAACAGCATGACATCGGAGCATGTTATTCTCTACCGGAAGTACATACAGCTGAGCTCGAAGAATTTTCGGAAAATAAAGCAGCGACATTCGACCAATGACGTCATCGACATCATGCGCTTCAACGTCCAGCATTTCCTCAGGAGCATGGACAACCCGGAAAAGAAGATTTTTATTGCCACCCGCGGCGGCTATCTGAAGTCCTTCGGCAAGCGGGTATACCACATAAACATAATCACCCACTTTCTGGCGGGCAACAAGGACCATCTGCAACGCTTCAGGCTGGTGCTGAACAGGGACGGGATCCGCCGGATTGAAGAAGTCTTATAGACAAAAAAAGGCAGGCCGGCGGCCTGCCTTTTTCCCGCGCTCTAATCACGCACCATGTAGCTTTCCCGGTACCGCTCATTCTCCTGGATGCTTTGCAGTAATCCGAGCGCTTTTTGTTTGGTCGAGAGCGGCCCGATCCGCACCCTGAAATACTGTTTCCCCTTCACGCGGCTTTCGTCGATGTAGGCGTCATAGCTTTTATCTTTCAGGGCCTTCACCTCGCCCTGGGCCGTCGTTCTTTTATCGAACGAGGCGACCTGTATCGTGTAATGGCCCGAGCCTGCTGTCCTGCCCTGTTCGAGCTTCCCGCCTGACACCTCGACCACCTTTGATTTTGTGCTTTTTTTCTTCTTGGAAACGCTCTTGACCGGCTGTTTTTTGGCTGGCCTGTCCGCAAGATCGTCATCATCGACGC
This sequence comes from Spirochaetota bacterium, assembly GCA_041749375.1. GTDB lineage: Bacteria > Spirochaetota > UBA4802 > UBA4802 > UBA5550 > RBG-16-49-21. Next base: position 119,406 of record JBGTBN010000072.1, read on the forward strand.
GGGACAATTTCTTCAAGTCCGATACGTCCGCTACCGGGACCTTCTTCCGTGCGTCCTTTTCGGGAATGACCGTTTCCGATATATTGTCCCTGGTTAAAAGATCCGATGTATCATCCTTCAAAATGGCGGATTTTTCACCGTTCATTCCCTTTTCGAGCTTATCACTCTCAAGGCCCCTGAGCTCTTTGTCCGCGCCGAGCAGCTTATCATCAAGGGGCTTCGACATCTCGTCCTCGACCGCTGCATCGGGAATATTGGTTTTGAGCATATCCAGCTCTTTCTGGCTGTCGAATATGTCATTGCGGGTGAGGAGGGTCTTACCGCCGTCCCCGCCCTTGACAAAATTCATTCCCAGCAGGAACGATACGACAATGATACCAACGACCGCGGCCGATATGAGTATAATGCGCGCTATATCGAGGTTAAGAACATACACGCTTTTTTCTCTTACCTTCTGATGAGGTATGTTAAATTGTTCCATAAAATGACCTGCCTTCCCTAAATAATACAACGCTGAATGTACAGTTATATATTCGGCTGAACCGATTTGAGCGCTTAATTAAAAATTATCGTCCTTTGGCCGATTTATTAGCCTGGAGCCCGCCGATGGTCAACCAGGTCCCGATACCTGCTCTTTTGCCGGTCGCTTACCCTGCCTCCGAGGGAAGCGTCGAGCAGCTCGTCGAACAGGCTTTCATTCATGATCTTCCGAAGGGCTGCAAGCAGGGGCGCAGAGCCGATCGGCCGGGACGACTCCTGTAACGCGCTGATCATCATTTTCTTGGGAATTTCCCCGGAACAATGCTGGCTGATGAACGATGCAAAATCAATATGCCGGGCTCCCGCAGGTGACAGGCCCCGGTTATTCAGAATGGCAACATCCATCCTGTTGTTCAGGATGTAATCCCCGATCAAATGCCGGTACTGGAGAAACGACTTTCTCGTGAATTTTCCCTCGCGCTTCATGGCTCCGCTGCTCCCAAGGACATACCGGCAGTTCAACCCCTCGACCGTAGTAACACGGTTCTGGAAAAACGATGCGTAGCGATCCTGGTATGCCGTTCCGCGCGCGTAGATGCGATAACCGGAAAATGAAAAATCGAGCCCCGTGATCCCGATCGCGGAAAAGCCGCACGCCCGGCAGAGGCTGATCGCGTCACCTGCAACACTACCTGTCGATGAGTTCACGGAGCCGATCGCATCCCCGTACACCTCTGCGGCGAGCTGTGCGAAGGGATGCGTGTTGAGCGAAACGAACGTCCGGCCCCGCTCCAGCACGGACGGGTGCGAGGAGATTGAACAGACCACCGGGGTGTTCACCGTATCGCACCGAATGAAATGCTCGCGGACATAGGGCTGGGGATCAACGGACACGACCAGGTCAGGGACGATCCCGCACCGGCACAGGACGGGGAGAGCCGAATCAACGGCCACTATGAAGAATCGTTGCTGCTCCTCGCACATCAGGCCGATATCCTCCTCGAGAGAGGGGCCGGACGCGGCGATTACCGCGGGACGTTCAGTAAATGCCCCGAACAGGCTCCGCACGGGACGGGCCTCCTCGAAGTGCCGGACATTCCGTAAAATATTCGCCACGTAGCGCGGGCCGAACGCCTCCCTGGTGGCCTTGTTGCCCGCCTTGAGGTGTATGAGCTTCTCGACCTCTTTCCTAACCACGTCGTAGTACTCTGCAAAGGCCCGGACCGAGGCCGGGTGCTCCAGGACCGATATTCCCCTGATCCTGTCCATGTCGATTTTCGATGAGAGAAAATCCGCCACGTCTGCCGCAGATTTTCCGGCGACTATGGTGACGCGCGGAGAGCCGGTAAGAAACGAGGTTATGCCGTTGCGCTCTATCTCTTTCTCTATCCCGGGGACAACATCTATGATGATGACTTCGCTGTACCGGTCGAGCATCTCCTGCAGTGGCACGAGGTGATACCCGAGGCCGCAGCCGAGCACGATGAGCACGTCAAAGCGTGCGGGATCGAAACGGCCGGCTAAAAGATCTGCCTCCCGCTCCGGGCTGATCCTGCTGTGGAGGTATATCTCTCGTCCCCCCGAGCGTACGAGGATCGTGTCATTCCCCTGCCTTGTTTTAACGATTGAGTATGTTATATCAATTTCGTTCATGAAGTGTTCTTGTCATTCAACCCGCTATCACTATTATCGACCGTTCGCCATGAAATAGTAATGCGAATGGGACCATCGCTATTGTGACATAATTGTTTTTCGATGTGTTCTATTTTTAAAATTATAGTATTCATTGATTTTTTAGTCGTTTCTAAATAAATTAGTTGACACTAACTTATTTGGTGACTAGATTTATTTTGTTTTTTTATGATCTGTTTTCAGGTGTCGTTAATGAAACTGGCTGAACTTCGAAACGGGCAAAAAGGAGTCATCTCGAAGATACACGGGCGCGGTCCGTTCCGCAAGCGCATCACCGAGATGGGTTTCGTGCGGGGAAAAACCGTGTCCGTGATTAAGAACGCGCCTTTGAGAGACCCGATCGAATACCGGCTCATGGGTTACAACATATCCCTGAGGCGAAGCGAAGCCGCTCTTATTGATGTGGTCCCTGTCGAGATGGACGAGTGCGCCGGACCTGCCCCGGCCAGGGTGCGGCCCGGACCGGGTTACCGCCGCCGGCACCGCGGCAGCTCCTGCCAGGAGGGAGAAAGCGTGCCACTGCACGCGCCGTCACGCGGACACCGCAACCGCGGTCATGCAGCCAGAACAATCAGGGTAGCCCTTGTCGGTAATCCGAACAGCGGGAAAACGACCCTTTTCAACAACGCCTCCGGGTCGCGCGAGCATGTCGGTAACTACTGCGGCGTCACGATCAGCGCGAAGGAGGCCCGCTTCAAACATGACGGTCGTCTATTCATCATAACGGACCTGCCGGGTACATACTCGATTTCCGCTTACACGCCGGAAGAGCTATTTGTTCGCGACCACCTGATAGGGGAGCGGCCCGATGTCGTCATCAATGTCATCGATGCCTCCAACCTCGAGCGCAATCTCTACCTCACGACACAGCTGATAGACATGGGGCACACGGTCGTGGTCGCCCTCACCATGAGCGACGAGATGTTGAAGCGGGGCGACGCCTTCGACCACACGATGCTCGGAAAAATGCTCGGTATACCGTTCGTCCTTACGGTTGGGCCAACGGGTGAGGGTCTTGACGCCCTCTTCGAAACGGTCGCTGCCGTGCACGAAGGCCGGGACCGCACTGTCCGACAGGTGACGATCAATTACGGCCCTGACATCGAGGACGCGCTCTCGGTGCTTGAGAAGAGCATCGTTGATACCGGGGCGGGCACGCTCCCCTTTTCCCCGCGCTTCGCCGCGATCAAGCTCCTTGAGAAAGACGCGGACATGATCGAGCGCGTGGCCGCTCTTCCGGGCGGAGCGGACATAACCGCCGGTGCGGACAGACAGGTCCGGGAGCTCGAGACAGCGATGAAAGACGACTGCCAGACCCTCTTGAGTGACGCCCGGTACGGCTTCATCGCCGGGGCTCTACACGAGACACTCCACCCGGCCCTGCGGCCGGCGCTCACCATGAGCGATCGGATCGACCGGTTCCTCACGCACCAGGTGTACGGCTTCCCTATCTTCCTCTTTTTCATGTGGGCAACCTTCCAGCTCACCTTCACGCTGGGACAGTACCCGATGGACTGGATAGAGTCAGGGGTCGTGTGGCTGTCCCGCTTCGTCAGCGCCGCCATGCCGGCCGGCCTGTTGCGCGAACTTATCACTGACGGCATTATCGCCGGTGTGGGCGGGGTTGTCGTGTTTCTTCCGAATATTCTGATCCTCTTTTTCATGATATCCCTGATGGAGGATACCGGCTACATGTCGCGCGCCGCCTTCATCATGGACCGGCTCATGCACGCCATGGGACTCCACGGCAAATCGTTTATCCCGCTCATCATGGGGTTCGGATGCAACGTTCCGGCAATCATGGCGACCCGGACCCTGGAGAGCAGAAAGGACCGCCTCCTGACCATGATGATCATTCCGTTCATGTCGTGCAGCGCCCGCCTCCCGGTCTTTGTCCTTTTAATAGGGGCCTTCTTCTCCGCGTACGCGGGCACCGTGCTGTTTCTCCTGTACATTACCGGGATCCTTGCCGCGGTCCTCTCCGCGCTGCTGCTGAAAAAGACGATCTTCAGGTCGGCCGAGGCGCCATTCGTCATGGAGCTCCCTCCCTACCGCACGCCCCGGCTGAAAAACACGCTGCGCCACATGTGGTCCCGCGCGCTGGAATACCTGAAAAAGATCGGGGGCATAGTGCTCGTGGCCGCGATCCTGATATGGGCACTCGGCCGGTTCCCGTACGGTGCGGAGAAGGCAGCCGCCTACGAGGCCAGTGTCGCTTCGGTCATGGAAAAATATGAGGTCGAGGAGCGGAATCTGCGGGCGGACGACGCCGCCGGGCAGCGCTCTCTTGCGGTCCGGAGGGCCGGGGAGGTCCGCCTTCTCGAGCACGGGCGTGACAGTTCCCGCCTCGAAGGCTCGTTCATCGGGTACGCCGGCAGGCTCATTGAACCGGCTGTCTCGCCGCTCGGCTTTGACTGGAAAATGGGCGTGAGCCTTCTTGCCGGGCTTGCAGCCAAGGAGATAACGGTGAGCACCCTGGGCGTTCTGTATCACTCGGGCGCAGGAAGGGACGAGGGAAACCGCGGCATCGCGGAGGCCTTGAAGGATCAACGGTACGAATCCGGCCCCTATGCCGGTCGTCCGGTCTTTGACCCGCTGACCGCTCTGGGTTACATGCTTTTCATGCTCCTCTATGTACCCTGTATTGCCACCCTGGCAGCCATGAAAAAGGAATCCGGCTCATGGAAGTGGCCGGTCATCTCAGCCCTGTATTCAACCTCCGTTGCCTGGCTTGTTGCGTTCCTGGTCCGGCAGGTCGGGCTCCTGATAGGGTGATCCGCGATGCTCCAGACAGTACTGGTCGCCATCATTATCTTCCTGGCCGCTGCCTTCATCGCGGTACGGATATACCGCTTCCTGTCCGGCTCGCACTCATCAGGATGCTCTCCTGACCGGTGCGCCTCATGCCCCTATTCGGCCCATCCGGATGAATGCCGCCCGGGGCCCAAAAAAAAAAGTGATTTTTTGATAATTTTTTTCTTGACCGTTTCAAGATGTTTCTATACATAGTAACCATGTTTCTATTTATAGAAACATGTATCTCAAGATGGATATGTAAACTATGATGCGTAATACGGCAACAACGACCTGGTGGTGGACCATACATACCTTCCGGTAGGTGGGATCGCACCATGCTTGTGTTGTGGAAAAGTGCGGCATCCAGCCGCACTTTTTTGTTTTTATACGTGATTAAATGGAGAAGACCATGCTATACCCGTCATTGAACGAATTTATGGACCTGGCTCGAACATACCGGCGGGTCGTGCTCTACCGTGAGATCGCCGGCGACCTTGTCACCCCGATCAGCCTTCTGGGTAATTTCGCCAGCGAGCCGCACCTGTTCCTGCTTGAAAGCGCCAATCTTGACAGGAGCTTTTCCCGTTACACCTTCTTCGGTTTCCGCCCCCGGCGCGTCATTACGTTTCGCGACGGAACACTGACGGTCGAATCAGCCGAAGGAGGCGCGGAACAGATTGAATCGAACCCAATTGACTACCTTATATCTCAGCTCTCCGGGGAGAATTCCGCGAAAAACCCGGGCATGGGCGGCTTCTGCGGCGGATACGTCGGCTTCATCGGGTACGATATCGCAAATTTCATGGGCATGCTCCGTTCGAAGATACGTGAAGACAGGGAAAACCTCACCATGGCCATTTTCCAGACGGATGAATTCTACGTATTCGACAATCACCGGGGCAAGCTCTATGCGGCCTGTTCCACGGTCCCCGGGGAGGACACGGCGGCCGCCTATCGCGCGGCAGAGGCACGCACGCTCGAGATGGCAGCGGAAGTCCTTTCATTGTCCGTTTTCACTGCGGCGGCCGGATCGGGCCTCGAGCGGAGGGAGGAGTTCGATGAAGCCTCCTTCGTCGAGACGGTCCGCCTTCTCAAGAACGACATCATGAACGGAGAATGCATACAGGCGGTACTCTCCAACAAGCACGAGATCGAGGGAAGCGTCAACCCCGTTACCCTCTACCGCCTGCTCCGGAACATCAACCCCTCCCCCTACATGTTCTATGTGAAGATAAGGGAGGAGGTCCTCTGCGGCACCTCTCCGGAAATACACCTGAAGATCGAAGACCGGATCGCCACCCTCAAGCCAATAGCCGGTACCTACCGCCTGGACGGGGGCGAGATAGAGGCCCTGGCCGCGAAGCTCCTTGCCGACGAAAAGGAGCGTGCCGAGCACCTGATGCTCCTGGACCTCGCCCGGAACGATCTCTACACCGGGTGCACGACCGACTCCGTGAAGGTGGTGAGCTCGTTCAAGCCGGAGGTTTACTCGCACGTCATCCACATCGTGTCCGAGGTCCGGGGGCGAATGCGTGAAGATGTTTCGCCGCTGCGCCTTTTCTGCAATACTTTTCCGGCCGGCACCGTGTCCGGCGCCCCGAAGGTGCGCGCGATGGAGCTGATCGACCAGTATGAAAAATCGCCGCGCGGCTTCTATGCCGGATGCGCCGGATATTTCTCCTATAGCCAGGACATCGACACCTGCATCGTCATCCGGAGCGCGATGGTCAGGAAAGACCGGGTGATACTGCGGGCCGGGGCCGGCATCGTGTACGATAGCGAGCCGGAGAAGGAATACCGCGAAGTAGGCGTCAAGCTTGGCGCGCTTTTTGACGCCTTCACGCAGATCAGCACACTGGAGGAACAGCATGTTTTTACTAATCGATAATTACGATTCATTTACCTACAACCTCTTCGCCCTCTTCAGGGAGTGCGGCGCTGCTGTCGACATCATCAAGAACGATGTCTATGTCCCGGCCGACCGGTACGAGGGGATCATCCTCTCGCCCGGACCATCCTCTCCGGAACACTCGGGAACCACCCTCCGGTATATCCGCGAGCATCTCGGCCGCACGCCCATCTTTGGGGTCTGCCTCGGCATGCAGGCCCTGGCAAGCTCCCTGGGGTATCCGATCGTCAGGTCCCGGACCATCAAGCACGGCAAGCTGGACGAAATCTCGGTCACGAAAGAATCAGTGCTTTTTCGGGACGTGCCCCGTATCTTTTCCGCAGTCCGCTACCATTCGCTGGCCGCGGCTGCGGATGAGCGCCATGTCACCTCCCGGTCGCGTGACGACGGCACTGTCATGTCAATTGAGGACCGGGAGCGGAAATGTTTCGGTGTACAGTTCCATCCCGAGTCGGTCCTGAGCCAGTGCGGCAGGCAGATCATACAAAATTTCATTGGTTTCACCGCGGATGCGGCAGCGTCAGATGGTTAAACGGAGGAGAAGCAATGGACCGCATACTACGAAAAGTCAACTCAGGCAATCGGCTCAGTTTCAACGAGGCAGGTGCCCTGTTCGAATCGATGATGCAGGGACACCTTGCTGAATCGCAGATAGCTTCGTCTCTCATCGCCATGAAACTGCGCGGCGAAACCGTGGACGAACTGGCTGCGCTGGCCGTGGCGATGAACCGCAACAAGCGGACGTTCGACCCGGGCGTGAAAGGCACGGTCGATACCTGCGGAACCGGCGGTGACGGAAAATCCACGGTGAACATTTCAACCGCGGTGGGGATCATCATTGCTTCGATGGGGTACCCGGTCGTAAAGCACGGCAATTACGCCCAGAGCGGCATCGTGGGTTCGGCCGATATTCTTTCGGACCTGGGCATAGATACACACGGAAGCGCTACGCCGAACATTTTTTTCGCCCGGCACAACTTTATCTACATGCTGGCGCCCCTTTACCACCCGGCGCTCAAGGGCATCGGCAAGGTCCGGCGCGAGCTGAAAGTCCCCACCCTCTTCAATCTTGCAGGCCCGCTGGCAAACCCGGCCGACCCGGACTACCAGATCATCGGTATCAGCAGGCGGGGGCGGCTTGAATTCATGGCCAGTGTGCTGGAGAAGATCGGAAGGATAAATATCACCCTCTATTCCTCGCGGGACGGCTACGACGAGGTCTCCTCCGCGGACACCACCGAGTGCATCAATATCGGCGAAGGCGGGAGCCGGCGCTTCACCATCGATCCCTCTGATTTCTTCGAGCCGTTTCCCATGCCGGTCGTTCTTGATCGTGATGATGCCCGGCGTCTGTTTCTGGACGGCCTGACCGGCCGCAGTGAGACCGTTATGAACATCTTTGCCCTTAACGCGGCGCTGGCGCTCCGCACCATGAACTGCAGCGGAATGCGGGAGGGCTTTTTCGCGGTGCGCGAGCAGATATCTTCGGGACGCGCGGTACGGAAGCTCGAGCAGCTCGCTTCCGGGGAATCCGCCACCCGTGCGGCCCGTTGAGGTTCCCATGCGCCTGAACGAGATCATCGAGTACAAGAGACAGGAAATAAAAACGCTGCGCCCGGGAACTGTCGAGCGCCGGCGCCCCGTGAGAGACCCGCTGGCATTTCTCCGCGAACGCCCGTTTATCGCGGAGATAAAAAAAGCATCTCCTTCCCGCGGCGTGATCAACGGAAAGGCTGACATCGTAGCGCGTGCCCGTGAGTACGAGCGCGGAGGTGCGGGCGCGGTGAGCGTGCTCACGGACAACCGCTATTTCATGGGAAGCTTCAATGACCTGGACGAGATCTCGCGCTCAATCAACATCCCCGTCCTATGCAAGGATTTTATTATCAGCGAGGCGCAGATCGACCAGGCCTACTGCCACGGCGCCGATTTCATACTTCTTATCGCGGCTGCCCTGAACGTGCGTGAGCTCAGGATCCTGTCGAAACGCGCTGCCCGGTACTCCATCAAGGTGCTGTACGAGCTTCACGACACGGACGAGTTCGAGAAGATCCGGCACAATGACCTGGAGCTCGTCGGGTTCAATTCCCGGGACCTGAGGACCTTCGCAATCGACATAGACAGGGCGATGGCGACCCTTCGCTCTGTCAACGGCTCGTTTACCAGGATCGCCGAAAGCGGCATCGAAACAGCGGAGGACGTGCGGCGGATGCGCTCCGCCGGCGCCGATGCCTTTTTGATCGGAACGGCGCTCATGACCGCGGAGAGCCCCGCGCGCACCCTTGCTGAATTCTACGATGCCCTTGAGCCGTCATGTTCGTGAAAGTATGCGGTATAACCAGGCCCGAACAAATCGACTGGGCGATCGAGCTCGGGTATTCGGCCGCGGGTGTGGTCCTGCATCCGGGGAGCGCGCGATATTGCGAGATGAGCCGCGCTGCGGATCTCGCCCGGCACGGCCGGGGCAGAATAGCGACGATTGCGGTGGGGCTGACTTTCTCCGAGGTCGCCCGTGTCGCCGACGATTTCGATCTGGTGCAGATTTACGAATATAGAAACAGGGAGCGGGTCATCTGCGCCGGCGACTCGCTGCACATTGCCCACGATTCTACTCTTTTCATGTATGACTCGAGCAGGGGAAGCGGGCGGATCGGCACGCTTCCCGCCTGGCTCCATGATATACGATGGAAGCTGATCATTTCAGGCGGTCTTACGCCCATGAACGTCGCGGGTATCGTGAGGGAATACCGGCCTTTCGGCGTCGACGTATCCAGCGCCGTTGAATCCGCGCCGGGCGTGAAAGATTACAAACAAATGAAGCACTTTATGAGCGAGGTTACTGATGCGGCCAGATAACGGGTTTTTCGGACAGTACGGCGGGCAATTCGTGCCGGAGACTCTCATCCCGGCCCTGGACGAGCTCGAGCAGGCATTCCGCGATTTTGCTGCAGACGCCGGCTCTGTGAATGAGCTTGAGCGCTACATGACGGAATTTGCAGGTCGCCCGACCCCGGTCTATTACGCAGCGAATATTTCCGCTAAATACGGTTTCGACATGTTTCTAAAGAGGGAAGACCTTCTCCACACCGGCGCGCACAAGATCAACAATACGATCGGGCAGGCGCTGGTGACGCGCCGGATGGGCAAGCGACGCATCATCGCGGAGACGGGTGCCGGTCAGCACGGCGTTGCAACCGCGACCGCGGCGGCGCTCTTCGGCCTTGACTGCCGCATATACATGGGCAGCGTTGATGTCGAGCGGCAGATGCCCAACGTGAAAAAGATGCGGCTCCTGGGCGCCGAGGTGGTACCGGTTTACGACGGGCTCAAGACACTCAAGGATGCCATCAGCGCGGCATTGAGGGACTGGGTCGCATCTTTCACGGACACCCATTACCTGATGGGCACCGTGGCCGGCCCCCATCCGTTTCCGGAAATGGTCGCCTATTTTCACGCGGTTACCGGCCGCGAAGCACACGGCTATTTTCAGGAGAAAGGATTTCTCCCCGACACGGTGGTAGCCTGCGTGGGCGGCGGTAGCAATGCGATGGGAATATTCCAGGGATTTCTTGATCTTCCGGAAGTCGCGTTAGTCGGCGTGGAGGCAGGCGGCAGGTCGCTCGATCCGGGGGAAAACGCCGCAACCCTCTCGCTGGGGATCCCGGGTATTTTCCAGGGCGCCCTCTCGTACCTCCTTCAAGATGAGCACTTCCAGGTCCAGGACGTGCATTCCGTGTCAGCCGGCCTTGACTATGCCGGCATAGGCCCGCAGCATGCATACCTGAAAGAATCCGGCAGGGTAACCTATACCCACGTGTTCGACCATGGCGCCCTCACCGCTTTCCATGAGCTCACCCGTCTCGAAGGCATCATGCCGGCCCTGGAATCGTCCCATGCGCTTGCCTGGGCCCTGGCCAATGCGGAGAAACTTTCGGGAAAACGCGTCCTGGTGAACCTCTCGGGAAGAGGCGACAAGGACCTGGGCATCATTGAACAGAACATGCAGGAGGCGTTATGAAAGGCATTTATCTCACCGGGGGATACCCGGACAGGACTGGGTTTATCGACTGTTGTAACATAGTCGCGTCAAGCGGCTTTGATTTCATCGAGGTGGGGATTCCCTTCAACGATCCGATCGCCGACGGGCCGGTTATCTCGAAGGCCATCCATGAATCAATCGCCGGCGGCACAACTCCAGGCGCGGTCATGGACGATATCGCATTTTTAAGCGGCCTGAAGCTGAAAAAATTCGTCATGACGTACGCGAACATCATCTATTCGTATGGCATAAAGAACTTCTCTGCACGGATGGCTCCATTACTGGACGGCGTTATCATTCCGGACCTGCCCAACCGTATGGCAGGCCTGTTTTACGACAGCGGCTTCGACATTCCGATCGTACCCTTCGCAACGCTGGAATCGCGCGAATCTGACATCGAAATGATGAACGCGTCACGTAGCGAGATAATCTACTTCATCGGCGTGCGCGGGATTACCGGTGCCCAGTCTGACTTCAACGCACCCGAGCTGATCGATACAATCGCCATGATACGGAAGCGAACCGGAAAAAAAATAATCATCGGGTTCGGTATAAAGAACGGAGCGGACGCCCGGCAGGCCAGAGCTCTCGGAGACGGCTATGTTGTAGGCACCGAGGCGGTACGCAGGCAGAAGGACCCTGCCGCGTTGAAGGAGTATCTTTTTTCGCTGGATCACGCGCCGGCGTGACGCTGACCGTGCATGGGCAAAGTGCCGGCGCGTGTAACGGGATTACCTTATTCGTACTGCTTGTTTTTCTTTTCCAGCTTTGCGAGCTTCTTCTCTTTGGTCGTTTTTTGCGGCTTCTTCTTATTGTCTTTTTTTGCGTCCTGAGCTTTTGCCATATGACTATCCCTTTAAAAAAGTTTTAATTCCTTCACGCAGGGCGTGAAACACTGTCGCCAGATTACATATATTTAAGGCGGCAACCGAGGCAATACTAATAAACCCGATTTCAAAAATCAATTATTTATTTGTCCCGGGCCGAATCCCTCCGCGAGCATTCATCCGATCATACCGTTTCAAAAGACACATAGCCAGAACGCCTGAACGGCCCTCTTCCTGCCTGCATCTGATTACTTATTCCTTGACATATGGCGACTGGATGACAACCTTTCCAGCGGAGAGAGCCCATATGAACAAGTACCGGGAAATAGCGGCAGAATTAACCCGTCTCATCGGGGAGAATAAAGTTTGCACAAGCGGTGATATCCTCGAGACGTACTCCCATGATGAAACCTCAGACCTGTCAGCCATGCCTGACATCCTCGTAAGGGCCTGGTCTGTCGATGACGTTAGCCGCACCCTCAAATTCTGCAATGAGAACGGCATACCGGTCATCCCGCGCGGTGCCGGGACCGGCGTTACCGGCGGGGCCGTTCCCGTCAGGGGCGGCGTTGTCCTCTCCCTGGAAAAGATGAACCGGATCATCGAGATCGACAGGGAGAACATGGTGGCCCTGGTGGAGCCAGGCGCCATAACCCGCGACATCCAGGAAGCGGCGCGGGCCGAGGGCCTGATGTACCCGCCTGACCCGGCGAGCCTGGACTCCTGCTCAATCGGCGGGAATGTGGCCGAGAATGCAGGAGGGCCGCGTGCCGTCAAGTACGGAGTCACCAAGGATTACGTACTGGGGCTCGAGTTCGTTCTCCCTGACGGAAGCGTCATAACCACCGGCGGCAAGATCGTGAAAAACGCCACCGGCTACAATTTGCAGGGCATTCTTATCGGGTCCGAGGGGACCCTGGCGGTGGTAACGAAAATTTATCTTCGCCTTATCCCGGCCCCCCTTCACTCGACAGACATGCTAATACCCTTCCCAACCCTGGACGAGGCCGCGGATGCAGTGTACGCGATACTGACAAACCGCATTGTTCCCGGGACCATCGAGTTCATGGAGCGCGACGCCATCCTCCTGGTTGCGAAGTCACTCGACCGCGAGGTGCCATTCCCGGACGCGGGAGCGCACCTACTCATCCAGATTGACGGCCCCTCGGAGGAGCAGGTCCACCGCGATCTCGAAACGATCGGATCCCTGGTCGCCGTAGACCCGTCCGCCATCATCGTAGCGGACTCCCCGCCGCAGCGCGAGCGTCTCTGGAAGACGCGGCGCTCGATCCGCGAGGCGATCCATGCCGAGAGCCCCGTGTTCCTGGCCGAGGACTGCGTTGTTCCCCGGTCAAAGATCCCGGAGTTCCTGGTGGAGCTGAAAAAGCATTTTATCGCAAAGGGTCTCCGGTCCGTCATGTTCGGCCATGCCGGGGATGGGAACGTCCACATTGACGTGCTCAAGGGTGGAATGGATTACGAGACATGGAAGCAGGGTCTTCCGGATTTAAAAAGAGAGATATATCGCCGCGCAATCGCTCTCGGAGGCACCATTACCGGGGAGCACGGAATCGGTTTTATCCGGAAGGACTATCTCCACCTGGCCCTGTCACAGGCAGAGATAGAACTATTGAAGCGGATTAAGCGTGCCTTCGACCCGAAAGGCATTTTAAACCCTGGAAAAGTGTTCGACGATCCAGTGTGAATCTCGACGAGACGTCCATGTCAGCCGACGCGGCGGCTGACATGGTATAGCCCATCAGAGGCTGCCGATGGTGGTAACGATTTTCGGAGCGCCGGATGCTGGCTTAATTATCGGTATCGGTGCGGGCAGACCGGCCACACCGTCCTTCTTTGCTATCCATATCTTGTACCTGGTACCCTCGAACAGGGTCGGTCCATACCCGTCATAATCGTTATCCGTGACCTGCACCCTCGTTATTACGGACGGCACCTTGTAGAACTTCGCATTCTGGTAATCCTTCTTCAGGCTGAACTGAAACACGTCGTCGGAAATACCGCCGCTCCGGGATAGCATGTGCCCGGCAGATATGGCGGCCATTTTCTGCGCGCAGTCCTCAAGGGTGGGACTGGTGGTAAGGATTGACAGGTACTTGTTCAGGACCTCAATGACGTCCCGGGGCACTTCCTGAGCTGTTATCTCTTTCCGACCGGCATTGCCGGCAACGGCAAACAGCAACACGAACGCAAGCACGACAGCATGAATAACGCGTGGTTTCATTAAAGGTTCTCCTTATCAGTTTTATTTTTTAAGGTTGAAACCCGGGGTTCGCGTATCCGGGCCCCGGCTGTTTTATTTATTCTGTCAGAATTCATGTAAATATATCAATACTTTTTTTTATGTTATTGTAACACGGGCGGCCAATGCGTCGGAAAAATATTTTTCTTGCAAAATTATCATTTCATCAATATATATGCCAGCACCATGCAAGCGTTAGGAGCGGTATCATGAACAAGGCATCCATAGGTGTCATCGGCGGATCGGGCTTGTACGAGATCGAAGGCGCAAAAACAGTGGAAGAGCTGGACATCACCACACCCTGGGGCAATCCATCCGACACGATCCATATAGCCGATGTTGATGGATTCCGGGCAGCCTTTCTGCCGCGCCACGGCAGGGGCCATTTCATTCTCCCCCACGAGGTCAATTACCGTGCAAATATCGCGGCCTTGAAAATGATCGGTGTCAGGGAGATCATGGCATTTTCAGCCGTGGGGAGCCTTAAAGAAGAAATACGGCCGCTTGACTTCGTCCTCCCGGACCAGGTCATAGACCGGACCATGAACCGGCCGAGCACCTTTTTCGGAAACGGTGTGGCGGCGCACATTCCGTTCGGCCATCCCTTCTGCTCACGCCTCCACGGCATAATAAAAAGCGCGGCCAACACCATGGGGCTGGTTATGCACACCGGCCAGACTCTCGTATGCATGGAAGGGCCCGCCTTTTCGACAAAGGCCGAAAGCAATCTCTACCGTTCATGGGGCGCCGGCGTCATCAACATGAGCACCCTTCCCGAAGCCAAGCTCGCCCGTGAAGCAGAGATCTGCTATGCAGTAGTATGTATGAGTACGGATTACGACTGCTGGCATGAAACCGAAGAGCATGTTACCATTGACATGGTGATCAAAAACCTCACCACGAACGCGGGAAACGCGAAAAAGCTCCTGAAACTGGTACTGGAAAGCCTCGGACGGGAACGGGACTGTGCCTGCCCCGAAGCGTCGAAATACGCAATTATTACCGATGACCGGAAAAGGAACAAGGGCCAGATAGGCAAGCTGAAGACAATCCTGCCTGATTATTTCAATTAGCCGGTCGTGACCGCCTCGGACGGTCAGAGGTGCTCGTATACATATTTTTTCAAAACGCTGGACGCGCCGGGCGACATGTCCTGAAACTTCACGGTATAATACATTGCGCCCCCTTCCTCGACAGTCTTCGTCGCTATGATCTGGGATACGATCTTGAAGGAAAATTCCATAACCCTGAACTCAAGGTAATAGAGGCTGCTGAAATCAAGCTTCTCGGGGATGCGGACAACAGCCTCGTAATCATTGATCTTGTAGACGGTGCAATCCATCCTGTCCGCCGTCGTATTATCCGCCAGGATAGCATCTTTATCGGAAAGCACATCCTCCTCGTCCTTCTCATTATGCTCGTCCCTCTCGATGATCTCCTCCAGCTCCTCCAGCTCCTTATCTTTCAGCGGCACCATGATGTTCGAAAGCTGCGCGGGGATGATCACGTCGATATAGGGGTGACGCGATTCCTCCTTCCTGGTAAGCCCGGAAGGAATATCCACGTACAGGGACGCTCCTTCTCGTCCTGTTATTGATGATGTGAATTCATATTCTGCGTCGCCTACACGGAATACCTGGAATGAAACAGGCTTTTTCAGGGGTATTCCTGTCAGGTCGGCGGACCTTCCGAAAATTGTCAGGTACAGACTCCTGTTGTCCCTGGAAACGATCTTGCCCAGGAACGCCCTGCCCGGTACCGGAGAAAAATAGATGAGCTGGTCGCTATCAACATCCGTAATGCTTCTCAGCGGTTTCTTGGAGATTGTGTTGAAATAAAGCCTGTCGTAAATGGAAGTTATATCCCGGCACATCATGAGTTGCGATTCCTCGGTTTCATCGGTCGTGCGCGCGTGCGTCAGGAATTTACCGATCGCCAGTTCAAAATATTTCGGATCGTTGAAAAGCTGGTTTGGATTTGAGAATTCAAGTATTTCGAGCAGGTTGTTTATGATTTTTATCTGGAAATTCGACAGACCCAGCCGCTTAAGTTTAAAAAGGAATAGCTGCTCGTCATGAATCCTCTTATACTTGAGTCTCTGGAGCAACTTGGCTATGATAATGATGGCAATCGGTATCATGAACAGGCCGGCAACAAGGAGAATATCCTGCGCCGAGGCTTTGTACCATGTTATGCCCAGTACGGTTGTTATATCCACAATGCGGCTCCTGAGCGCCCGCTCGGGGCGGTATTAAAACAGAACGACATGCCGAAAACGTATTCAGTCACAGGTACTGCGCCAGCCCTTCGATGGATGAACCGTCGGGGCATGTTGTTTGATATCGCATTGCCAGCTCAAGGGTGTACGGTATGTTTGACTGGATCATAACAAGCATTATTTCCTCGAAATTGATGCCGGGCCCGATACGTGAAACCCACAGTTGTAAGGTAAAGGAATTATTTTGCAAAGTCAAACAAAAATTTATTGCTGCAAATCGGCGTCTACGGTATGCTCATATCATCGCATACCGTCAACCAGCGAGAGCCGGTTCCCGGACAGGGTGGCATAACAGCATGATTATTGACTTTCATACCCACATCTTCAGCCCCGAGGTCTGCGCAGACCGAACGCTTTTTCTCAACGACAGGCAGTTCAGCCGTCTCTATGATTCCGGCCAGGCACACCTCATCGATCACCGCAGCCTTGCTGAAGCGATGCGGTCCTCGGGTGTGGAGCGCGCGATTGCAATGGGATTTCCCTGGGAGCGCGAGGATCATTGTGCGGCGCAGAACGACTATTTCCGCCGCGTGCGCGATGAATCCGGTGGAGTGATACTTCCCTTCGGGTCGGTCCCGGTCAGCGGCTCGGCCGATATCAGGGCATGGGTGCGTGACATTAAAAAAGCCGGGCTTTCCGGAGTGGGGGAACTCAGCTTTTACACCGACGGCATGAGTCCCTCTAACATCGACCTGCTTCGTCGCCTCCTCGCTTCCGTGAGCGACGAAGGCCTGCCTCTCTGCATACATGTGAACGAACCGGTCGGGCACTCCTACCCCGGCAAGTATGACCCGGGATTGGGCGAGCTGTATGCCGCGGTCGCGGACCATCCCGACGCGACGGTGATATTCTCGCACTGGGGTGGGGGGCTCCTCTTCTACGAGCTCATGCCGGAGGTGAAAAAAGCTCTTGCTAACTGCTATTACGATACGGCTGCTACGCCCTATCTCTACTCGGACGGGATTTACGAAGCTGCAATAAACATTATCGGAGCACGGAAAATACTGTTCGGGAGCGACTTCCCGCTTCTTTCACCCGGAAGGTATCTGGACCCGATCAGGAGATGTGTTACTGATGAGGAAGCTCGGGCTTGTATTCTTGGCGGGAATGCTGCCCGTGTTCTTACGATCAGGTAAAAAGCCGAACCGCCCCGGTGATTGCGAGCGCCACGGCCACCATGCCCCATACCATGACTGCAGCAAGAATGACCCAAAACAGCACGGCAGTCCGGTGTATCGACCGACCCGGGTTCGATTCCATGATGGCAACCGCTACCGATGATAGTGTCTGCCACAGCGATAGCATGTAGGCCCCCAGGAACAGGAGAAGCACGCCGGAGAAAAGAAAGACCATCACCATCCCTGCCTGTGCGTCAAGCGGCAGAGATGCGGGTGAGCCGGGGGCCAGTGTTGACAGGCCCCCGGAAAAAAGCCCCCCCTTCGTGAGGAACGATCCGGCTCCGGAAGCGGAAGCAAAACCGGCGACGAGAATGACGCCCGCAACCGGAACGATCAGCACCACTACCGTGAATACCGCCGACAGGATTCGAATCAGTATCAGGTAGAGCAGTATGTTGATGTTTTCCCGTGCGAGGAATTTCAGAATCCCGGAGATAGTGCTGCCCACGGTCCCGGGATGCGCGGCTATATAAGCCATCAGTATGTTTTTAAGCATCTGCACCAGCACCAGCGCCACAAAAAGAACGATAATGACAGGATACGTAACGCCGACGTACAGGAGACGGCCGTCGCTTATCAGGATCGGAGGAAGTGCGAGAAGAATGCAGGCGGCAGGCAGACCGACTGATATCAGGCTCACGGTTTTGAGATCGTCACATATACTCTCAACAGCCTCACCGTAGCGTATATCAGTGCCCGTTTCAATTCTGTGATTGTCGTTTTTGGAAATGAGATACAGGCTCACGTCAAAGATGAAGACACACAGGAGACCCATGACCACCGCTATAGCAATGCCCAGGCCCGGCATATCGGCCATGAGCGTCGGGAACGCCGTCGCCGCTGCCATGAAGCACAACAACAACAGGCCGATCAAGGACAGGCCGATCAGCGACACGACGCAATTCCTCAGGTTGAATGAGAGGCGCAGGCCCTCGATGATGTCCCCCGCTGAAACGAGCGCATCTTTCAATGAGCGGGTTCCGGTACCGCGCGCCACCCGTGGCCGGACCACGACCCTCTCGCCGCACGAGTCACAGGTGAAATAGGCAAGCCGGTCCGCGAGCCGATCGTCAGGTATGATGTACTTCCGGGAACACCCGGAGCAGCGTATCTCCATCAGGCACCGTTACCGTGTTACCGGGCGTCCTTCTTCTGGTCCTGGAGCCGCAACTCGCCGAGCTTTTCCTT
This sequence comes from Spirochaetota bacterium, assembly GCA_041749375.1. GTDB lineage: Bacteria > Spirochaetota > UBA4802 > UBA4802 > UBA5550 > RBG-16-49-21. The sequence continues at coordinate 138,053 of JBGTBN010000072.1, forward strand.
AAGCGACGGGTCTTTCTCGACCGTGTCGAACATTGCCTTGTACTGATCGTAGGTGTACCCGTATTTCTTTGCCACCTCTTCCACCCTGGCCTTGTCCAGCTCCGGGTTCGGCAGGTTTATCTCGATTTCTATCTTTGCATAATCTTCGAGGGTCATATCTTTTTTCATTTTACAGGAGACCGCGCACGCGGCGACCAGGGCTACAACCAGAATAATGTTAAAATAACGCATACATCCTCCTTGTTACAACATCATTATGTGAGTGCAAACGATGCAGGGTACGGCCAATCCCGCGCATCGCGCTCATTATATAACAATAGTTTTTTCGGGGTGTCAAGGATTAATATTTTTTTTCATGACGGGCCAGGGCTCCTTCAGGGTGCCGAATAGACCACGTTCCCATTGCAGATGGTGTGCCGAACCGATCCGTACATCTCCTTCCCGATAAAGGGTGAGTTCTTGCATTTCGACATCATCGACTCTTCGGTTATCGTTACCTTTTTCTCCGGGTCGATTATGGCCACATCGGCAACGTGCCCCGGCTTGAGCTCGCCCCGGTCTAACTTCAGAATGCGGGCCGGGTTCACGGTCACCTTGTCGAACGCTTCGAGATACGAGAAACCGTTCTCCCGTACCAGCACAGAGACGATGAGCGGCACCGTCGTTTCCAGGCCGACGATTCCAAAGGGAGCGTATTCCAGCTCCTGCATCTTCTCGTTCATGGAATGGGGCGCGTGGTCGGAAGCTATCACGTCAATGATCCCCCGCTTCAGGCCCTCGATGATCGCTTTCCGGTCGTCCTCTGTCCTGAGGGGCGGCTTCATTTTCGCCATGGACAGGTATTCCGCAACCGCATCGTCGTTCAGTGAAAAATAGTGGGGCGCCGTCTCGCAGGTCACCCTGATACCGTCGCTCTTGGCCCGCCGGATGATCTCTATCGAGCCGCCGGAAGAGACATGTGCCACATGAAGGCGCCCGCCGGCGAGCCGCGTCAGTATGACGTCCCGGGCGATCATGACCTCCTCCGACTCGCGGGGGATCCCCTTGAGGCCCAGGAGCGTGGAGTTCCTTCCCTCGTTCATGATCCCCTCATCGGTCAGGTCCAGGTCCTCCGAATGGGTTATAATCGGCACATCGAACATGCGTGAATATTCCAGGGCCCGCCTCATGAGGTTTGAGCTCATGACCGGCATGCCGTCGTCCGAAAAGCCGACCGCGCCGGCATTGATCAGCTCGCCCATTTCGGATATTTCCTCGCCCTTCAGGCCCTTGGTGATGGTGGCGACGGGGTACACGTTTACGGGCCCCTTCTCGGCCTCGAGCTTGATGAACCGCACCAGCGCCTGGTTATCGATAACGGGATCGGTATTCGGCATGGTGCAGACAGAGGTGAAGCCGCCTTTCGCCGCGACCATGGACCCTCCGTAGATCGTCTCGATGTCCTCACGGCCCGGCTCGCGGAAATGAACATGCATGTCGATGAGCCCGGGGAGCACAAGGCACCCGGTGGCGTCGATCACGCCATAATCGTCCTTCACGCTGATCTTCTTCGACATATCCGCGATCTTTTCGTTCTCGATGAGAAGGTCGCACCGCTCGTCGGTCTTCGACGCGGGATCGACCAGCCTGCCGTTTTTAATTACTATTTTCACTTCCGCCTCGTTCATCGTTCATTTCTTCCAGCGGGGCACCCCCCGCCAGGAGGTAGAATATCGCCATCCGCACCGCGACCCCGTTGGTCACCTGCTCGTTGATGATGGTCCGGGGGCTCTCGACGATCGAGTTGTCGATCTCGATCCCGCGGTTGACCGGCCCCGGGTGCATCACGATGATCTCCTCCCTGCATTTGCGGAAACGCTCCTCGGTCAGGGCGAACTGCCGGTGATATTCCCTGAGCGAAGGGAAGAGCGAGCCCTTCTGCCGCTCCTTCTGGATCCTCAGTAAATTTATCACATCCAGCTCCGGCAGGATGTCGTCGAGGTTGTAGGAGATGTCAACGCCGTAGAGGTGGAAGTCGTCCGGTACCAGGGTGGGCGGGCCGCAGAGTGTCACCCTGGCCCCGAGCTTTTTGAAAGCCTCGATGTCAGAGCGGGCAACCCGCGAATGCTTGATGTCGCCGATGATGCCGATATGAAGCCCCTCCAGGCTCCCCCGTTTTTCCATGATGGAATAGGTGTCCAGGAGCGCCTGGGTCGGGTGCGCGTGGAACCCGTCACCCGCGTTGATGACCGATGCGTTGATGTTACGAGATAAAAAATGCGGCGCCATTGACGCCGCATGTCTCATTACGATATAATCGACCTTCATGGCCTCCAGGGTATGGACAGTATCGATCAGGGACTCTCCCTTCACCACGCTGGAGGTGGACACGGAAAAATTGATCAGGTCCGATGAAAGGCGCTTGGCCGCAAGCTCGAAGCTTAGCCTTGTACGGGTGGACGGCTCGTAAAACAGGGTACACACGGTCTTCCCGCGCAAAATGGGAACGCTCTTGACTGACCGGGTAAAAATGTCTTTGAAATACTTGGCTGATCTGCAGATTAGAAGAATCTCCTCTACAGATAACGACTGAATATCAAGGAGATCTTTTCTTTTGAGGGAACTCATATTAAAATAAAATAATTATGATTCATGCCAAAATTGTCAAACTAATTATGAGGGGCCCTTAAATAATTTTACAAAGCCCACGGTTTTCACCAATAATGCGGGAAATGCGCGTGTTCGGCCCGTCAAGAGCGCCGTGCAGGCCGGCAAACTGGCCGATCTCGTCTTCCGACATGACCGGCACGGTGATGGTGATATCACCCTCGGCGATCTTTTTCACGGCCTCGACCATCCTGTCCATGGGTGATACGATGTCACGGGTGAAAATAAAAAAGGCCCCGATAGCAGTCTCAGAGCTTCCCCTGTTCGACACTGACAGTTGTCCCGATCTCAATGAGCGAGTACCTGCCTTTTTTAAACGATCCGGAATTGACGACCACGCAGCCCGAGACGTTCTCGATCCCGAACGCCTCATGGATATGGCCGGTCATGCACAGGTCGACCGGTCTTGTTTCAAGGAATTCCCTCACCGCCCTGCTGCCGCCATGGAGGCCCAGGAAGGTTCTATCGCGCACCCGGCGGGGCGGAACATGCGAAACGAGCACCCTCCGTACCGCTCCGGCGACATCCCGGTACCCTGCTTCGAGGAAACCGGCGATCTCCTCTTCGCTGTATTCGCTTGCGGTGTTCATCGGTGTCTGGCTCGAACCGCCGACCCCGAAAAATCCGATGCCGCCCCTGACAATCCCCCGGCCGTGAACGCTGTACCCCCGCTCCTCGAGAAAATCCTCTACCTCGGCCCGGTCCCAATTGCCATGGACCGCCACGATAGCATCAGTAATCCCCTCGATCAGGGAAAGCGCCTCCCTGGCCGAGTGCAGGTCGCCGTTCCTGGCGATGTCGCCGGATATGACGACCAGGTCGGCTTCCCGTATCAGGCCTGCAGCTGCGGCGAAATGTTTCATTTCACCATGGATGTCGCTTATGGCAAATATTTTCATGGATCGATCCTCCGCCTACACTGTCGCAAATCGAGAAAATTTCAACTACTAATTCTTCCATTTTATTCTTGCAATTATGGCCCCACAATCTATACCGAGACGCACCATGATTCACCGGGGGCGCGATGTATATCGACTCTCACGCACATTTTGACCTGGCCCTGGAAGAAGCGTCCGTCTCCGAATCCTCGCTGATCGACGCGATGAAAGACCAGTCCGTCGAGCGGGCCGTGCAGGTCGGCATCGACGGTGCAAGTTCGCGATGGTCCCATGATTTCGCGAAGCGAAACGCCGGCGCCGGCATATTCTTCACCGCAGGCATTCATCCCTCATCCACGGCCGGTGACAGCGAGCTCGGCGAGCTTGCAGACCTGGTCGATACGGTCCGTTCCGGTGACAGCGCACCGCTGCTCTTCGGGATCGGTGAATGCGGGCTCGATTACTACCGGAAACGCACTCCCCGCGACATGCAGGTCCGCTCGTTCCGGTTCCAGATCGAGCTGGCCCGGCGGCACGGTCTCCCGATCATCGTCCACTCCCGCGACGCGATGGAAGAAACGTTCGATATTCTCGGCGAATACGGACAGTCCGCGGGTATCATGCATTGTTTCTCCGGCGACGCCGCTGCGGCGCGCCGCGTGCTCGATCTCGGCTTTCTCATCTCGTTCGCCGGGAACGTCACCTACCGCACGGCAACCATACTTCAGGAGGCGGCCTCGTATACTCCCCTGGACCGGCTCCTCATCGAAACCGACGCGCCTTTTCTCACGCCGGTGCCGCTGCGGGGCAAAAAAAACCGTCCGGAGTATGTCGTTCATACCTACCGGTTTATCGCCGGGCTCAGGCGCGAACCGCTCCCCCGCATCATAGAAGCGGTCCATGAAAATTTTATGGGGATGGTTGGCCATGAAGTCAAAACAGTTTAAATCTGACTTTCTGGTGATCGGCAGCGGTATCGCCGGCCTCACCTTTGCCATCAAGGCCTCCCGCTACGGCACGGTGAATATCGCGACCAAGAAGCAGGATTTCGACTCCAACACGAACTATGCCCAGGGCGGCATCGCCTCCGTGCTCGCGCCGGAGGATTCCTTTGATAAGCATATCGAGGATACGCTCAAGGCGGGTTCCGGCCTCGGCAATCGCACGGCGGTGGAGATACTCGTCCGCGAGGGACCGGGACGAATCAGGGAACTCATGGAATGGGGTGCCCAGTTCTCGGAGCAGGAGGGGAGCGGGGGACATCTACTCGACCTCGGTCGCGAGGGCGGCCATTCGATGAACCGTATTGTTCATGCCCGCGACCTGACAGGCAAGGAAGTCGAGCGCGCTCTTCTAAAAAAAGTATCCGAAATAAAAAATATTCGCCTGTTCGAAAACCACACGGCCGTAGACCTGCTCACCGAGCACCAGCTCGGGCTGAAAGGCAAAGTACGGGGGAAAATCCACTGCTTCGGCGCCTACATCCTCGACAACACAAGCGGCGCTGTGAACACGTTTAACGCGAAAATGATCCTGCTGGCCACCGGCGGTGTCGGCCAGGTCTACCTTCATACGACCAATCCGGAGATCGCCACGGGCGACGGCATAGCCATGGCCTACCGCGCCGGTGCGCTGATCGGAGACATGGAGTTCATCCAGTTCCATCCAACCGCCCTCTACACCCCGAAAAGCACGGGCCCATCGTTCCTCATCAGCGAGGCGGTGCGGGGGGAAGGGGCCATACTGCTCAATACGCGCGGCGAGCGATTCATGGAGCGCATTCACCCGCTTAAAGATCTCGCGCCGCGGGATATCGTGGCCCGGGTGATCGACATGGAGCTCAAGAAATACGGCGTCCCCAACGTGTATCTCGATATAACATCAAAGAATAAAAAATTCCTCATGCGGCGGTTCCCCAACATCTATGCCCGGTGCCTCCAGGAAGGCATCGATATTTCGAAGGACCCGATACCCGTCGTGCCAGCGGCGCACTACCTTTGCGGCGGCGTGATCAGCGACACGAACGGCAAAACGTCGATCGAAAACCTTTACGTCTCCGGCGAATCGTCCTGCACCGGCGTGCATGGCGCCAACCGCCTAGCAAGCAACTCCCTGCTCGAGGGAATTGTCTTCTCCCACCGGGCCTTTCTCAAGGCGGAGGAGCATCTCCTTAATTTCAACGGGAAGAGCGCCAGGCCCCGCTTCCCGAGCTGGAACAAGGAGGGGACCTTTGATCTGGAAGAATGGGTACTGGTGCAGCATGATATCGAGGACGTCAAGCGCCTCATGTGGGACTACGTGGGGATCGTCCGCTCGGACAAACGTTTACAGAAGGCGCACAAGAGGATACTCATGCTCGCCGACGACATCCACGATTACTACAAGAAAAGCACCATCTCGTTCAGGATCGTCGAGCTCCGCAACCTGGCCACGATCGCCAAGCTCATCATCCGGAGCGCCATGGCCCGGAGGGACAGCATCGGGCTCCATTACAACTCCGACCATCCCGCAACAAGCTCCAGGAAGATGAACGTCGTGCTGAAGGCCGAGCACGAACCGAAGCTCGTCAGGCCGGGCCGGGACTGATGAGACGCCCCGTCGAGATACGGGAGATCCGTCCCGACGATCTTCATGATGTTTTCGTCCTCGGCCGGGAGCTGGTATCACGACAGGACGCCGGGACCATGTTTCCATCCTGGAACGAGACGAACCTGTCCAGGGTACTTTCGGAAGACACCACCCGCTCCTTCGTCGCTGCCAGGAAAAAAGCGATCGAGGGCTTCCTTATTGCCCGGATCGATACCGCCGCCACAGCCGAAATTCTCTGGACCGGTGCGCATGGTCCGGATGCCGTCCGGGTCAGCGAAGACCTCTACAGCGCCTTTATCGAAAGCCTTCCGGCCGCCATATCACGTATTCGGGTCGCTGTGCCGGGATCAAACACTGAATTGATGGACTTTTTTGGAAAATTTGGCTTTACTGATTCAGAACATGTTGTAATTATGGAGAACTTTTTCCGAAAAAATACGTAAGCTTACTTCCGGGTGCGGCCTGTCGTTACCCGGCAGGGCATACGATATGAGAACCGAGGGCATTAGAGTGAAGCTGTCACTTGTTCAGCACAACGACCCCAGAGGGCTGGTTTCAAAAACCGGGACGGTCATACCTCCGTCCGGGATAAGGGAATTTTTCGATATCGTCTATTCCACACCCGACTGTATCTCGCTCGGGGTAGGCGAGCCGGATTTCACCACGCCCTGGCGCATCTCGGACAGCGGCATCTTCGCCATAAAGGACGGGAACACCCACTACACGCCGAACCGGGGCCTTCCCGAGCTCCGCGAGCTCATCGCGGCCAGCATGGCATCCGAATACAGGATTGAGTGCGATCCCGATACCGAACTTATCATTACCCTGGGAGTAAGCCAGGGACTTGACCTGGCGCTGCGCGGCATACTGAACCCGGGCGACGAGGTCATCGTGATCGAGCCCTGCTACGTATCCTACGCCGCGAACGTTACGCTCCTGCACGGGGTGCCCGTGATCGTGCCGACCTACAGCAGGGACGGATTCAAGATCGACATCGACCTCCTTAAAAAATCGATAACAAAAAAAACAAAGGCGCTTCTGCTGAACTACCCGGCCAATCCGACCGGCGCCACTATCGACCGGCAGACGCTGGAACAGATAGCAGACCTGGCGCTCCGGCACAATTTCATCGTGCTGAGCGACGAGATTTACTGCACCCTGATCTACGGGCGCGAACACGTTTCCATTGCCGCTATCCCGGAGATGAAGCAGCGGGCCATCTACCTGAACGGATTTTCTAAATCGCACGCCATGACAGGCTGGAGGCTCGGCTATGTCGCCGGTCCTTCCTTCATACTCGACATCATGATGAAAATTCACCAGTACACCGCTCTCTGCGCACCGTCGATGGCGCAGTTCGCGGCCATCGAGGCGATCAAGAAAGGACGCAGGGACGTCATGCAAATGAAGAGTGAATACCTCAACCGGAGGAACTTCATAGCCGGTCGTCTCAATGAAATCGGTCTAACCTGCCATGTCCCGGAAGGAGCGTTCTACGTTTTTCCTGACGTATCGGGCACGGGCCTGGAAAGCAGGGAGTTCGCCCTCCAGCTTCTGAAGAAGGAAAAGGTCGCCGTGGTGCCCGGCGGCGTGTTCGGTGAATGCGGGAAAAACCACGTCCGGTGCTCCTACGCCACGTCGATGGACAATCTCCGCGAATCAATGATACGGATCGAGAGATTCGTGAAACAGCTGTAACGCCTCGTCATGTTTCTCATCGACGGATTCAACCTGATCTACAAGTTCCCCGACCTGGAAGAAAAAATGCTCCGCGGACAGCTCAACGACGCCCGCGCCGGCCTGCTCGACCGACTGAAAGAATACCAGAGATTAAAAAAAGCGCAGATCCGCGTCGTGTTCGACGGGAAGAAGGATCCGGGGATCGATGTCCGCTCGGAGACGGTCGGCACCATCGATGTGTACTATTCCCTTGATTTCTCCGCCGATTTTCTGATAAAGCAATTCATCAAGAAGGACCTCAACCCGCGAAGCGCCACCGTTGTTACCTCGGACAAGGACATTCTCTTCTACGTGAACCGCTTCAGCGCGCGCACCATGACGAGCGAGAAGTTCGCCGAACACGTGACCAGGACCATACTGGAAGAAGAGGAAGCGCGGGACCTTCCCGAAAAGGAGCACGACCCCGTTGTTTCAGATGAAGAGATATCATTCTGGGAGCGCCTGTTTAAGAAAAAGCGGCCGCTGTAACGCTTGCTACCGCTCCAGGGTCCGGTCGAAAAACTTTAACACATCCGGCACCAGGCTCCCCCAGTAGCGCCAGTCGTGGCCGGCACCCGTACTTTTTAATTCTTCGACGACCAGCTCATACCCTTCCTTCGCGTCATGAAGCTCTTTAAGCCGGTCCGCGAGCATGCGTGTTTGAGGCGGCGGCACGATACAGTCATTGGTGCCGTGACCGAGAAAGACCGGCGTGTTTTTCAGTCTGGCGGAAAGCTCGATGATATTGACCTCTTTCTCCCAGCGTTCGCGGTTCAGTCCATACGGACCGTACACCGCGACAAGGAGTCGATCGTTCCAGAGAGAGGCCGAATCATAATCGCCGGAGAGCCCTGCAGCTGCGCCGAACAGCTTCGGGTGCTGCGAGGCCAGAAGCAGCGCGCCGCGCGCGCCGGTCGAGATACCGAAGATGCCGGTACAGTCCCTGTCCCCGGCAAGACCGAACTGATCCCGCACGAAGGGAAGGAGTATACGCACGATATATTCTCCGCCCGGGACCGGCGCCCACCGGTTTTTCGTCTCCGGATAATACGCCGACTCATAGAGCGTTGTGCCCATGGCCGGGCAGACCAGTACAAAATCATACCTGTCGGCATAGTCCGTTATGGGTGTTCCGTTCTCCCAGTCGCTGGGCTGCTGGCGGTACCCGTGCAGCACGATCAGGGTCCTGGTCCTGGTGCCGGCTTCGTACTTTTTCGGGAAATAGATCTGCACCAGGCCCTGGCTGGTAGTACCCTCGACCCGGTACTCGACCTTCACGTTTCGGAGCCATTTTCCCGACGTGACATCCGGCCGCAGAACAACATCGGGTCCTGATGCATAGCATGTCAGGGTGAGGAGAGCTGGCAGCACAAGGCATGATAAAAACCGCATGGTTGACCTCGCAGCGACTTGCAATTGGATAACGGGTCGCAGGATACCGACCCGTTTGATTATTTCAAGAATAATTTATCCGGCCACCTATCATAGGTACCCCCCCTCCTTGAAGCTAAAATACGCGACATTGGTGATAATCACATGGTCGAGCACCGGTATCCCGATGATCTTTCCAGCTTCTACGAGCCGCCGTGTGGTGGCAATGTCCTCGCCGGAGGGGGAGAGCTCCCCGGTAGGATGATTGTGCGCAATTATGACCGCGGCACCGCTCTCGCGGATGGCGTCACGGAAGACCTCTCTCGGATGCACTATCGCCTCGGACACGGTCCCCACCGAAATTGTAGTATTTTTCAACAGGCTGTTCTTGTTGTTGAGAATAAGGACCCGGAACTCCTCCTGCCGGAGCCCGGCCATGCGCGGGAGCAGGAGATCCCATACCGCGCCGGGAGAATCCATGTGGCTGGTGTCCACCGGACGCGTTATAACGCGCCTTCCCATCTCGAACGCCGAGTGAATCCGTACTGACTTTGCCGGGCCGATCCCGCGCGTACCTGCGATCTCCCGTATGCCGGCACCGGCAAGACCGCGCAGTCCTCCGAACCGCTTCAGCATGACCCGGGAAAGGTCGATCACGTCATGATCCTTGATGCCGGTCCCCACGATTACGGCAAGGAGCTCCTGGTCTGAAAGCTCCCGGATATCGTCCCCCCCGAGACATTTCTGCACCGGGAACAGATAGCTTCCCGAAACGGTCTGTTCGAACATCGATCCTCCTGCACGGCGCATCCAGCTATTCCGGCGCCGTCTAATACAGGTATATACGATTACCGGGCTTTGAAATTAAAAAAATTGTTTGAAATTATTGGCTTGTTCCCTCCCTCTTTATTACATGAATGATCATGTTAGCTATCCTGTTTTACCTCATCGCGTCCGGTGCTGTTCAGGCAGGCTGCCCTTCAGCGTATTAGCGGTCCTGATAATCGCCGCTCTCATGCTACTATGCGGCCCGATCTCCGCCTCTGCCTCGACACAACCTCAATCGCCGGAACAGAAGTATCTTGACGAAAAAAAGGCCGGCGATTTCGGGAGTGCCCTGAGCCTGCTCCAGGAATGGACGCTGTCCCTCGATGATCCGGCCCTTATTGAAGTCAACCTGTTCAGGATTCGCGAGCTCATGGTCTACCCGGAGCTCTACGACCGGGGACTTCTTGCATTAAACAGCATCAGTGAAAAGGCCCCGGCCGCTCGCTTTCTGCGCGACAGGATCAGTATCATGAGGGCGTGGCTATTGCTTAAAAAAGGAGAACTCAGGGCAGCGGAAATGTCCCTTGCCCGGCTTTCATTTCTTGATTTCCGCATGATGGGGCCTTTTACATACGGCGTCCCCGAGGAATTCGGAACTCCCCGCTGCCCCGAGCGTGTATTTGATCCGAAGCAGACCTGTTCCGGCCCTGGTTACGGCATTACTTGGCACACGGTCGCTCCTGACCGCATGGGCCTTGTCGATATTGGCAGCCTGTACGGAAATACCGCTGGCTCCCTGTACTATCTCTACCGGGATATTCGCATCGAGAAAGAAGGAGATTATTTTCTTGTCCTTGGGAAAACGGGATACACCGATCTATGGGTCGACGGTACGCGGCTCTTCACAGACCGGACCCTGCACGGCTTTGATCATGACCAGTATTTCATACCGGTCCGCCTTACCGCTGGAGTCCACGGCATTCTAATTAAGGCAGGCGCTTCCCCGAACGGGTTCGCAGTATCCCTCAGGCTTTCTGAAACGGATGACGGCCCCGGGTTCGTGCAGGGCGCAAGCTCCCCCCCGGCCCTTGCCTCGCTCATGCATCGGCAAAACCCGGGTCCTGTCGACAGCTTCAGGGCCGGCTATTTCCTGCTGGAGTCCCGCCGCCCGGCACAGGCAAACAGCGAGGCAGCGGGTCTCCTGTCGCTCATACAGGAGGGAGATACTCTTTATTCGGCTGCAAGCTTGTATCTCGGCAGGGCCTGCCCGGACCGCGACAGGGCCGCGGGATACTACGGGAAGTCTATCAAAGCCGATCCGGACAACAGGGAGGCCCTGCTCGGCCTGGCCTGCATTGCCATGGATCGGGATCTGTTTTATGACGCGTTCCCGTATATCAGCATGATGAAAAAAAGCGGCCGCACTCCGGCGCTGTATGACGAGTCCATTGCGCGGCTCTTCCTGAAAATGGAATGGGCTTTCGAAGCCCGGCGCCATGCCGCTGCATTGAAGCGCTCGCCCTTTCCCTCCGCTGGTCTTCGCGTGGATGAAGGGATATTCCGCTCGGAAGGGGATCTCTACCATGAATCACTCGCACTCGGGCGGCTCGTGGAGCTCGATCAGTATGACCGGGACCTCCTGATGTCGTACGCCGCTGCCATTGAAAAAAGCGGCGATCTCGATTCTGCCGCCCTCGTGCTACAGGGTGCTGCAGCACTTTTTCCGAACGATACTGTCATAAAACTGCGTCTGGCATCGGTTGTACAGAATTCAAAGGGCGCGGGTTCCGCGCTCCCCTACCTTGCGGCAGCCCTGAACACGGCGCCGGGCAACCCTGAGCTGCTCAGGGCCCTGGGAATGGCCTACCTCAACCTTGGTAAAATCGGGCCGGCCGGGTATTACCTTCGCCAGGCGTTACAGCGAGACCCCGGAAACAGCACAATCATGCTGAACCTGGACATTATCAACGACAGCCGCGCGAGATGAACCCGGCCGCGGCGCCGGACCTTCACCATAACCGCTTGAATTCAGCAAGGTACCGTCCGGCGATCTCCCTGTTGTCAATGATCATGATGTTCTCATCGTTGTACCGGTTCGCGTTCCGCGAGTAGTTGTACGAACCCATGATGACGCGCTCGCCGTCGATGACGATGACCTTGTGGTGCATTGCACCGCGGTTATGGTCGAGACGGACCGGCAGGCCTTCGAGCTTCATCTTCGTATATTCCGAGTGGCCCCCGCGCGTCCCGCGCCGCTCGAATATGCCGGTCACAGCCACCCCCTTTTTGTACTTCTCTATCATGGCCTCGCCAATACCGTCGCTCGTGAATGAAAAGGCCATGAAATGGATTGATTTCTTCGCCTTTTCAATCCGCTTGATAATGATCCGCTCTATGTTGTCTTCAGGGGAAAAATATGCGTTGATGTCCGAATCACCGACCTTAACGTGATACCGCTTTCTCAATTCCGCGAACGGGCCCGGCTCTTTCCGGTTGCCGAATACCCCGTCCCGGAACATCTCCATGAACTCATCATAATAAATGTCCGCCAGCCCGGCTGACCGGACGACAAGCGCGTTATTGTTGTTCTTCCACCCGTCATTTTTAGTCGCATTGTAGGATCCGTTCCAGAGTATGGCGCCGTCTATCACCGCGAACTTGTTGTGCATGAGCCCCCGCCGCGAATCAGCTACCACTTCGATGCCGGCCTCCTCGAGTTGACGCATGGCTGCGGCGCGCTTTTTCCGAGTATCGCTTTCAGTCACCAGCTTGACATCGAGGCCGCGTCCCCGGGCCCTGCAAAGTGCAGCCACCACCGCCGGCGCTGACACCTCGTAGAACGCCCCGTACACCGAGGTCTTTGCTTCCCCGATCAATGCTACAAGGCCGGATTCCGGATCGCGCCCGTTAAGGACCGGCCTCCCGGCTCCCGGGACGGTAAAGTAGATATTCCACCAGCCTGCGTCTTCCTGCGCCGCTGGAACCGCAGCCAGGAAGAGTAGCATGCATAATGTTAGCAGATACAGCCTGACAGACCTCAAAACAGTACCACTTCTCCCGTTACATTCTTGCCCCCCGGCTCCCTGCCGGTTGGGATACAGACCGTATAACGAACGGCGGGCCCGATTAATAAAAAAAAGCCGGGGACAGGCCGGCCTTTTTTCCGGAAATTGCATTCATCCGTCATGCTCCGGTCTTCACCTTCAATTCCTCCAGCTTGTCATAGACGATATTTTCATATACCGTGTAGAGCTTCTGTTCCTCCGAACCCGGGTACATGGCCTTTACCTTCGATACAAGCGTGCGGTAGGGCGTCAGCTTTTTAACATCGGATATGGATTCTATCATCTCCCGCACTTCCTGCTCGTTTTTCTCAAGGAGGCCATGGTAGAATTTGAATGAATTGAGGAGGTCCAGGAGGACCGGTTTGTTCTTCATCATGATCGGGTCCGTTTCCGCGCTCTCCAGTGCCGCCTTCAGAAAACTCAATATGTATTCGGTGTCAAGCGCGGTTATCTCGAAATCTAACAGGAGCTGGTTGATCTTGGATAGATCCATGGTACGGAGGTGGATGCGCGCGAGAAACACCGGGTTGGAAGACATCATGTTGAGATTGACCGCCAGCTCGGCCTCTTCCGGGATCTGGAGCCGCTCGGCAAGGAAATGATTGTTGGCAAGCTCGATATACACGATCTCGTCCACCTTGTACCGGTTCTTTATGACGATCACGTCATTGGGTGTCACCGTGTCATCGACGATTACGAACTTCGGCTTCAACGCGACATCCATATCGCGAACCATCTGCGCCACGTCCCCCACCTGCATCATCCTGACCGGGATCGCGTCCATCTCCTTGTTGGTCTCCAGGAAAAAGTATTTCGTCCTGTTGTCCTTCAGGTCGAGGTAGGGCACGACAATGGAACCGTCCCGGATCTTGAGAAGGGAATATGCCCTGTCGAATTCGGTTTTAATCTCGAAGGTCGTACCGATAAAAACAAGGACCGGAACCTCGTGAAGCAGGCTCTTCCCCTCCTTGTCGGCGTATATGGACTTTCCCTGCCTGTTAAAGGAAAGGAACTGCCAGTTATCAAACAGGATCTTGATGAGGTATCCTTTCGGCGTTTTTTCCTCAATGAAATTCATTGATCAACCAACCCTCCGGGTCATTTCGTACAGCCATTGATGCACCGGGTGCAGTTCCGCAAAGCGTTTGAAGCAATAGGATACGAACCCGGGGGTATGGGCCTCCTTCGGCACTTTCGACGAAACACCGGCCCAGAACCCGTTAAAAAGAAGCAGGCCCGCGTTTTTATGATCGGCCGGATACCCGCGGGGGATCTTCTTGTAGAACTCTCCGCCCAGCTCGTAGTCCCCCTTTTTCAGGGCGCCCTTCACCGCACGGGACAGCTGCTGCCCGTAACGCGGGTGAATGACAGAGTCACGGTATTCTTTCAGGAATTCTTTCGGGAACATGTACATGCCGACGCCCAGTATGATCGAAGCGGGCTCCATCTGGAGGTAAAAACCTGACGATTCCATCCGCTTCCCGCCTCCCTCCCAGAACCAGATGCCAAGGTTCGTTTTGAACGGCCGCTTGTCGCCACTGAAGCGAACGTCGCGATATATCCTGAATATTGACCTGACGACCATCGGTTCGGCATGGATGCCTGGAGAGAGGCGCGCCAGCTTTTCGCCCATGGCGGATACAAAACGGCGCGCCGGGCCGAGCACGTGCTCCTCGTAGTCGGCCCTGTGCCGCTCGAACCACTGTTTCGTATTGTTTTTCTCGAGCTCCCGGTAGAACCTGAAACACTCTCGCGGGAACCCGCTGAATTCGTCGGCCATATGCGTCTCCTGCCCCGCAGCCGGATTATTTCCGTGCGCTGATGGTCCGTTTGCGGTACCGATCCAGCTCTTCCTTGAACAATGCGGAAATCTCGATGATGTCCTTGAACTGCTTGACCATGAAAAATGTTTTCACGATCTGCTTGATCTTCGTATCGTCCTGGATCTCCGCAATCTGCTTCTGGCTGGCCGAGAACACCTCTTCAGTATGTGAGAATATTCCGCGAATGATGTCCTCCGCCGGCTTGGGCAGCCTGTTGAACGGGGACCCCGTTTTCAGGTGGATATTCTTGAGTATCAGCGCAATCAGGGTCAGGATCTTCCTCTTTTTATCAGCTTCACGGTCCACCAGCATTTTTTCATAGGCGTTCAGGATGTTCTCGTTCCGCTCTTTTATCAGGTCGAGCAGCTCGAACCGTACGTCTTCGGGCAGCTTGTTGAAGGAGGGAGCGTGGTGAGGGTAGAAGGCCTTCAGGTAATGCTGGGAAAGCATGATCTTGCCGGCCAGGGAATCATTTACGGTCGTGCCCCGGACGAATGAGGCGAGCTCTTCGAGGTTGATGTCGAACAGCGACGCAGCGCCGTCCAGGAACGCGGGAAGCTCTATATTGTTGATAAACAGCTCGAAGTTACGGTTCGATTCCTTTTCCTGCTTGAAAAAATATTCCCCGAGGATCCAGAGAAACTGCTCCCTGACGCCCCTGGCCAGCTCCGGGTCCTCCCTCATCTTGAGATAGGCATCGATCAGGTTGTTAAAACCGCCGCTTTTTATCGCCATCGTAAATACCCGTGTAGTGTCATCTGGACATTAATAATCGGAACACGCATTGACCCAGCATATCCTACAGATAAGCATTAATTAAATCAAGTAAAATTAAGCCCGCGCGTGCACGTCCGCGTCAAGATCCGCGGTCCTGCCGGTGATGAAATAACGATATCCGACACCGGCAACCATGGCCGCGTTATCGGTGCAGAGGATGGGCGAGGCAATGATGACCTCCTCCCCTGGCTTCTTTTCCCCATCGAGCATCTGCCGCAGCCTCCCGTTGGCCGCGACCCCGCCTGCCACGACCAGCGACCCGATCCCCCTTTCGCGCGCAGCCGCGAAGGCGCGACGCACCAGGATCTCGAGCACCCGCTCCTGGAAGCCGTGCGTCACTTCGGCGCGATCCGCATCTGGGTGGGTTTTCAGGTAATTTATCACCGCGGTCTTGATGCCGCTGTAGGAGAACCGGGTATCTCCCGGCTCAGGAAGGATCTTCGGAAAGAGCACGCCCTTGCCCCCGGCGGTACGCGCAAGCCTTTCAATGACCGGCCCGCCCGGGTATCCCAGGTCCATGTATTTCGCGATCTTGTCAAAGGCCTCACCCGCTGCGTCATCAACTGTCCTGCCTATGACTTCCATCTCGCCCACGCCCCGGACATGATAGAGCGCGGTGTTCCCTCCCGATACCAGCAGGCCGATGTAGGGAAAAAAAATCTCGCGCCCCTCAAGAAAGGGCGCGTACAGGTGCGCCTCGAGATGGTTCACGGGGACGAGCGGTATGCCCATTGTGTAAGAGATGACCTTTGCCGACTGGAGGGCTATCAGGAGCGAGCCGACCAGTCCCGGCCGGCTCGTCGCGGCCACGTAGTCCAGGTCACCGAACGAAATGCCTGCCTCGCACAGGGCCCGGTCGATGAGCAGATTGATGGTCTCCAGGTGTGCCCGGGACGCTATCTCCGGGACCACGCCGTAGTACTCGCGGTGAAGGTCCACCTGGCTCGATATGATGTTCGAGAGGACCGCGTGCCCGTCCCGCACCACTGCGGCAGCGGTCTCGTCACAGGAGCTTTCCAGACCCAGTCCCAGTACCGGCGTATCCATGGCTGCGGCCCGTTATGTTCCGCTGATCTGACTGACCGCCCTGTCAAGCTGGTTGTCAAACTCGAGATCAAACAGCGGCTTCTTCCTGAACTTTAATAACCGGTCTTTCAGCATATAATTCGCCGCTTTCTCAGAAAGGGTGATGCCGCTCCCGGCGAGGAGCCTGCGGAACGCCGCCTGCGTCTCCGGCGTGTAGTCCATGTCCTTGCGCGCGAATTGCTCGAGCAGCTTCCGGTCCTTCACCGCCTTCATGCTTTTCATGTCGTTCTCCGACAGCTTTTCCTGATCGACGGCGATGTCGGGCTTGATCCCCTTTTTATGTATTAGCTCACCCGAGGGCGTGTAGTACTTGGCAACGGTAATGGCAACGCCGACGTCGTCATCCAGGTTGAAGGATTTCTGCACCGATCCCTTGCCGAACGTTTTCTCGCCCAGGAGCTTGCCCCGGCCGTTGTCCCTGATCGCACCCGAGAGTATCTCGGACGCGGATGCAGAGCCGTTGTTCACCAGGACCAGAAGCGAGCCCCGGTAGATCGGTTCGCTCTGTGACCTGAACACCTCAACCCGACCGCTTCCCTCCTTACCGCGGGTGGAGACGATCGTCTTGCCGCGGTCCAGCAGGAGCTCTGAAATCTCTATGGACGACTGGAGGAGTCCTCCGGGGTTGTTCCGCACGTCTATGATGATCCGGTCGATCTTTTTTTCTTTGAAGGCTTTGAGCGCCCTTGTCACGTCCCGGGTCGTCTCGGAGCCGAAATTCTTGATCTTGAGATAACCGACGTTTTTTCCTTTAATAATATCGTACTCGACACTCGTGATCTTCACCGGCGCCCGCTCCAGATCGAATTCAAAGGGTTCTTCAAATCCCTCGCGATGGATCTGTATCTTCACCGTGCTTTTTGGAAGGCCGCGGATAAGGGACACGATCTTCTCCATCTTCATGCCGTTGACCGGTTTGTCGTCGATCTTCGTGATCACGTCCCCGGAGAGTATCCCCGCGCGCATGGCGGGCGAGTCGTCTATCGGCGTGACAACGACCACGCGGCCCTCATCCACGGTGATCTCGATCCCGACCCCCTGGAACTTTCCGGTCGTCATCTCCTTAAGCTCGTCGAAAGACTTCTCGTCGAGGAACCGCGAGAACGGGTCATTGAGAGCGCCTATCATGCCCCGTATCGCGCCGAAGAACATCTCCCTGGGCGACACCTCGTCAACATACTCGGTCAGTATGAGCTGATAGACCCTGTGGAAATAGTCAAGGTATCGGTGCGCCGGCTCGGTCGCCGACGACAGGAAGGATACATTTATGCCTATAAACAGCCCGGTCAGGAAAGCCAGGACCAGGAAGTGGGCGCGCCGCTCTTTCATTTTTTTAAACATCACATTCTCCGGTTCGAATTTGTGAAACTGCACATACTAACGGGTTGTGAAACCCGGGCGGAGAAATTGTTACCCCGCCCGAAATCCCTTACTTCGATTTCAGCACGAATACGCCGTCCCACCCGCGGGGCGGGGGTGCCTTCATGTACTCCTCGCATTTTTCAACATAGATACGGGACGGGCCGTCGTCGGGAAGCACCTTGATGGCCTGTCTGAAATAACTGATCGCCTGCTTCCAGTCACGCTTCACGAAATAGGAGCGGCCGTTGTTATACTTTTCGAGCATGTCATACATGTAATCGGGCAGCGAGGCCTTCATGCCGAGAAGCTCGTATATGGGCACTGACTCGCTTTTACCCACCACGCGGATTTTGCCGAGGATCCGGGCCTCGATGCTGTCCTTCGCCGCCTCGTAGGTCGAGCCGCTGATCATGGCCGTGGTATTGAACGACTTGTTGGCGCCCTCGAGACGCGATGCCAGGTTGACCGCATCGCCCATGGCGGTATAGTCCATCCGGGTGCGCGACCCCATGTTTCCAACCGTCGCCTTGCCCGAATGTATCCCCATCCGCGCGAAGATCGACTCAAGCCCCGCCTTCCGCCAGGTGTCCTGGAGCTCGCGCAGGCGCTTCTTCATATCGACCGCTGCCATGCACGCCTTGGCTGCATGGTCAGGCATGAGCACGGGAGCACCGTAAAACGCCATGATGGCGTCTCCGATGTACTTGTCCACCGTCCCGTTGTATTTCAGGACGATGTCGGTCATCTCTGTAAGATATTCGTTCAGCCGCTTTACCAGATCCTGCGGCGTCAGCTTTTCAGATATGGTTGAAAAACCCTTTATGTCCGAGAAGAAGATCGTGATTTCGCGGTCCTCACCGCCCAGCTCGAGTGATTCCGGGTCCTTGATGATCTCGTCGATAACGGACGGGGAGAGATAGAAGGAGAAGGCGTTCTTGATAAACCGCTTCTGGTTCTCCTCCCTCATGAACTTGATGGCCACGATGGCCGACGCCGGTAGAAACATCGACAGCACCATGCCCAGCTGCTGCATCCACACGTTGAGCAGCGCAAACACGAGCATGACCACCACGTTCAACACGATGAAGGTCACCATCATCGTGATGAGGGAGCGTTTTGCGTCCAGACGCTTGATGACATAACCCATCGCCAGGGCTATGATGAGCATCAGGATAAGGTTAATGGGCCAGTTCACCCGCTTGATGAACTGCTTCTGCACGATCGTGTTGATCGTGTTATGGTATGTCCCGACCCGCGCATATTCATTGTGCAGTGGGATGGCCCCGATGTCCTGAGTGCCGGTTGCGGTGAGACCGGTGAGGGTGATACGATCCGACAGGTCCTCTACGCGGATCGCCAGGTCCATGGCCGTCCGGGCATACTCATGCTGCTTGAGCTCGTCCCTGAGCTCCCTGGTGTTGGTCTTCTTCAGCTCTTTCTTTATATCAGCGATCACGGTATCAAAGTTATTGAGATACTCAAGCCGGGTGCGATTGAATGATTTTTTCAGGGCCGTGATCTCGCTCCAGAGCTTTGCCCTCTTCGGACCCGCCGCCGTTTTCGCGTGCTGCACCCGCACCGTTTTCATCCGGCCTTCAAGATCTGACAGCAGTGGATTGGCGCTCGCCTGCTCGATCTTTTTTTTCAGCTCTTCCATGCCGGCCGCGAGCATTTTTTTTGTCTCGGGGTCAGCATCGTTCAGCTCCTCGGTGAACCCGGCCAGCTGTTGCCTCAAGTTGCCAAGCTCCTCCGCCTTGCGCGCGTCTTCCTCTTCAAAGATTCCCCTGACGAGGTCTGCATTTTCCCTGTATTCAAGCAGCGCATAGAAGGGAACGAGGTGGAAGGTCCGTTCCCGGCGGCCTTCCTTGCCTTTACCGGAGCCTGCCCAGGTTACATACATCATTCCCTTGTCATCGATGGGTATGGTGATATCCTCGACTTTCTGCGAAAGCGGGTGGTGCGCACCGCGGAGGATTATATGTCTGCCGGGTATCACCTCGACGCTGCTCATCGGGGTCCGGCTTGCGTCCATGAGCATCACAAGGGCCAGGTTAAAATAGAGGCGCCCTTCAAACACGCGGACCAGCTGTACTTTCCTGATAACGCCGTCTATGTCGGTGTACCGGTTCACGAAGCCGTATGACCGTGCTGCGCTCATCAGCTCGGGGATCGGGAAGGAAATGCTTTTCACGGTTCCCTCATCGAGGGATTCGAGCAGTTCCGCCTTCGGACCCGGGACCTTCACCGACGCAAACTCGGTAAACCGCTTCCTCGCCTTTATAAATGTCTCCGACTTCTGCCGCTCCAGCACGTCATACGCGAGTGGCTCGTCGTTGAACGTATAGGCCAGTATGACCCTGTTCATGTATTTGACGCCATCGGCAAACTGCCGGTCCTTGTTCACGCCCACCGCTTCAACCTCTGCCGGCGTAACACGCCCTCCGGACGCGGCCTTCCGCGCCAGGGCATCCAGCTCCGTGTTGTCTATGCCCCGCGGCGACGCGTCGGGAAACATGATATCAAAGCTTACCAGCCCGGCACCTACGTCCGCAAGCGTCTTGAGACCCTCCCCGTAGATGTTCCGCGGCCAGGGGAACTGTCCGACCGTCGTCAGGCTGTTCTCGTCAATGTCGAGGAAGTAGAGCCCGTCCCATTCCTGGATCGACGGACGGAGGGAAAACCTGAGGTCATAGAGCTTCAGCTCAAATACTTCATACACCCGCGTGAAGCAGAAGATGACAACGAGCAGGTAGAACACCGCCGCCACGGCGATGCCCGAATACCGGTTTTCCTCAATGAATTTGCTGATCATTTCAAGATATCGTTTGACCATGGGCGTACCTCGCAAAAATTACAAGGGCCTGCCGATATTCGTGCAGGCCCTGACTTGTTATGACACCATCATGCGCTTCCCCGGTCCCGGGAGAGCGGCGTGCCGGCGGCTCCCGCCGTGTTCCCGGGGAGGACAGACTTCAGGCATGCATACAACCGTGCATCCGTCATCCCTAAAAACTTATGTTGAATCCCGCCATAACGAAATGCCGGTATGCACGTGACGAATAGCTCGGCGACGGAGAGATGCTGGCCGGAGACAGCGTATACTGCCACTTGATGCTGTAACCGAACGCATCACCCGGCATGAACAGGCCATAGTTGGTGAAGAACGAGAAATCGGAAAAGATCTGCCACCTGAGCGACGCGTCCAGGCCGTGTCCGACCTCTCGCCTGAACTTCGTGGCGTCCAGGCCGTTGTTGATCGAAGCCTCGGACCTGTGTTTCATGTAATACAGGTACCGTGCAATCAGCGTCATCCTTTTCAAAGAATAGATCTTTGACCATGACAAGGGCGATACCGCCGCGCTCGCTGACAGCACGTGCAGGTTGCCCAGGGACGGTTTGAGTGCATATCCGCCCACGAAGGTGCCGAAATAGATGAAACCGCTGTCCTTGCCGTAACGGTTGCCGGTCGGCATGCGGTAGTCGTCGCGGTTGGGGTCCCCCGACCCGAACGCATACTCCGCAGTGAAGACCGGTTTCAGGAACACATTGAGGTAATACTCGATCTTTGCGAGCCCTGCGAACGCCTGGATGTCTTTCTTCAAGCGGATATTGCTCAGGAGCGGGTCATAGCAGTAGCTTTTCCCTGTCTCGGCTATGAACTCGCCGGAGTAGGTAAGACCGCTCAGGATGACGCCCTGGAGGCCCACGCCATAGTACTGGGACTCATACCGGGTCCTGGTGTTATAATACTGCATACCGTCAGCGTTTGGCGTTAACGGCGCAACGGCGAAGAAGAGGAAGTTATTGTAATTGTACTGCTCCTTGCCGAAATCGAACTGTGCAATCCCGAACGCGTACAGGGTCTGGTTGAACCAGGAGGTCGAGAGGCTTCCGCCCGCGAACACCCGCTTGGCGCCGGTGGAAATGTCACGGTCAGAGAGCCCGTAGGGATTGTCGTCCTTGGCCAGCCATCCGGTCCATGCGCCCAGGGCCTTGATGTTAACATATTTCGTGTTCACACCGATCTCGGCGCCATCGCCGCGGCCATTCATCACCAAACCGGTCCCCATAAGGAAATATTTTCTGCCTATCGAAGCTGTAAACTCCTTCCGGGGAGTGACCATGTCGATGTATCCCAGGTCAAGGTCGATGACGTTCCTGTCCTTTGCACCGCTGGAGCCCATGTAGTTGATGGCCGCGGAGTAGGGATCGCCGGCCAGCAGGTACAGGTAGCTGGTGCGTTTCTTTTTCTCTTTCTCCGCCGGACTCGAGTTCTTGTCGTAGATGACCGCAGAGTAGGTGTCCTTGCCCCTCACGTAAAGGAAGCTGTCTTTCCAGAGGTAGGTTTTCATCCATGCGCGGAACGTTGTAATGGAGGTGACCGTCTCGCTGCCAGGCGTGTCCTGGTAAATAATGACCGGGGTGATCCAGGCGCCGTACTGGAACCCGCTGGAAATCATGTCTTTCTTGCTCTGGAGGGAGCGCATGTCCTCGTCGCCCTGCATTACAGGGTAATACTGGTCCGCCGGAGCCGCGAGGGCCGCCCGGGCAAACCCCGCCATGACCGCCAGCACCAGAACTATGATCGGTATCCGTTTCATTTTGTGCCCTCCATGCGCTCCGAAACTATCGCCATGACCTCGAGGAGCTCGTCACCCGTGAGCTTGTCCAGCTCGCTGGTGTTCACGTCCATGATTTTTTCGGCGACGCATGCCCGGTGTGCGTATCGCTCCGTGTCGAACATCAGGAAGAAGAGCGATCCCTTGAGCTTCAGGTGGCGCGCAACAATCAGCGCCAGCATTCCGCGGCGAAGCGGCTTCTGCTCGGCGTACTTTTTCGCTTTCAGCAGCTTGAGGCCCCTGAGTGTCTGCACATTGGCGTCGAACCCGGCCGGAGCCCTGCCCAGCGTGTACAGGTACATCTTGATCCCGTCGCCGAACGTGACAACCTTTTTGCCCGAGAGCTCATTAATGAAATTGATTTCCTGTCCGAACCCGGCGGTGCAGACCATGAGTAAGACCAGCAATAGAGCGTAGCGTCTCATGAAGACCCCCATATATTGTAAGCTTTATTTATAGCCGGCACGCCGTTGCTCACGAGAGGCGGCGTGCCGTAAGGTTTTTTGGTACTATGGCGAGCGTGACCGGGTGAACGGCCGGGCGCTCCATGTTCACCGCCGCGACCCATACGGCCGCGGGAGCATCAGTCAGGCCAGATCAGGTAAATCGACACCGGCACCTTCTGGAGCTGGTCCTGGTTGCCGGTCGTGCCCTGGTCATAGAACAGGAAATCGTCCCCGAACAGCTGGAGCGCTTTTTCCTCGTCCAGACTGATGAAGAGTGAGTGGGTCTTGGATATGAAATCATCCATGCCGGACATCACGCTCTCCGACCCGCCCTTGTCCATCTTCTGCCAGAACTGGAGGTTCCCGAAGATCAGGTTCGAGCCGCCGTTCATGCCGCTGCCCTCTACGGTGCCGCTCAGGACAAACACCCGCATACCGAACGTCGGGCTGTACACCACGATCTGCTCGGTGCCGCGCACCGAGGAGGTCGCGACCGGCGTGGAGACCTTGAACACGGTTTTGATGCGCGCGTTCTTCGCGACCTTGGTCCGTACCGATCCGCGCCGCAGTCCCAGGTTCGTGTTCGAGCTGGTGGCCGTATCGGCGCTCTGGCTGATTTTCATGATGGTGAGAGGCTGTACGGTCACAAGGTGGTTGTTGATCCTGATCTCTACCGTGGAGCGTACGCCGGTGCTCACCTTGGTGCCTACCGCCAGTGCCGTACCGCTCTGGAGGGGTGTCCACTGGTTCCCGGTTTTATACGCGGCAGTTCCCTTCACGGATATGACCCTGAT
The DNA here is from genome assembly GCA_041749375.1 of Spirochaetota bacterium. Taxonomy (GTDB): domain Bacteria; phylum Spirochaetota; class UBA4802; order UBA4802; family UBA5550; genus RBG-16-49-21. The sequence continues at coordinate 161,996 of JBGTBN010000072.1, forward strand.
CTCGGCAAAAGACGGACCGGCAAACAGTATAAGCGCGAAAAGCGCGCTCAGGAATACGATATAACTTCTCATGGCTTCCTCCTGGCAGGCGGCAGGTTATTGCACCTGTTTATACACGTGTATAATTTAATGCAATTCATTTTTCATACCGCCCTGTCAAATAATTAGCCTGCCTGCTCAATTCCAAATTATCGACGGTTTCTCCCGTATATGAATCGGGATGGGTCTGGATAACGGCTCTTCCAAGCAACAGGTCCTTGTATTAATATACCTGAAATCATGAAAGGGGCAATAAAATTCACATTAAATCCTGCATAATACAAATTTAATCTGTTTAATCCGGAATCTCCATGGATCATGTAATGTATGATCGCATCACAGACAATAGGTTCAGTGTGGCGCGGCATTGTTAACGGCTTTAAAAACCGCCCGGCCGTGTTCTTTTATCATTCGCCTGGCATAATATATTTATTTTCACAGGAAAAAAGTTTGCCTATTTCAAACAGGTTTCTATTATATATAGAAACCTGAACATGCGGCATTTCAAGCCCAGCGTGCCGAAAAATATAGAGGCACTCAAACAAAACCCGGGGGGGCTCCAATGAAAAGAATACTCAACCTGGCTATACTGATATCCCTGCTCGCGGGAGCATCACTCATCTCGTGCGCGGATTCCGAATCGAGATCTGCGCTGGCTGGCGACGCCACGGTCATCATCAACCTGGGCCTGCCGACTGATGACGAGACAGCAAGCATCTCAATCATTGACCGAGTGCTCCGCTTTTTCACGAGCGAGGCGGTAGCCGCGCCCGCGCCTGCCGTGTTCAGCACTATCAGCATCCGCGTTACCGGCGATGGAATAGGTTCGATAGCCAAGGACTTCCCGCCCACCAGCATCATATCAATGACTGTGCCGGGAGGGGGCCTGCGCACATTTGTCGTGACGGCGTATGTTGCGGACACCAGCGCAGTCTTAACATATCAGGGCACGTCGATAGCAAATGTGCCTTCAGGGGGATCAGTCAGCGTCCCGGTTCTCATGACAGTTCACGAGACAAAGCTCGTGATTCCGGATTATTACAACCAGCGGCTTGTCATGATGAGCGGCGTCGGTGGATTGAACAAGGTCATCCGGGATACCACCCAGATATTCGGCGGCGCCCGCTCCGTTTATCCTTACGACGTGGATGTTGACAAGCAAAGAAGGATTTATTTTTCCGATTCCAATGCTCTGACCACGACCCATCGCGGTATTTACCGAATGGACAACATGAACAGCACCTTTGCTGATGAGACGTGTGTGCAGCTGGTGAGCAATACATCCGGGGTTTCATTCATAGCTATAGACAGGGTTAGAAACTTGCTGTACTACATAGTCAAATCCAGTTTTTACAATGTTGTCCAATATAACTTGAATACAGATTTAACACAAACCCTTATAACCGGAGAATCAACCCTCAAGCCTCGCATACTTTGCGTCGATGAGGCCTCAGGCAATCTGTACATAGGCTATTCAATGACAATGGGAACCGAAGTATACATGATCGGAAGATTTAACCCCGTTACCCTATCCTGGATAGGCTCATATTATAATCCGTCTGTAATGCCGTTTGACATTGTCTTCAAGGAAGGACATCTCTATGTATCCTATCAATTGGCTGCTAACATCACAGAGCTTTCTCCCGATCTGACATCAGTAATTGATACTCTCCCTGGCGATCCCGTCAATACTGATCCTTTTATCGGTCCGAAATTGTTCATAGCCCTGACAAACAGGAAGCTGTTTGTTCTCGATGAATCATTCGGTTTGGATATAGACGACCGGGTGGTATCATTCGATGATATCGATGGATCCGGGTGGGAGACAAGCGAAACGCCGGGAACGTTCAAGTTCTACTACACCTGCTGATTGTGAAGGTCGTCTTCTATACCTCCGGAACGACCGGGTCGGGCCGGATGGTGCGCGGGATAGCGGTAGGGAACGCGATCGCGCGGCGCGGGCTGGCCTGGGAGTACACGATCGTAAACAGCTCGCCCTTCGCGCATCTTGCGGACGTCCTGGGCCAGCAGCACATCGAGATCCCTCCCGAGCACGAGGACCGGCTCAGACAGGACACCTTTCTCGACTCCATCCTTTATAAAAACCTCGGCACGCTTAAACCGGATGTACTGATTGTGGACCTGCTCTGGTTCCCGCTCGACAGCTTTATCCGCGATCTCCCATGCAAGAAGGTGTTCCTGTGCCATTACGTGGTAGACTCGTTCTTCGCCGCCCCGCTCAAGGACCGGACCCTCTATTTCCGGCCGGAGGATTACGACCGGATTCTCGCAATAGAGCCGTTCCGGAATAAAATTCCTTTCGACGAAATCAATCCCATTGTCATACGCAACAGGGACGAGTTATTGTCCCGGAAACAGGCTTGTGCCAGGCTCGAAATCGACGGCGCGGGAAAAAACTGCCTGTATGCCTTCAACGGCAACCCGGGCGATTTCGAGAAGAATAAAGAAACGTATTCCCATCTCGAGGGCGAAGGCTATTCCATGGTGTACACCACTAATTATCAGGGCGGCCTGTTCCCGGTCGTGGATTACTTCAATGCCTTTGACCTGGTCATATGCGCAGCGGGCTACAACCAGTTCTGGGAGACTAAATTTTTCGACAAAAAAGCCGTGTACGAAACCATACAGGGCAATTTCAGCAGCCAGGAAAAACGAATAAAAATGGGGCGCCGCTTCAAGTTTGACGCCAACGGCGCGGACCAGCTTGTGGATATCATAGCTAAGATGTGAATGGCGCAACATGCGATAACCTCTCTTTAGTATCGTACATTCATTCATGTGACAATCTTTAAATCAATTCAATAGTATCAGTAAAAGTATCAGTAAAAAAACCCGAGCGGATTATTTTTCCATCCCTTATAAATCGTGCCGGAATTTAAAATGAAGTTTTTAAGAAAAATGTTTGCATGATACCGATTGATATTTAATATATTGAGAGTTCTTAAACATCTAGATTTACAGCCCGGCGTGCTGGAAAAATAAATACATAGACGCAACATCCGGAGGGTTATGAATGAATAAAATATTCAATGCGGTACTGCTGATTACCCTGCTCGCGGGGGCATCGCTCCTCTCGTGCGCGGATAGTGAATCGAGATCGTCGCTTGCTGGCGACGCGACGGTTATCATAAACCTGGGCCTGCCGTACGAAAGCGATCAGTCCAACGTATCCTTCATTGACCGTGTGCTCCGCTTCTTCTCAAGCGACGCGGTTGCCGCGCCAGCGCCGGCAGCTTTTGGCAACATTAATATCCGGGTAACCGGCAACGGCATCGGCTCGATTACAAAAGATTTTCCGTCAACAGGCGTCATTTCCATGACCGTGCCGGGAGGGGGCCTTCGCAATTTCGAAGTAACGGCTTATATTGCTCCGGGCGAACCGAGTGCCATATTCTCCTTTTATGGCTCCACCGTGGCAAATGTACCATCTGGTGGAACGGTCAGCATACCGATCCTCATGAGTCTCAATGAAACGAAGCTCCTGGTGCCGGACCGGAAAAACGCAAGGCTGGTCCTGCTCGATAATGTTAGCACGATAGGCTGGAGAAGTACCATAACTGAATTTGACCTGGGGGCAACCATAGCTGGCGGTTTCGTTCCGCATGATATTGACTACGATTCACGGGGGAGAATATACATAGCTAACTGGACTTCCAGCACTGATATAATCAGAATGGATGATCTTAACGGAACCAATCTTACCCAGTTCGATGTGGGGTCCACGACGCTGACCCAGCCTGTCGGCATCGCGATCGACCGGAAACGGGACCTGCTCTATTGCATATCGTCCACTGAATTATACCGGTGCCCTCTCAGCAACATTTCCGGCGGTGCATTTCGTCTTGACAATCATGTTTTAAACGGTAACATTTTCAGCAACCTGTATGGAATCGATGTTGATGATGACGGGAACCTTTATATCGTAAATGGCCCAACTGGTAACTATATCACAAAATATAACCCGGACACGGACCAGATTATTTATCAAAGTACATTTTCACAGCTCAGCTGGGGCTATGACATCAAGGTGAAGAAGCCGTATATTTATGTAGGAAACTCGGGCGGCTTGACCGACTATCTAATACTTAAATACCGCATCGATGCAGAGGACGAAATACTCCATACTGCGTCCTATACTATTGTCGAACATTTCGGTACCAGAACGGCATCAGCCGATCTGAGCAACGGCATGTTTTACGGGCCGCGCAAGTTCATGGCAATCCGCAACGACGGTCTGTATATCATCGACAACAACGAGACAGGCTACCTGTGCAAGATGATCGGTCTTGGAACCGAGCCCTTGCTTGGATCGGGATGGTCTGCTTTCGGAGCGTACGGGCCCGGAGCTAGCCAGTTCAAGTTCTACTGCTCCTGCTAGCGTGCGCGTCGTATTCTACACCTCGTCCACCAGCGGCATCGGCCGCCTGGTGACCGGCATGTCGGTCGGAAACGCCCTCAAACGAAAGGGCGTTTCCTGCGATTACACTATCGTGCACTCCTCGAACATGGGCCATCTTGCCGAGGACTTCTCCACCGTGCGGGTACCGGTGGAGACCGAGGAGGAGCTTTCTCCGGCAAGATGGCGTAAATCTGTTTTATTCAAGACCCTGTCGAAGCTTAAGCCGGACGTGTTGCTGGTGCACCACACCTGGTTCATGGTTCAGAACTTCCTGGACGAGCTCCCCGGGAAAAAGCTCTACCTCTCGGACCAGGCCTTCGACAGACACTTCCGCGTGCCCCTTCCCTCGGGAGAGCTTGTGTTCGACCCGGGCCGGTACGACCGCGTGATCGCGATCGAGCCCTTTGAAAGCGCGGTCGCGATGGAGCTGATCAACCCGCTCGTGCTCAGGAACAGGGACGAAATACTGCCCCGGGACAAGGCGCTGAAGCGCCTGGGGCTCGACGGCTCGAGGCCGGTCGCGCTCTACAGTCTGAGCGGCAGGCCCGGCTACTTCGACGAGTTCAGGGAGAAGTACTCCTACCTGGAAAAAGATCACGATGTGGTGTACACCGGCACCTGGAGCGGCAGCACGATCTTCCCGGCGGTGGACTACTTCAACGCGATTGATCTTGTCGTGTGCGGCGCGGGCTACAACCAGGTGTGGGAGGCGAGCTTTTTCGGCAAGAAAGCGCTGTATGAGTTGCTGGAGGTCATCTTCAGCGACCAGCGGCTGCGGCTTAAAGCGAGCGAGGGCTTCAGTTTTAATGTGAACGGCGCGGACCAGCTGGCGGATATCATTATCAATATGTGAACCGTCCGGATGGTCCATGGTTCACCCTGCATGATTAATAATTTTTCCTGCATTGCCTGAAATTTTAAAAAAAATTTGATTGCTCCCGGAGTTTAAGTATTTTAGTACAAGCTCCAATTGGGGAACGAGCTTTTCGTACCATGCCTGCTGGCAGACTGAAGGCGGGCTGTTTATCTGGAGGCAATGAAATGAACCGAAAATTTTCTTTGTTATTAATACCCGTCATCGCGGCGGCAACTCTATATTCCTGCGCTGATTCAGAATCAAGGATCCCCGTAGCGGGCCACACGCGGGTTATCATTGACCTGGGCCTGTCGCCTGATCAGCAGACTCAAAAAGTATCAATCCTGGACCGGGCCCTCCGCTTGTTCGCGCGCGAAGCTGTTGCTGCCGAGACTGTTCCTGCAAGCTTCAGCTCGATAACCGTTCGCGTCACAGCTCCCGACATCGGCGTAATAGAAGAGTCATTTCCTCCATCCGGGATCGTGTCAATGAACGTGCCGGCGGGGTCGCTGCGCACCTTCGAGGTGACCGCGCTCGTGTCGCCGCATAATCCGGACATCCCGTCAACCTGGACAGCGGCAGAATCGTTCCGGGGCATCACCCGGGCCAACCTGCCGTCAGGGGCCACGGTGAGCGTGCCGGTGCTCATGAAGCTCGAGACCACCAGGATCATAGTGCCGGATTATTATCAGAACCGCCTGGTGTTCCTGAACGACATGGGCGGCAGTCTTAACTCCCTGGCATATGCCGACTACAGCGGCGACTGGGTCGCCATAACCCAGCCGAGAGACGTCGATTTTGACGCACGCGGCAGGATTTATTTCATCTACCAGTACGGCCTGTCGCGCTGCGACGACCTTGGCGGCAGCGGCGGCCAGTCGCTCTTCTACTCGACCTCGCTGATTGCCGTTGCCGTTGACCGCACCAGGGATCTCGTTTATTTCACCGACGGCACTACGATATTCCGGCGCAACCTTGACGGATCCCTTCCCGGGTCCCTGCCCGACACCGTTAATACCGGGGGCTTCCTGACGAGCATACTGGGCCTGGACGTGGCGCCTGACGGTGACGTCCTGGTAGCGGCGATGGATTTATACACGTATAACAACGGTTTTTTCAAACTGGATAGCAGCGTGTCACAGGGAGGCGTGAAGGCTTCGTTCACCGATTCGCAGTACATCTCGGGAATGGTGCCTGACATCATGTCAAAAGGCATGTATGTGTATGTGCTGAACCCGTATCCTCCCAATGAACCGTACAGCATGAATCTGATGCAGCTCGTTGCAGGTCCGGGCGACAGCTTTACACTGGTGAATGACGGTCCGCTGCCCTCCAACGGTTCATTTGCAAATGCAGGGCACTTTTCTTCTATCAGAAATGACGGTCTTATTATCATGGATAGGACCTTCGGCAATCCTGACAGCAAGATCATTTTCATGCGGGACGCCAGAGGCAATGGCTGGACCGAAACTACCGACGTTACGCTTCAATTTTACGATTACGCACAGGGTGGATAATGCCCGGCTCCGGGCATTATCCTGTCGAATCCTGTTTGATGGGCGAGAAATCTAAAGTGATACTCGCTTTATTTTATCGAGATTTCTCCTTACCCGGGAATGCCGGAATTCGTCGACATGACGGATAGCAGCAAATCGAACAATCGCTTCTTTATAAAAACCAGTTCTTAATTTAAAAAAATATTTAAAATATCGAAAAAAACACTCAGAATCTGCATGCATATAAACCACTGTATTCTGTTTAAAACAAAAAATAAGTTTACATAAATACCCATGGTATATGATATTATCATATATTAATACGACTGTGCGGGTTTTTTCCGGCCAGTTGCAACTTGTCCAGTATACCAATACAGGTCATTTATTATCAGTTAGATCTGACAGCATTGAGGAACTTCTATGAACCACAAAACTCTTCTGCCTCCCATTTTTGCCCTGGCCCTCTGTGCCCTGGCCATGTCCTGTTCCGATTCCGAATCCCGGATGCCGTTCGCCGATGCCGCTACAGCGGTCATCAATCTCGCGCACGCCGATGCGCCCGACCAGGCCCTTTCAGTCGATACTCCGATCCGCAGTGGAGGAATGCCAGTCGGAGGACCCCTTGCCCTGCTTGACCGTATCAAGATTCAGGTGAGCGGACCTGACATTGGCAACATCGAGAAGAGTTTTCCATATTCAAACACCGTCACCATGGACGTACCTCCAGGGCCCATGCGACGCTTCGAGGTGACAGTGTACACGGCGCCGTATGATCCCGACAACTCACTCACCTGGAGCGCGCCTAATTCCTTCCAGGGCGTCACGACCGTGAACCTGCCAGCTGGCGCATCGGTTAGCATTCCGGTCCTTATGGCTTTGCATGATACCAAGATTGTCGTTCCCGACTTACTTAATAATCGGATTGTTCAGTTTAACAAACGGGCGGATGCAGCAGTTACCTGGTTCACGTCTGAGGATGCATCGTATCACGGTATACCATCATTATATCCGACTGATGTCGATTTTGACGCACGGGGCAGGATATTGATAGCGAACAACCCGGGCGGGTCGAACAACATATACCGTATTGATACCATCGCAAGCATGTCGAATCAGCCCTGCCTGATGACTGACGAAAGCAATGACATAGTGTCAATTGCAGTGGACCGGAAGCGCAACCTTCTGTATTACGCCACGGATGACCATGCCGGCAATGCCCATCTATATCGCATTGACCTGACAATGATCCCTGCATCTTTTGTCCAGGAGCTGGACAATCCTTCTATCGATATTGAAATGTATTTATTTTATTCCATAACCGCCCTTGATGTTTCCCACGATGGCTTTCTGTATATCGTAGGCGTTGACGATAATATGTATCCGTTTCTGGCCAAATACGATCCGAATCAGCAAGAGGCAAATGGCGTACTGGTGGGGAAACACTTTACCAACACCGATTTTTTCTCTCCCCTGGATGTTATGGCGAGGGGCGGAAACGTATATGTTCTCAATTTCCCGGGCGATAATCCTGGCTTGGTCCTCCTCGATTTCAACTTCGGTCCAAGCGCAGCACTGGGAGGGCTCGGCTTCACCCTGGGACCCCATTTCGGCAACCTTGAAATGTCTAACAATCCCCCAACTGACGGTTTTTTCTACGGGCCGCGTAAATTCGCAGCCCGTCGTGAAGACACACTTGTCATTATCGATGAAGGCAGTTTCTTCGAAGGAAGCTTCCACCCCGTTGACCGGCTCATATTCACCGACTTTGACCCACTCAGGCCCTGGTACGCGTACGGCCAGTCCGGTTCCGGAATTTCCCAGTTCAACTTCTACGATTTCGCTTCTTGCTAATAAACTCATATTTATAAAAAAATGCCCGCTTTACGCAAGCGGGCATTTTTTTCTTTACAACACCCGCTGATCCGCCTCAGAATACTCATCTCATACACAAAACGCCGTTCCCGGCCGCCTGTTCTACCGGCAGGGAGACACATACCCGGAGGAATCAGCAATGACGGATACAACCGACACTACCAGGCCTGCAGACCCTGCGAAAAAGCCGCGCGGCATCATCTTCATCATCGTGAACACGATCGCCATCGTAATCCTGCCGGTCGCCATCACGGCTTCGCTCCTCATCCTTGCGCTCCTGAGCCCCGATTTTTACACCGGTATCTTAAAGAATGGCGGCTTCATCACAGCGTTCGTTGAGGCGAAAAACACCCAGACCGACCAGGCCATCAATGACGAGATCGAGAAAGAGCTGGACATTACGGGCGCTAACGTGGTGCTCAACAGGACAAAGTCCCGGTTCGAGGTTGCGGAGGCCGCGTACAAGGATCTAAACCGGGACGGCGAGTACGCTCCTCTTGAGCAGAGGCGTGCGGAACTTAAGGACATGGACTGGAAACGCGAAAAGGACAGCTTCGCCACAAAGGACGAGTTCAAGGCCTACCGTAAGCTGGAACTCGCCAAGGTTGACCAGGCCCTGGACCGGATTGAGGAATACAGGGACACGAACGCTGACGGAATCAAGAATGCGCGGAAGGAAATGAAGGCCGCGGAGGAAGAGTACAAGGACGCGCTCTCCGACCTTGACGACAGGAAAAAGAAAGCGGAACAGATCATAGCCAGGCACTCCGACACCACCGTGAACCGGGTTTACGGCGACCTGGAGATCATCGAAAAGCCGCTGACAAAGATCCTGAACGAAAAGCTGATAGACGGACCGGTAAGGGACGAAATCGCCTACATGCTGGATTTCATGTCGGATTACGAGACCCAGATCGACCGCAGGGCCGTCTACTATGGCAGGACCGCCGAAGGCCGCAGGTCCATAATAGTCAAGGTCCCCGAGATATCGATGAACCTCAGGGTCGATGACGGGACCGGGAGAAACAAGCATGTCCTGAGCCAGCTCCTGGTCGAGGAGATCGACCGTCTCTACAACCTGAGAAGCAAGGGCCTCCTGAAAACCATTTTCACCATGTCGGATTCCAGCCTGGGCGAGTACCTCGGCGGCAAGGAGCTCTCAAAGCTCGGCCTGTCGTTAAATGGCGGCGTCCTCCGGCGCCCGGCCGGCGTCCTGTACGGCGACGCCGCGGAATACTTCGTACTTGCCATGCAGGTGCTGACCTATGGCCGCTATGCTCCCTACGGGGTCGCCGGGCTCCTGCTGCTCTATCTCATCTTTCTGGTGTTTTCCTCCGTGGAGCGGCGTCGCAGACTCGCAGCCCTGAAGCGCTTCCTCATCTACCCGTCGTTTATTGTCCTGGTTCTCTGCGGCTCCCTCCTCGCGGCGTCGCGGTACCTGCTCGACCAGTATCCCGGATTAATCGATAACTTCATGGCGCGGAGCTTCGCGAAGCACATGAGCTTCGTCACGGCGTGGGGCATCACCATGCCGCTCCTGGTCCTGTTCGGCGCGCTGTTCGTCCTGGGCCTGGTGCTGCGCAAGGTGCTGGTGCGGACGGGCGCCGGGAAGACGGCATAGGGCAGGCCGCTAATCGCGGCATATCTTCTTGCCGAAATCGGTAAGGATCCGGGCCGTGAGGCCCCAGATCTCGTAGTTATTGTAGTAGTAGTAAAAGACCCGGTAATCGTTTCCCTTGTAGTTGAAGATCTCGAACCGGTCATAGGCCTGATCCATGAACATCGACAGGGGGGCGTCAAAACTGCTCTCGGTCTCGTTGCTGTTCAGCGCATATTCGTAGGGATAGTCTATGGCGCCGACGAAGCAAAACACGTGGTACCCTGCTATCGATACGTAATCGTCGAACCGTCCCAGGTACTCTATCGTATCGCGGCCGATCCCCACTTCTTCCTCAGTCTCGCGGTAGGCGGCAGCCAGCCGGTCCTCGTCCCCGGCGTCTACACTGCCCCCGGGGAAAGCGACCTGGCCCCTGTGCGTGGCAAGCGTGTCCGTGCGGCGGGTGAGGAGCACGTGTACCACCCCCTCCTTGTTCATGAAGAGCATCATGACCGAGGCCTGCTTTAGCCCGGTCGCGCTCAGGTCCCGTACCTCGCGGTCCGCGAGCCGCTTCCTCAGCTCCTCCTTGAACGCGGTGAAATCACCCTCTTTTTCCAATAACATCTTCATACAGGTCTCTGCCGTATATGTCGTTCACCACGATCAGCGGAAAGTCCACCACCCTGAGCCGGAGTATCGCCTCGGTCCCCAGGTCCTCGAACGCGATGAGCTCAGATTCCTTTACCCGCAGGGCCAGGTAGGCGCCCGCGCCGCCGAAGGTGGCAAAGTACACGGCTCGGTAGCGCGCGCACAGGTCCCGGACGCTTTTGTCCCGCTTCCCCTTGCCGATCATGCCCTTTACGCCCAGCCCGAGCATGGCGCCAGTGAAGGGGTCCATCCTCGACGAGGTGGTGGGCCCGGCGGACCCGATGACCCGCCCCGGCGGCGCCGGACTCGGGCCCATGTAATAGATCACCTGGCCGGACAGGTCCATGGGAAGCGCTTCCTTCCGCTCCGCCATCGCTACAAGCCGTTCATGCGCACGGTCGCGAGCGGTGTATATCGTGCCGGACAGGAGCACCCGGTCGCCGGTTTTCAGCGAACCGGTCACCTCGTCGCCGATCGGCGTTTCGATCTTCCTCCACCCGGCGGTCATAGCTCGGTCCTCCGGTAGCGCAGAGAATGGCAGGTCATGTTCAGTGCCACCGGCAGCGTTGCAATATGGGTCGGTGCTTCGAGGATGAATACTCCGGCAGCCGTGTGCCTGCCGCCGAACCCGAGCGGTCCGATCCCGGTCCGGTTTACCCGCTCCAGGATGCGGTCCTCGAGTCCGGCATAGAACGGGTCCGGGTGACGCGTTCCCGGCCCCCGCAGCACGGCCTTCTTTGCGTTCAGGAGGGCCGTGTCCGCCGTACCGCCTATGCCCACGCCGAGAAAAAGCGGGGGGCAGGGATTCGGGCCGGCATCAATCACGGCCCTCTCGATATGATCGAGGATCATTTCCCCGGTAGCTGTAGGCAGGAACATTTTAAGAGAGGACATGTTCTCGGAGCCGCCGCCTTTCAGAAACACGGTGAGACCGAGGCACCCGTTCCCGGTATGCTCAATATGGATGAACGCCGGTGTGTTTGTACCGGTATTGTCCCGCCGCAGCGGATCACTGACTATCGACTTCCTCAGATAACAGGCGCGGTACGCCTCCTCCACGCCCCGGTTGACTGCCTCGTCCAGCGGACCGTCGATCATCACACCGCTTCCGATCTCAACAAACACGATGACCATACCGCAGTCCTGGCACAGGGGAAGGCCCTCCGCTGAAGCAATACGGCTGTTTTCCTTCAACACGCGGAGCGTATCCAGCGCCGTGTCAGCAGTTTCTGCAGCGATCATCTCATCAAAGCGCTTCTCTACTGCAGGGGGAAGGTTGAAGCTCGCTTCCCTGATAAGCCCTGCGATTGCGTCTGACACGTCGGATCCGGAAATTGTCCTTATTTTCATTATATGTTCTATCTCTACTTATATTATATATAAAATCAGCTCCATTCCCTGTCAAATATTTAATTGATAACAGCCCGTGCAGGCTTCTTATTTACCGAGTACGGCATGCGAGCTCCCTGTATCCAAATTTTTATTTGACAAATAACATTCATTATCATTAAATTCAATCTATCACACAAAAGGAGTTGTATCATGAAAAAAATACTCGCAGTCATCACAATCATTATAGCATCGTTTTTTATCACCTCCTGCGCCAAAGATCAGGTAAAGCAGCCTGACACCGTTGGCGCAGCAAGCGCGTTTGTCAAGGCGTCCAACGATCAACTCGCCAAGTATCCTGTCTCCGGATTCGGCTACAAGAGCAGCGTTGTGCCGGCACAGGGCTGGGACAAATGGGCAACAGTCGCTGCTCCTGTCATCAAGGGGATCGTGGACAAGCTGCCAGAGGGATACGTTATGGAAGTACGCGGCCACACTGACGCTCGCGGTCCCGAGGACCCCGAAGGCGACAAGCCGGGCAACCTGAAAATATCCAGGGACCGCGCTACTGCGGTAGTGAATTCCCTTGCCAGGAAGGGTATTTCGTCATCCAGGATAACTGCGCGCGGCGTCGGTTCCTCCGAGCTCCTCGCCGGCGTCGATTCGAGCAGCGCTGCACAGCGCAGGGTAACCTTCGTGGTAGTTCCCAAGTGACGCGATATTGAATGCCATCGAAAGGCATCACGGCTTCCCGTGATGCCTTTTTTATTGCTCTATGAAAAAAACAATCCTGCATGTAGCCATATTCTTTTTCTGCGCCTGGCCCGCGGCGTATTCCGGCGGAGCGGACGGGGACGCGGATTATCTCCTGACCGGGCTCAACACCGCCCGGAAGGTATATGTCCGCGCCAGCTCGATTAGCGGGACGAACTACCGCGCGATCAGGGCTCTTGACACGGACCGCAAGACAAGCTGGGTCTCTGCCCGGGGCGGCGGGCCGCAGTGGCTTTCAGTTAACTTCGGGTTGAAGCGTCTCCTGACATCGATCGTCGTGTACCCGGGCAGAAAGGACAATGCCCGCCCCATCTCCCATTTCAAGCTCCAGTTCCTCGACGGCGACTGGTTTGACTTCGCAACCGTGCGGGCCACGAACCGGACCGAGATCGATCTCACCGGCGTGGACGCGAGCACCTTCCGCATTTACATCCCGGCGGAAGCGATGCCTGACGGTATCGCCGCAATCGCCGAAATTGAGGCCTATATCGGCGGAACAAAAATTTCTTTCTACGACGAGCGTCTCAAGGGCCTGTGCCTGCCCATACGGAACGCCTACCTTCCGTCTGACGATTACCATTACCCGAACGCGCCCCGCTCCTACCGCGGCGGCAGCCATGCCGGCCTGGACCTGTACACGCACCATGCCGGCGATTCCTATGACGCGTTGCCGGTAACCCGGGACACGCCCGTTCTGGCCGCCGATGACGGAATAGTAATACGCGCCGACCATGACTACGAGCCGACCGACATCAATGAGTGGAACAACCGTTCCGCCTATTTCAAGACTCACCCCAGTACCTTCATGAAGCGGTCATTCGGGGGTCGAGAGGTCTGGATCGACCACCGCAACGGCGTGATCACCACGTACAACCACCTTTCACGGATCGAACGCTCCGTGAAAAAGGGAAGCCGCGTCTCACGAGGGCAGCGGATCGGCCGGGCGGGAAACTCCGGTCTTGCCGGCGAGGCAGAGGGAAAGGATTACGGCATTCATCTTCATTTCGAAATTTGGGTCGACGGCTGCTACCTGGGATACGGGATGAACCCGGTCGACGTGAGGAAATATTTCAACTGGATCTTTTCGGTCGAACGGTAAATCCGTTCGCACAACTCCAATTATTAATTGACTGGAATACTACAGGCACGTACAACCTCCTCATGATGCGAAACCTGATACAGCGCGTCGCACTGGCTGTCGCCTTCATTGCCGCGATACTTGCGGCAGGAATCTCGTACGGGGGAACGGCCCGGAAATTTTCCATACTATTTGTCGGCGATATACTCCTCGCCAACGAGGCGGAGCGGCATATCCACAAGAAGGGCCTCGAGTATCCCTTCTGGAAGATCAAGCAGGAACTCCTCAAGTATGATTTCATCTTTGCCAACATGGAGTCCCCTATCACAAAGCGGGGCGTCCCGGTGACTGACAAACCGTACGTGTTTCGGGTCAAGCCCGAGGACGCCGTATGTCTCCGCGATCTCAAGATCGACGTTGTTTCCATCGCAAACAACCACCTGATGGATTACAACGCTGAAGGCATGGAAGACACCATTAATACCCTGGATGCCCTCAACATAATGCATACCGGCGGCGGCAGGAACCTAACCGAAGCCCGCCGGCCGGCCAGCCTGACCTACGGTGATACAAACATCATCATCCTTGCCTACTGCAACCGTCCGCCTGAAGACTACTACGCCACTGATTCGTCACCGGGCATTGCCCCGCTCGATCTGGCGATGATACGTGAGGACATCGAGTCCTACAAGCTGCCCCATAACATTGTTCTGGTTTCCCTTCACTGGGGGATCGAGCAGACCCACGAGCCGCAATCCTCCCAGGTGGCCGAGGCGCACGCGATCATCAATGCAGGAGCGGACGCGATCATCGGGCACCATCCTCACTGGCCACAGGGAATCGAGCTCTACAGGGGAAAGCCAATTATATATTCTCTCGGCAATTTCATCAACGGGTATATCAATCCTGTAGAGCGGGACAACATTGCCGTTGGTTTTTATTACAACGGGAACACACTGGAGCTGATCAAGGTGGTGCCCCTCGCCGGCAGGAACCGGCAGATACGATTCCAGCCGCACGTGCTTGAGGGAAGACAGGCGACGAATTTCCTGAAGCTCATTCGACGCCTTTCGCTCAAGCTAAGCACCGACATGGAAATAGCCGATGGTGTCGGACTTATCGATCTGGCGGGGAAACAGGCAAAGGCCGAGCCCGCGAAGAAAAAGTCGGGCCTCTCACGCGGCTTATCGGATATTGTCACTCCGAAGCCGGCGCGTGTGCCTGCGCTTAAAACTGAAAATAGATGAAAGGACGTATGCCTGCAGTCGCCGCGTTGTAGAGGAAAATCGTGACGCAGGAGGCGGCCAGGCCCTGGATCGATGCCGGTAGCGCCGTCCACGCGTCTTTGAGCCGCTCCTTCCATGCGACCGGCGTGTAATGGAGCGCATAGAACCCGGCCATCACGATAAGCAGCAGCGGCCCGACATTGGGAGCGCCCCACCGCGCGCTGAAGAGCGAGCCAAGCACACCGGTAAAGGTTTCCCACGTACCGCAACGGAAGATTATCCATCCGAAAAGCACGAGGTGCAGCGTGACGAATATCCTGAGTCCACGCACCAACCGGTTCTTCGTCTCTTTCTTGTTCCATCCGAAAACCCGCTCGATGACCAGGAACAGACCGTGATACAGGCCCCATAGCATGAACGGTACCCCGGCTCCATGCCAGAGCCCGCAGAGGAACATGGTGGCGCCTATATTGAAGAGCACCCGCTTCCTGTTGCCGCCCAGGCTGATGTACAGGTAATCCCCGAGCCAGCTCCCGAGAGAGATGTGCCACCGCTGCCAGAACTCGGACATCGATAGTGCGGCATAGGGGCGGCGGAAGTTTTGTGTAAGGTTAAAACCGAGAAGCATCGCACTGCCGATCGCGATATCGGTGTACCCTGAAAAATCCCCGTAGATCTGGATCCCGTATGCATATACCGCTGTTAATGTCTCAAGCGGCAAAAACATCTGCGGGCTTTCGTAGACCCTGTCCACGATGGTCCCCGCCAGCCAGTCCGCGCCGGTCTTCTTGACAAGTCCGGTGAGGATGAGGAAGAGCGCGGTCGTCAGGTGCCCATGGTCCGCGATAAAGTGGCTTGCGCGCTTCTTCAGCGCTGGCAGATAGTCGCGCGCCTTGACGATTGGACCGGCGAGGAGCTGGGTGAACATCGATACATACTGGGCGTACCTGACGAAGCTCTTCTCGGGCTCTAACCTGCCCCGCCACACGTCGATCGTATAGGACATGGACTGGAACGTGTAAAACGAAATACCAACTGGAAGCAGCAGGTTCAGTATGGGGACCGATACCTGGTACCCCATGGCATGGATCGCCTTGCCTGCCAGGTCAGAAAAGAAATCAAAGTACTTGAGGGCGAAAAGAAGGCCAAGACCGAAGGTCAATGACGTGATAAGGTATACGGTCCCTCTGCCACCCCGGTCACGCGCTCGTTTTATGAAACGCGCCATCGAGTAATCCATTACCGTAGTTGCCGCAAGACACGCGACAGGCCACACCTGCCAGGTTGCGTAAAAAAAGTATGACGCGCCGCAAAGAAATATCAGCCGGACTTCCGGCTTTTTTTTCAATGCGATACCGATTAGTATTACAAGCGCCAGGAACCAGGCATAGGACCCGGAGTTGAACCTGATCGCCCTGCTTTCCTCGAGCGATAGATCGAGCTTAGGGGGATCGTTTTTTTTACGGTGCACATTCATGAGGGCTGCGTAGAAGCCTTCAGCAGCCCAATCCCCCCCCCGCATGGTAAAGTGGGTGTAGTCGCTCATAGCAAACCCTGACGAGACCATCTTCATCATCTGGCCCTCGCCGCCCAGACACTGGTAGGTGTCGAAATACGCAAACCCGGCCCGCCCGGCCTCTTCCCGCTGGACCGCCTGCACATCAAATGTCTCCTTCATCGGAACTGTGATTCCCTGAACGGACTGGAGCCTCTCCGGCGGCCCGATGAGAAGTACGTCGGTTTCCGGTAGGAGCCTCTTGATTTTACCGAGCCATTCCCGCATCTGTCTCCGGAGCTCATCCCTGGTGAATTCCCGGAACGCCCCTAGCGACGCGGCCTCGTTTATGCCGAACTGATAAATGAGAAGATCGGGGTTCAGGTCTCGGAGGGGCGCCAGGGAGGGGTCCGGTATCGCGTTCATCCATGCCATGTGTATACCCATCCTGACGATGGTGCTGTACGCTATTCCGCGCCCTGTTTCTAGGTTGACTGCATCCACCGAACAGTTCGCGCCGGTCGACCCATCGAAGTTGAAGGTAATATGGTCGGATGGCGGTATATCGAACGCGGCCTTCCCCGTGCTGCCCGGTTTAAGGGAAACGATCCGGGTCGCCTTGCCTGAGCCGTAATCAAGATTGATATGATATTCATTCACCGTGGCGCTATTCACCGGCGCCCTGAGGTATAACCCCGCGCGTGTGATTTTTCCCGTACCTGCCGGCGCCTCCATCTTTACCTCCGAGCGTGGCCCCCTGATGAGCGCCCCCTCGCCGGTGAAGCCTACCATCGGATTGATCTCCGGCCTCATGAAGAACCTGCCCCCGTACCTGAACTCGTGTCGCAGGACATGCTGGGTGAACCCGCTGGACGAGGTTGTGTTAACGTAGTCTTCCAGGTTCGTCGCCATGGTCTCAACCGGAGGCACAATCCCCCTGCCGCCGTCACCGAACTCTTTCTGGAATCTTCGCTTAAGGGTTTTCGAATAACAATCGCCCCAGATGAGGGAGTCACCGTAATGCACGATGCGGACGACGTCTCTGCGTTTCGCCTGCAGGTCAGACAGCTTCCGGAAGAAGTTTTTCAGGTATTCATAATCTTTTCCAGCGTACAGACAATTGGGGTCGATCAAGCCTGGCTTCGTCTTCCCGATGACTGCCGCCTGGCCGTCAGGAGGAGGAACCGGCTGAAATGAATCCATAACACTGCCGGCCCAGCGCGGCAAAATTTCCCGCACAGAAGGGAGTACCTTCCAGGTCCTGTTCTTGAAATAATAATCCTGAACCAGGGCAAGCGACACCATGATGGCAAACCAGGTCATGACCAGGATGATTGTTTTTTTTCTTCCATCCGGCATGCCGCTCGCCCTTATTTCCCGACCAACTACAAAGAGAAGAAGAGCAAGAGGCACCACTACCCAATACAGGACTATGATGTCACGCCTGTCGCGCTTCGTTATCATGAAGGTGGAAACCGCCATGTTCTTTTCAATCGCGGCATTGTCCATCTGTCCCTGCGGCAGGATTAGGCCGAATGCTTTTTTTACTGACCCGGACAGAATCATTGTACCGGGGACGGCATCAGCATCGCGAACGTCATACCTTGTATTGAGCAGGCCGGTAGATCCGGCAGATACAAGGCATGCCCCGATGACCAGTGCAAAAACAGACGCTTTGAAACAGGCCCATGACCGGTCGTGTCTTTTCCTTGCATACACGCAATACGAAAGCAGCAGCAATCCGATACCGGCGGATGCCGTGATTATTACGGGCCCGATCGGCAGGATGCCGTTTTCCAGTGCGGCACACAGCGTGGCCAGGGACGGATGCGCTCCGGGGGGAGTCAACCCGATCGCTTCGACAAGCTGGTCCTGGAACAGTAGTGACGCCATTACAAGGACAGAACCTCCTGCCGCTACTGGATGGGTCCGGGACAGTGAGGACGCCGCACATGAAATGGCAACGGCAAGCACCCCCTCAAGTAACAATCCTGCATACAGGAGCGCCAGTTCAATGACCGCCACCTGTCCACCCAGCATCATCCAGTAATAAACCCCAGGCATAGAGAGAAAGATGCCGGCACAGAAGTACGCGAATGATGCAAGACATTTCGCCGCAAAAAGCCTGCCCTGACCACATATCAGTCCAAGATATCTGAGATCACCACCGCCGTTATCACGAAATAAATTCCGCGTAACAATGAGTGGAAGGAGCAGTAAAAAGAGGTGATACGCGTTCTTGAAAGCGGGAGCGAAAAGATACTTGACCGTGGAGGTGGCAATCCCTTCACCCAGTTGGCCAAGAGCCAGATAAAAGCCCGCACCCAGTACGGCTGAAAGCGCTGCAAGGCATGCACTGCCTGCAGGAGATGTGAACATGTCACGCGTTTCTGACCTGAAAATTGATGCCAGCTCTTTCATTGCGCAAGAGACCTGCCCACGCCCGAAATATCATACTACCGATTCCCGTCATGGCATTTTTTATGCCGGACGGTTTGCACCATTTATATTGAGTCACAATATTTTAACATATCTGCCCCATGTCAATACCAAATAATCAGTCGTTGGAATGTTCAGTATGACTTTTATATTGCTCTTGCACCCGATATTATTTACCCTGTTCCTATTAAATTATTTGACATAATCCCCGACCTCTCCAATTCTATTTTTAATCACATTTAAAAAGGGGTGTCCTCATGAAATTCTTCATTGATACTGCTGATATAAAAGAGATCCGGCGTGCGAAGGAGCTCGGCATACTTGACGGCGTTACTACCAATCCTTCGCTGGTGAGCAGGATCGGCAGGCCATACCGGGAGGTCCTGACCGAGGTTGCAAAAGAGGTCGACGGGCCGGTATCGGCCGAAGTCATATCCATCGATTTCGACGGCATGATTCGAGAAGCGCGTGACCTCGCCAAAATCCGGGACAACATCAACATCAAAATCCCGCTTATCGAAGACGGACTGCGTGCGGTCAGAACTCTTGCATCCGAGCAGATTCGAACAAATGTCACCCTCTGCTTTAGTTCTGTCCAGGCCCTCATGGCGGCAAAAGCGGGCGCGACCTTCATATCCCCCTTCATCGGACGCCTGGATGACATAAGCGCAGAAGGCATGGACGTGGTCGAGGAGATCGCAACTATTTACGCCAACTATGATTTCGACACCGAGATCATCGTCGCTTCGATTCGGAACCCGCTCCATATCAAGCACGCAGCCCTGATCGGCGCAGATATCGCCACAATTCCATTTGATGTCTTTCAGAAGATAATAAAGCATCCCCTGACCGATATAGGGATAGCGAAATTCCTGGAAGATTACAAGAAAATCCCGAAGTGAGGGATCCCCAGACAGGTTATATCAGGGAAGAGATGATCAGTCCCAGGACACCGGCGGAGAGAATTATGCCGAACCCGAGAAGCACGGTGTTCCTGAATCGCTTCGACCCGAGGAAGCACGCCAGTCCGGCCTTCATAACCGTGTTGGAAAATGCAGCCAGGGTGATGGCAACCGTCGCCTGGTTGAGCTTTGAAGGATCATCCCGTGATATCTGGCTCATGGTAAGTGTAATAGGATCCACGTCAGAGAGGCCGGTCAGTACACTGATTATATAGATACCGCTGTCACCGGCTATCACTTCGCTGATGCGTGCTACGAGCACGATGGCGGCAAATATAAGACCGAATTTGAATGCCGGTAGAATGTTGAACGGATTACGGTGAGGGATCTCTTCCCCTTTTTCCTTCCCGCTCCTTTTCCAGATTGCCAGACAGAAGAGCAATCCCGCAAGGGCCATCATCCCCATCACGACGCCCAGCCCCCGCACCAGCTCGGCGTTTATCACGAGCACCTCCAGCATGATGCGGGGAAACATCGTCGAACAGGCCAGTATTACAGCGAGCGCGTACGAGAGATGACTCGCGTCATCGTCCCGGCTCCTGCGTGAAAATGTCATTGTCGTGGCTGTGCTCGACACAATCCCGCCAAGCAGGCCCGTCAATCCTATTCCCTTACGTGCACCCAGTAATTTTATTGCGATGTAACCCGAAAAGCCGATACCTGATACCAGCACAACCATAATCCACACGGTGTGGGGATTGATCATTTTTACATCAGACAGTCCGGGGAACCGTTCGAACAATCCGCCCAGGAAACCCACATCTTTCATAAGGAACGTGTAATCGGGATCGAACATGATGATGATGAACGTAATGACAGCAAACTTCAAGATTGCCTGTATGTCGTCCTTTTCCATATTATCAGAAATCCGATGCAAGTACTCTTTCATATGAAGCACTGCCGCGGTAATAATCGATATGAACAGAGCAAGAACCAAGAGGTTTTTCTGTACGATGATACCTATGATGAAGCAGATAAGCATGCTTATTTCAGTCGTGATGCCGCCCTCTTTATGCATGCTGAAGCTGATATAGTAGGAAACAACCGTCATTGCGACGACCCCGAGCAGGGAAATGAGAAGAATTTCAGGAAAATACTTTTCTGAAAGGAAGGATGACAGTGCTCCCAAAAGCGAAACAAGTGAATATGTTCGTATCCCGCCGAGAAAATCCGAACCGGCCCGCGACGCATAGGTCCTCTCAAAACCGAGAACAGCACCCAGAACCAGGGCAATAACAAACGGCTGCAGGAGGTATAAATACGTCATTTCCATATGGTTCCACCTGTACCATTACATCCCACCATTCAAGCATGAGTCAAGATGAAAATCAAAAGCTTCAATTGTGCCTGGACATATAATGTTGACAAACTATGACGATTATTGCATTTTTGAAGCATGAAAAAAGAAATTGAATACCCTGCTGAAATAACCTTCAAGTCGGTTTTTACGCAGGACCCGGAGCTCTTTTCATTGATCACCGACATCCTCGCGGATCATAACGTTAACGGACAGATAGCTCATAAGCACAGTAAAAACAGCACGTTTATATCTTTCACCATAACGGCTGAATTCAACTCTGAAGCACATCTCAATAAAGTCTGCTGCAGTATATCCGCTGTCCGCGGCTTCATTATGATGATCTGATGGTCATGTGTTATGCTGTGCCTTGCCGGCAATGGCGCCGGTGCTCCATGCAAACTGCAGATTATACCCGCCGCTGTTCCCGTCAATATCCAGCAGTTCCCCGGTGATATACACATTCCTGATTTTGCGTGATTCCATGGTCGTACAGTCTATCTCGTCAATATCGACCCCGCCGGCAGCGACCACGGCCTCATTGAAGCCCCGGGGCTTTCCCGGTTCGATGCGCAATGATTTTAAAATGCCGGCAAGCTTTCGTCTTTCCTCGCGCGAGAGGTCGCCCGATTTTTTCCCGGGATCAATGCCTGCAATATGGAGCAGTACCTCCGGCATCGGCGTTTTTAGAATTCCGACGAGACTGAACCCGACTGATTTTGATGAGTCCATCCAGAGATCTTCGAGCAGGGCAAGGAGTTCCTGCTCAGTGTGCCGGGGAAACAGGTCGAGAATGATTGTCGGCACTACGTTTCGCATGACCAGGTCGTTCACAGCCCGGGACACATCGAGACTGGCGGGCCCCGAAATCCCGTAGGCTGTGAAAAGCAGCTCTCCCGCCGAGGACGCTACCATTCGGTCCCCGCGCAGAACCTTCACCGCGCAATCCCACTTTACCCCCTGTAGTCGATGCAGCGCTTTAAGTGGAATGTTGATGGGAAGAATCGCGGGGAACGGTTCACGCACCGAGTGCTTCAACTGACGCGCCAGCTCATACCCGTCTCCGGACCCTCCTGCCGGCGGGCAGGCGCAGCTCCCGGCTGAAAGAATCACCGAATCAAAAGAATGCTCCTCCTGTCCTGCGGTTACAAGCCTGAATCCTTCTCCCTGCCGCTCGATCAGTTCTATCTTCCGATGCAGAAGCAGATGTACGCCGCGGTGTTTCAATTCATATTCAAAAAGACGCACCACGGCCGATGCCTGGAGGGACGCGGGGAACATTTTCCCTTTCTCTTCCTCGACAATGGGGAGACCAATTGACCGAAAAAATGCAATGGTGTCATCAAAGTTGAATCGCGCAAAAATAGTATTCACGGCCATCGGGTTTTTTCCATGATACTTTTCAGCAGAAATGTTGCTATTTGTAATGTTGCACCTGCCGTTGCCACTGACCAGGATTTTCCTGCCAATCTTTTTCTGCTTCTCGAACATTTCGACGATATTTCCGCCGCCCGCAGCAAAACACGCAGCAATGAGACCTGAGGCTCCTCCCCCGATAACAGCAATCCGTTTCACCTGCTCCCGCCTTTTTTCAGCCTCTCGTTAATCAATCTTTCAAGGTCATTTATATCATGTGCGAATTTTTGCAAATTGAGGTCCTGGTCAGAATTGGCCCGGGTCTTCTGAAGCATTTTTTTTGCCTGCATCAGATCATCACTGTCGACTATGTGACCGTCTTCGATCAGCTTCTGCACGAGGCTGAACTGATATTCCCTGAAGCATACCCGCGAGTAAAATTCGACGCCATACACCGTGAGCGTTTTTTCAATCGGGTTTTTACTTATATACTTTTTAAACTCCTCATATTTTGGAAGGTCTATCGCGCGACGATTTTTATCCGACGGTTCCTGGGAACCATTGCTTCCCGCGACTGGTAAATTACCACCTTCGTCAATGAAAAAGGTGAGGGGGTCGCTCTTTTCAATTTCCTCCTTAAGCAGTTTTTCCTGCCATTTCGAATTATATTGAGATATATTCCTTTCTATTGTTGATTCGAAGCTCATAAGATGCATGACGATATTCGCGACCTTCCCGATATGCGTATTGTTGTATTCATCCATCTTGGGAAAGAACTCCTTTATTATCCGCTCTACCGCGAATTTTTTTGAGAACTCATGGGAATAGGCACGCACCAGCTCATCACTATACATGCCAAGCAGGGCCTTGATCACATTTCCCTCGGTTGTGACCATTCCGTCAATGCGGCGAATCCGCTCTTTTCCATCAGCCTCAACAATTTTAAACATGAAAATTTTGTGCGAATCAGTAAGGATCTTAACTAATTTTGGAATGGAAAAGGGGATGAGATTGTAGCGTACCTGGATTTCATCGAAAAACCAGTCTGACTGAGGCACAGCCTTCATAGTCCGACTGGAATTATATTTCCTGATATCAGTGTATATGCTATTAAGAAGTTCTTCCAGATCTTTCATGGTTTTAAGTTATGACAATCCTATAATTTAACTGTCGCAACATTCAATATGTTGCTTCTCTTGTACTACTGTTTCCCCTGATCCTGTTGCGGATCGTCCGGTCGTCAAAATATCGGTTTGAAATCGAATTGATGAACGGCAGTAATATATCGCAGGGTATGCGTTTTTTGCCTGAACAGAAGTGAACTGGTCTTTGCACCGCCGGGTATGTACTGGACCCCGGGAAGAAGAACGCCATCCGTAACCCCCGTGATTGACACGATTACATCATCTCCCTGGATCAAGTCGGTAATACCATAAATTTTATTCACGTCGCCAAGGCCAAGCTCACGTATCTGGTCCTTGTCTTTTCCGCTGACATCGACAAATCGTACCTGCATGTCGCCGTCCATGCATTTCAAAGCAGATGCGGCGAGCATTGCCTCCTTTGAACCACCGACTCCCATAAGAAGATCGATCGAGCTTTCGGGAAATGCCGTTGATATTGCACCCGTGATGTCACCGTCACGTATCAATTTTATCTTCGCCCCGGTTTTACGTACCTCTTCGACCAGGGGTTCATTCCGTTTTCTGTCAAGAACGCATACGGTAATATCGTCGATATACTTGCCTTTCGCACGCGCAATCCTTTTGATATTGATCGCCGGAGCCTCGTTGATATCAACCACATTTTTAGCTTCTTTTCCAACCGCTATTTTTTCCATATGCAGCGAAGGCATTCTGAAAAAAGTTCCCTGGCTTCCGACAGCAGCAACCGACACGGCATTATGACCACCCCTGGCGCAGGTCATTTTCCCATCCAGAGGTTTAACCGCAAGATCGATTACCCCGCCGCTCTTACTGCCAACGTGCGTCCCGTCGAATAAAACACTGTCGGAGCTGTCCGCGCCAATCACCACCTCGCCGTCGATATCCATTGTTGAGAGTACCCTGAACATCGCTTCGGCGGCAGAGTGATAGGTTATATCCTCATCACCCTTTCCCATATACCTGCTGGCATATAATGCCGCCGCCTCTGTCAGGCGTACCGCTTCAATCGTCAGATACCGATCCATGACTCCTCCACTCTGGCAAGCAATGTTACATATAGCCTTAGCAGCTTGACAAATTATTCAACCAAAATTTTATTTTCAAGACATTTTCAATTTCGCCGTATATGATGAATAAATAATTGACTTCAATAATCATCATGATATATTATGTGACATAAGTATATCCGTCTTTCATTATGCTTATTAAATCACGCCCTCAACTGACCGGAGGCACAGATTGTGAAAAAAACAATAATGATAATAGGCGGCGGGTTACTGCAGATACCGGTGATTATAACCGCAAAAAAGATGGGATTGCAGGTTATCGTCACCGATTATAACCCCACTGCCATGGGGATGAGAGATGCTGATATCCCCATCGTGATGAGCACCCGTGACATTGAAGGGTCCGTTCGCGTTGCCAAAGCCCAGAATGAGCTCACACCAATCAACGCCGTCCTCACTGTCGGCACCGACGCATCGATGGCAGTCGCAGCTGTTGCCAATGCGTTGAACCTTCCCGGCATCAAGTTCGAAGATGCCGAAGCAGCAACCAACAAGATTAAGATGAGAATGAGATTCAAACAACATGGCGTGCCATCTCCGAACTTTCTTCCGGTCTGGTCATTATCTGATGCAAAGAAGGCAGGAAAAATATTAGCATTTCCTGTCGTAATTAAACCTTCCGACAATATGGGAGCCCGCGGCGTTATGCGGGTTGATAATCTCAATCAGATCTCAGATGCTTTTAAATTTTCAAAAGGTGCCTCTCCCAGCGGTGAACTCATTATGGAAGAATATATGGATGGGCCCGAACTCTCGATAGACGCCATCATTTATAACAATGAAGTCACCTTTACCGGAGTGGCCGATCGTATTATTGAATATCCGCCATATTTTATTGAAACCGGTCACAATATGCCTTCAAGCCTTCCTCGCAACATGCAGGCTGACGCGTGTGAAGTGATGAAAATGGGTATACGCGCTCTCGGAATAACCATTGGTGCGGCTAAAGGCGACATTAAGATCACCACCAAAGGACCGATGATCGGAGAGCTTGCGGCACGACTCTCGGGTGGATTCATGTCCGCTTACACCTATCCCCTTTCCTCCGGCGTTGACCTAATGAAAGCCGCCATCGAAGTCGCCCTTGGCCAGGAGCCGGGCAACCTTGAACCGGTCATGAACAGAGTATGCATTGAACGAGCCATGATTACAAAACCGGGCATCGTAAAAAAAATTACGGGGCTTGAAGAGGCCCTGAAAATAAACGGCATTAAGGAGATATTTCTCAATGTCAAGCCAGGCGATAAGGTCATCCAGCCGCGCTCCAACGTTGAAAAAGCAGGCCATATAATCGCCATCGGTACTTCACTTAAAGAAGCAACTGCAAGCTTTGAAGAATGTAAAAATGTCCTCAATTTGGAAATGATTGAAGCATCGGAAATCTCCATGGAAACAATCCAGTTATCAGCCAGGGGAAAATTCAAAAAAATCTGCTATGTTTGCAAGACCTGCGACGGCAGAGACTGTCCCACCGGCGTTCCCGGTATGGGCGGTACCGGTACAGGAGAATCGTTTAGAAGAAACATCGCATCGCTTAAAAAATTCAAGATCAATACACGCCTGATTCATGATATAACCAGTCCGGACACCAGAACATCGTTTATGGACAAAGACCTCGCCCTTCCGGTCATGGCAGCTCCGATAACCGGAACAGTTACCAACATGGGGGGAGCCATCGATGAGCTTGACTACAACAGGGCCGTCATAAGCGGTTGCATTAAGTCCAATACCCTTGCATTCGTCGGCGACGGTGCCACTCCTGATAAATACAAAATCGGTCTTCAGGCAATATCCGAAAATGAAGGGAGAGGTATTCCCATTTTCAAACCGCGTAGTAACAATGCCGACATTATAATGCGCATAAGAGCAGCTGAAAAAGCCGGTGCCATTGCCGTAGGGATGGATATCGATGCCGTTGTATTTAAAACAATGGCAATGAAAAATCAGTCTGTTGGCCCAAAAAGTTTTTCCGAGCTGAAAGAAATTATTTCATCAACCAAACTTCCTTTTTTCCTGAAAGGAATTATGAACGTTAAAGACGCGGCAACAGCGATTAAGGCCGGTGCCTATGGTATTATCATTTCCAATCACGGCGGTCGGGTGCTCGATGAAATGATGGGGTCAATGGATGTTCTTGAACAAATTAAGCAGGAAGTTAAAAATGATCTCGTTGTAATAGTTGATGGAGGCTTCAGGGAAGGCGTTGATATCTTGAAAGCCCTCGCACTTGGTGCCACTGCTGTTCTCATCGGCAGACCTATTGCCATTGCAGCAGTCGGTATGGGTTCTGAAGGAGTTTCTTTTTACTTGAATTATTTGAAAAAGGACCTGGAAAAAGCCATGATTTTAACCGGATGTGCAACAATCAAGGACATTACCTCGGATATCATAAAAGAATTATTACGATAATCGTCTTTATTTCATGAGATCCATATTAGCTGATGTCGTTAGCTACTACTATTTAAAATAATTCAGTTCTTCATCAGGACATTCCTGCATATTCTCTCCTGACTTGTTTCTCATATTCTATAAAAATATTCTTTCCCGGACTCACATACAATTATACAACCGAAATATTATTTGTTATTATTATCAATAATGCATAATATAAAAATTCAAAACATAATGGTAGCATGTACATCCTGAAGGATATTAATTCACAGATTTTTTTAAAGATTGGAAAAGTGGAATGAGAGATTTAATACGATTGATACAATTGCTAATATTTTCGAAATAGTGCAACCAGCTTGCCCAGGATTGACGCATTATCAGCAGCAATTGGTTGATACGCGGCATTCTCAGGCATTAGTTGTGCCCTGTTTCCCGTTATCTTGAGTCGTTTTAACGTCGCTTCTTCTGTAAGAAGAGCTGCTACAATATCGCCGTTATTTGCTGTATTCTGTTTTTTTATTATTGCAATATCACCGTCATTTATACCGCCCTCGATCATTGAATCCCCTTTGACATGCAAAGCAAAGTAATCACCGCTGCGGAACATCGTTTTAGGGAAACTGAGATATTCTTCTATATTCTCTTCTGCAAGGATGGGAGAACCAGCGGCAATTCTTCCGAGCAATGGGATATTAATGGCATCTACAGGTACCTCATCATCTGTATTTAGCACCACAATAGCGCGCGATTTGTTTTGCTCAGTGCGGATATATCCCTTTTTTTCTATTGCTTTAACATGATCATACGCGCCTTTTACAGTGATATTAAATTTATCCCCAACTTCACGAACAGTAGGAGGGAAACCGGATTCCTTGATTTGGAGTTTTATGAATTCAAAAATTTTTTCCTGCTTGAGGGTAAGCTCTTTTTGATTTTCTTTGTGTGTCATACTAATTCCCCCGTTTAGATATATCTATACATAAAACAAGCATACATTAGTTTATGTGTCAAGAAAAAAATGTGTTTTTTATACTTGCTAAGAAAAAAATTAATGTGAATATAAATATTAAAACTGAGAATTAAGCAATTGTAATTAAATGTATCGGCTCATATTAATTGATTATTGTATTCATAATATTTTTTATTATTTATCATTATTCTCACGTCTTTTGTATAAATTATTTTAATGATAGTACTGGTTTTAAATGGATATTGCCGCCTACTATAAACTCCTTAACGCAACTCCTTCATCAACCGATGAAGAAATCTCCCGCTCATATAAAAAATTAGCATTGCGATACCATCCTGATAAGAATTTACAGCGTGTTGTCTGGGCCACTGAAGCAATGAGCAGGCTTAATAATGCTTATTCTGCAGTAATGAGCTATCGTTTTAAGAACGATACCAATATGAATGTCTCTGCTCCGGTAAGTGAATCCCGGGAAACTAAAGTAAAACAGGGTCGGGAAAAACCATATATCGATCCTGAAATTCTGACAACCCAATTCATACAACTCCGTGAATCTGCAAAAGACGCATTATACCGCTATTTTCAATACAATCTTCATAGTATTCCGATCAGGGATAAAGTTTCAAACCAGGCTGTATTCAATAAATTTGTTTATACATTGCGGAAAACATACCATGCTATACGATTTTTAAAGACACAGACAGATGATCCCGAGTTGCTGGAACACTTTAACATATTCAATTCAATGATTTTCAATTTTTACCGGGCTTCAGAATGCATAAATATAATTGACTCATACAATAATCAGTATGATGTAGAAGCATATCGTGTTTACCGAGAAGGAGATGAACTCCTCCACCAGGCCCATCGCGAACTTTTTTATGACCGTCACAATCGGGGATATTTTAAGAAATCAATGGCCTATACCTATCTCAACCAGGCATTACGCACATTCCAGGCAAATATGAAGGTTTTTCCCGACTCATCCTGGGCTGCAGAAACAAACATTAAGCTTGATTATGCGAAATCCCTGCTTGCGTATATTCAGCTGTTTTTCTCAGAGTAATGATTTTTCTCGGTAAGTTTTATTATATCGAACTATCACAACCTATCAGTATTATCTATATTTCAAGGACAAAAATACCGATAATTAACTAGGTATTATTTTGCTTGAGAATTTAAGAAACCTGACATAATAAATTATGGCCCATCGCGTTTCAATACTTTGCATGCTATTCATACTGCTCTCTGCTGGTATTCAAGCCGAGGATTACCAGTTTCAGTATTTCAGCAATAAAATTGAAAAAGATAAATATGTCCCTTTTTCCGACTACATCCCGAGGATACGCCTCCATTATCAAACAGTCCCGCATTACCTTGAAGACTACTATCTTCTTTATGGTATGAAACAGTATTATAATGAGAATTCCCTCCGGAAAAATATTGAGCGTTTGAAGATAGCTCTCCAATGTAAATTCAGACACCCTTCACAAGCCCTGGTTAAACTGGAGTCAGACCAGGAATATTTCAAATACCGGAACCTGATGTTTATGCATATCAACATGCTCATTATGAGAAATTACCTCTCGATTGCCTCACGTTATGATAAAAGAAAAATTGATTTTTATAACTGGGACTATGCCAAGGAAATCAACGAAAGCTTTGTCATCGCCGAACATTATTATAACGAGGCACACCCTTACTGGCAGAAAGCGGTTGAATATGCGAACAAAGCGAGCTCCGTGAAAATTACCACCGATCTCGGATTTATAGAAACCGAGCGGAAAAAAATAATTACCGGGGAAATCGATTTCGGGAAAATAATTTCAGGCTATATTAGCGGACTCCAAACTAAAAAGCAAAAGCTTGCCGAGCTCGCAGCTGCATACAAGAAAAAATAACCGGCAGATCCATGCAATCAAACGATATCACGAAGACTATACGCGATAGAAGATCTATACGCAAGTATACAAATGATATAATTCCCGATGAAGAGATCGATATCATTCTGGATGCGGGGAGGTGGGCTCCTTCAGGTTTGAACAATCAGCCCTGGTCTTTCGCAATAGTACGGACCCCTGAAAAAATAAGTGGGATGTCTCAATTAACTGCTTACAGCCGCATCATCAAAAAATGCAATGCCTGCATTTGCTTGTTTTACAATATTTCCGCAGGTTACAACCGTGACAAAGATCTTCTCGCTATCGGTGCCTGTATCCAGAACATGTTGCTTGCCGCCCATTCCATTGGCATCGGGTCCGTATGGCTCGGGGAAATATTAAACCGAAAAGATGAAGTAAACGCACTGTTGAACATCGGCGGAGATTATGAGCTCATGGCCGTCATTGCCCTTGGATTCCCGGCAGAAAAACCCCGGTCACGCAGAAAGAAAATCGGCTCAATAGTTATCAAGAAAATCTAGCACGTCATTCTGTTTTTCACCACCTCATAATTCCGTTAAAATAGCAGTGGAATAATTGCTTTCCTCTCGGCCGGATAATCAGTAAATTTTTCATGATACCATCGATGATTGGTCCATGCCCTCGGGACCAGATTTGCCGCTGTCCAGAAGACAAAGAAAAGGCCGGCAAGGGACCAGGTCATAACAGCCCATCCGATCCAGGTAATTATCTCGCCCAAATAGTTGGGGCAGGATATAAAACGAAACATTCCTCCGTAAGGGATTTTGTATCCTGGATTCTCCGGATCCCATAACTTCCTCGTTATCGCGTCAGATTGCTTATTAATAAAAAAACCGATTGCAAATACTATTATACCGGCAATGAAACGAGGATCCGTAAGCCACGCCGCAGTATACGCATCCTCCGGTGCAAAGCTGTAAACCCAGCGGCCCTGTATGTAAGTATTAATGGAATTAAATATCATACCAAATATGATAATCGACAGAGAGACTTTTTCGCTGCTCCTGAGCATAAATGGGAATATGAACGATCGATGAAAATAATGTATTTGCCATATAATCTGAAAAGCGATAAGCGTGATTGTTATCGTTTTGTCTGAGATGAGGAAATAGAGCAAGAACAGCAATGAAGCAGGCGCTTCCATGATAACCCATGCCGCAGTATTTGGAACAAGCGGCCCCCAGCCTTTTGTTGCATGCCTTCCGTATGAAGCAGTTTTATAAAAAAGGATTATAAACGTTCCAGCTGCTACCCCCATGAACCCATACAGTATAACTCTGAACACATGGTATTCGGTCATTGATAATTCCTCTCCCGTTTTACGATTATTTCATGATCAACCGATTTATTAATTTAAACCACAGGTCAAACATTAAAAAGATATTTTATTATATCCCCGTCCTTAACTATATAATCCCTGCCTTCAGAGCGGAGGAGTCCATGTTCCTTTAAAAATTTTTCCGACCCCTTGGCCACCAGATCGTCAAACCGGAATACTTCGGCGCGGATAAATCCCCGATAAAAATCCGTATGTATTTTTCCTGCGGCGTGCTGCGCGCTCGTCCCTGCCTGGAGGGTCCAAGCCTGCAGTTCAGTCGCGGCAGTATAATACGTAATTAAACCCAGCTGTTGGTAAGCCGTTCGTATCAACCGGACAAGCCCTGACTCTGACAGCCCCATCCCCTCGAGATACTCCCGCTTCTCGTTCTCCGGCAGCTCGGAAATTTCTTCTTCAAGCTTTCCTATTACATGGAGCGACTGTGACCCCTGTGAAGCCGCATAGTTCGTCATAACATCGAGATACTTCCGCGAGGTCTCTTCCTCATCGATATTTGCACAGTAAATGACCGGCTTATCTGTAATCACACCGAATTCACCAATAAGCAGTTTCTCTTCCTGGTCCAGCTCGAGAGATCTGAGCATTTTGCCGCTGTTCAAGTGCTTGAGCAGGCGCGCAATCATCTCCTCTTTCATTTTTGACTTCTTGTCACCACCGCGGGACAGTTTTTGTTCCTTCTCTATACCGCGCTGGAGGATACCCATGTCGGCAAGGATCAGCTCCATGTTGATAATTTCAATATCACGCTGCGGATCAACAAATCCAGGGACATGAACGACATCTTCATTGTCAAAGCATCTGACCACGTGTATTAGAGCATCAACGTTCCGGATGTTACCAAGAAATTTATTTCCGAGGCCCTCACCCTTTGACGCCCCCTGAACGAGACCGGCTACATCGAAAAATTCAATTTTTGTCGGGATCGGGTTTTCCCGGTGAAGCATTTCCGCGATCTTGTTTAGACGTTCATCAGGTACCGGAACAATCCCCTTGTTCGGCTCGATAGTGCAAAAGGGATAATTGGCCATCATTGCGCCGGCGCTTGATAAAGCGTTAAAAATCGTAGATTTTCCGACATTGGGAAGACCAATAATACCGCACGAAAAGCTCATTCTGTTCTCCGGTTGCAATACAATCTATATCATCCCAGGCAATAAAACATTGACATCATATAAATTTTATTTCTAGATGTCAATTGAACTTATTACTGTATTACTCTTTTAACGAGCCGTAGGTTATCTTATTGGTATTATTATAACTGGCTCAAGGAACAGTAATACCGGTTTTTTACTGATATACTATAACATACAATAACAAAAATTCATGCATTCAGCTTTCTCGTCAACATTCCTTTATTCCATAGCTATCAATTTAATATTTTATACCCTGGTAGTGGTGCTTCTCATCGCTATAATGTATTATTTTATCGGATTATCAAGGCGAATTATTCTCAATAATTGCGTTTTGCTCCTCATTGTTACTCCCCTTTACCTCAGATATAGCGGTATACTCGACACTGTTACTATCCCATTCGTAACAATCATTGGATTATCCGTATACCCGATCACTCTTTCCCTTATGATACAACACCAGCATGAGCGATACCGACAAACATCAATCATACCAATTTTTATTATTTCAGCTGTATCATTTTTCTCGATGATGGTATTCCCAGATTACCGGAATATTATCATCTATATATTGCATATTTTGTTCTATATGCATGTATTGTATATACTCTTCCCCGTGAAACATGATCCTACATCGGTATTCCTTCTGGTCATACTATTAATAAATTTTATTTATATATCTTTTACCGTATACATTCTCAATGAAATTCATTTTATTTTCTCGGCTGGGTTTATGAGCATTATTCTATCAGCCGTTCTCGGATTTAATCTAAAAAACAAAATGTCATTCCTGCTAAATCAATTCATATTGATCAATGAGCTGAACACAAAACTGAACCGTCGCATTGCGAGATTAAAGCAGAGCAACGATTCAACAAGAAAAATCATTCTTGAAAAAGACCTGGAGCTGTCCCAGCTTGCCCGTCACGCCAGTTTAGCAGAGCTAACGGCTGGTATCGCTCACGAACTCTCACAGCCGTTGACCGGAATTAAAGGCATAGCTCAAAACATGATTGACGACCTCAACGATCAGGATTTTGAAAATCTTCAAGGCGTATCCGAATTACTGAAAATATGTGCTCTCGTTGATAAATCCTCTACCATTATAGATCATATACGTAACTTCTCGAAGAAAGGCACTCTCTCGATGAAAATGATCGATATCAATAAAATCATACTTGAAGCCATTGACCTGATTAACCTGCAACTGAAGAAAAACAGCATTGATCTGATTTTTGTTCTCGATGATACAATCCCCAAAATACGCGGAGATAAAATATCCCTGGAGCAGCTGATCGTTAATATTATCTTGAATTCAAAAGACGCAATACTGGAAAAGGATTTTGAAGGATCTGGCGAGACAGGAACAATACGGATATCCACCTTCGAAAAAGACTCTGCGGTCAACATGATTATACTCGACAATGGGAGCGGGATATCGGATGACATCATGAATAAAATCTGGTCACCTTTTTTTACAACAAAAAAGCGGGTGCATGGGACCGGTATCGGTCTTTCAATTTGCAGTAAAATATTGAAAGATCATTCTGCCAGTGTCAATGTTCATTCAGACGAGAAAGGCACCCAGTTTTCGATACATTTTCCCATCCAGAATGCGGGCAATTAACCGACTTACGAGGAAATCAATAATTTTCCGGCTTGTGTGCAATATCCACAACAATGAGCGTAATATCATCGATCAGGCTTTTAACCTCGGAAATTCCCGCCCATGTTTTTACATCATGAATTACTCGATCAACGAAATCTTCTGAGTCTAAAGACTGGCATTCGGCTATCAGCTCCTGGAATCTCTCAATGCTGAATATTTTCTTTTTACTGTTGCGGGCCTCGATAATACCATCCGTGTACAATACTATCCGGTCCCGATAATGAAGTTCTATCTCATTTACCTTGTAATTCGAGTCTGGTAACAAGCCAATCGGTCGGTCGTATAAAACATCGGTAATGAGCCGCTGTTCATCCTTTCTCCAGATAATGAGCGGCCAGTGCCCTGCATTTGAATGGTACAATTTCATTTTTTCCATGTCAATATATACGCAGCAAGCAGTTGTAAACAGGCCATGGGGATACTGTTCCATTATAGTATTAATTCTTTTGAAAAGCAAGGACGGATTATTGAAATCCGATTTATAAAACGTATATGCCACCTTCAGCATTGCCGCCACCATGGCGGCCGGGATTCCATGACCGGCGACATCGGCTATTAGAAAACCGAACCGGTTTTCATCGATGAGATGATAGTCATAAAAATCACCACCAACATGAGTCGACGGCTCATATCGGACGGCGCATTCAATTCCTTTTATTACTGGCATTGCATGGGGCACCAGTGATTTCTGTATATCAGCCGCAATGACAAGCTCGTTTCTGATCACCTTTAATTCACCCTCTGCCTTAACAGATTCCTTCATGGAAATCAGATTACTCACCCTGGCAATGAGCTCGTCACGGTTAACCGGCTTGGCTATATAGTCATTCGCTCCAGCAGCAAGACCAGTTACGATATCTTGAATCGTGCTTTTTGCTGTCAGCATAATTATAGGCAGTTCGTGCATAGAATATTTTTTGCGGATTTTTCTGCAGACATCATATCCTGATATCCCGGGAAGCATGACATCAAGAAGCACAAGATCGGGGGCACCGCGCTCCTCCAACATTCTCATCAACTCCTGACCGCTCAACGATGTAGCAACATCATAGCTTTCTAACGACAGATGGTTAACGATGACCTGCAGATTAACCGGGTCATCGTCTACGACGATAATATGTTTTTGTCTGACGCCGGCAGGAATACCGGCTATCGACCTGACCCTCTGCCCGGGTGTCATTAATCCGATGAATTCCTTCACACCCGAAGTATCAGGAGCTGGTTTGGTAATCTTTTTCTCGCTTCTTGCAAGGGTGAATGTAAACCGCGAGCCCTCACCTTGTTTTGATTCAACCCAAATGGAACCACCGTGTAGATCGACTAAATTTTTGGTTATAGCAAGGCCCAAACCGCTGCCCTCGCGGCTCCTGGTGATGGAACCGTCGACCTGTTCAAACGATTCAAAAACCCGGTCTATTTTGTCCGGTGGTATGCCAATACCCGTATCCGTTATGGTAACGGCAATATTTTCCTTATGATCTACAGCGGAAATGATTATACCGCCCGAATCTGTAAATTTTATCGCATTCCCCAGTATGTTTATCAATATCTGTTGGATCCGGCGCTCGTCTCCATTCACGATGATGTCGTGAGGATCTATCTTGTTCTGTATATTCAAAGACTTTTGTTCAATGAGAGGTCTCATAATAGATATGATAAGCTGGGCCACATCATGCATGTTTACAGGTTCACGATTGAGTATTATATCATGATGTTTTAATTTCGAGAAATCAAGTATATCGTTAACGAGAGCGGCAAGTCGCTGACCGCTTGTAATGATGAGAGAGAGGTCATGAATGGCTTCATTATTCAAAGCGCCGGCAGCGCCACGCATGAGCGATTCAGCTATCCCAATAATCCCGGATAATGGTGTTTTCAATTCATGCGTAACGTTTGCGAGGAATTCATCTTTCATGAGATCCATCTGTGTAAGACGTTTGTTTGTTAGCTCTAGTTCATCAATTTTCTGATTGATCATCTGGATCATATGACCAAACGTATCTGATAACATACCGATCTCATCTCGCGACTTCACAGGCAACTGGTAATGAAGGTCACCCTCTTCAATTCTTCTTGTCGCTTCGGTCAGAGTTACTATCGGGTTAGAAATCACCCGGCTGAACGCAAGGCCGATTAGGCCCACGGCGATAATTGCAATGGCAGTCGCACCGTATATGAGAAAATTCAATTTTTTTATTGGTGAGAGTACTATTGATTTTGAAAAAATCAATCTCCCTATACAGAGAGGGGGTTTTCCCGAAGGAGCGCCGATAGCAGCGAACTCATAGCAAATGTCTCTGAGACCGGTAATATACTTCTCACTGTATTCTCGCATCTGGTTGAGCCGTGAGACTTCATCTGCTGATATGCGCTGTAGGTTCGGCCTGTATTGATTATCGAATGCATAAAATGAAGCGAGTATGATGCCGTTATAGGCTTTTTTCGATGACACGAGAATGACATCTGCATATACCAACCCTTCCTTTTCCAGTGCTCGCATCACCGAGATCATCTCTTTCGCATCCACCTGTGTCGTTTTGATATCACCGCCATTGGCAAGAATAATATTTATAACCGACTGCGCGAGAATTGTACTTAATATACGACCCTGGCTTGCTATCGATGCGATCTTTTCTTCTTCCTGTTTATTCAAAATAAATAGAGATACTGGCAGGGAGGCGAACAGTGTTATCAATATAAACATCAAGATCAGTTTATATTTTATCTTCATCGAATATCCTGGTTCTTTGGCATTATCTTATTCTACGCAGCAACGCATCATGAAATAGTACCATAAAAAGATGATTGTGGTTTATTAACAAAGAGTATGACATGAGGATCTTGCTTATCAAACTATTTCATTTTCATTTTTATATATAGTCATCAATGTATCGATAGTAGTCAATTTCAACAGCTTCATGACATCATCCTGTACATTCATCAGACTCATGCAGCCTCCATACTGACTCATGACTTTATAAGCAGTGACAATCAGGCCGATACCCGAGGAATCCATATGTTCGACATTATTAAGATCGAGAATGATATGGGGAGTCCTGTCATTAATAAGCTTAAAGACAGCGTTTTTTAACTCGCTGACACAGAAATAATCAATATCGCCATCTAATAGAATTATCTTGTGGTCTTTGATGTCTTTATAATTAATATTCATTAATCACTACCCGACCTGATACATTACATATGATGAATCTCGATTTATTGTTTTTATGCTAACATTAAATCGAACAAACCATGTTATAATATAATAATATTAAAGAAAAAAATACAAGCATTTTTGAAAAAGTGAACATTATAACATATCGAAAAAAAGAAGGATTTTAAAAAAAATAAACCCGAGTGATACAATCACTCGGGTTTATTATAATATGGTCAAGCCTCACGACTGATTAGTACTGGTCGGCTGAACACATTACTGCGCTTACACCTCCAGCCTATCAACCTTGTAGTCTTCAAGGAGTCTTCAGTGGCCCGAAGGCCAAGGGAAATCTCATCTTGGAGTTGGCTTCCCGCTTAGATGCTTTCAGCGGTTATCCATTCCGAACATAGCT
>JBGTBN010000073.1:0-2101 GCA_041749375.1 Spirochaetota bacterium
GGCGGGCGTCATGCCTCCGGCCGCCGGCCGTTACGACACCTTCGAGATCGTCATATATTACTACTCGCTCGGGATCGAAACGTATTCATACAGCGACAACGATCCCATCACTGAATCCGTGAAAAAGGGCGGGATCAGGGCGCTCGTCAAATGCAAAAAAAACGGCGTACTCGGGAAAGCGCTCTTCGTCGAGGCCGAGGGCGCGGACGAGGCCCGGATACTGGACAGCTTCGCGCGCGCCGTCTCGAAGGCCATCGGCGGGCTGTAACGCGCCGTCAGATCACCGTCCCCGCAAGGACCGCGGTATCCGTTTTCCCCTTCTCCATCACCCGCTTCCCGTTTACATATACCGCCTCGATGCCGGAGGGCGCCGCGTCGGTCTTTATGTCCGTGTTATTGTCCTTCACCCGCTTCCAGTCGAACAGGGTAATATCGGCCGCATACCCTTCTTTAAGGAAGCCCCGCTTTTTTATGTTGAACCGCTCCGCGGTCGCGCCCGTCATCTTGCGCACTGCCTCTTCCATCGTGACGGTGCGGTATTCCCGCGCGAACTGGAGGAAGCGGGGGAAGCAGCCGGATACGCCCGGGTTCTGCACGCCGTCCGGCGCGGGAATGGCGTCGGTCATGTAGAGGGCCGCGGGATGCCGCATGAGCTCTTTCACGTTGTCGAGACTGCTATACCTGTGGTTGAGCACGCGCGCCTTGCCGCCGCTCTTCTTCACCATGTCGATGAAGTTGTCGAACTGGTCCATGTCGCGCTTTTTCGCGATGTCGCCCAGGAACATGCCGTTGTACCGGTCAAGGTCCGGGTGCATGGCGTTGGTGATCTGGATGTCCTCGTACCCGAACCCGAGGAGGAATTTGATGACGCGGAACTCCATCTCGAGCCGGAACAGGGCCTTCCGGTCATCGAAGACCTCCGGGACCCTGCCGAGGAACCAGGCCGGCAGCACGACGTTGATGACCGACGTGCCACAGTGGTATGAATAGGTGTCGAACTTCACGTCGACCCCGTCCTTCTGCGCCCTTTCGATCATGGCAAGCGCCTTGCCGCACGTGTCCCAGGTATCGGTACCGACGAAGATCAGGTGCGATATCTGCAGGCGGACGCCCGTCTTCCGGGCGATGTCCAGCATCTCCCTGAGAGCGAGTATATTGTGCGCCGCGCCGAACGGCACGAGGGGATACGTTGGCGAGAGCGAGGAATAGGCCTTCTTGTGGACGGTGAGGATCCTGTCGTGCTTCTTCACCAGACGGGCCACCTGCTCGAGCTCGTCCGTGGTCGCGAAGATGCCGGGCTCGTACTGGAGCCCGAGCGACACGCCGTGACAGCCCTGCTCCATCGACTCCTCCAGTAGACGGATAAGAGTGCCCATCTCGCCGGCGCTCATCGGGTCGGGTTTGTACCCCCGGATCGACATCCTGCTGGTGCCATGGCCCGCCAGGTTTATCATGTTGTGGCTGATGCCCTGCCGTTTCAGCACGGCATAATACTGGTCCATCGTGTCCCAATCGAGACGCTCGTTCCCGAGGAACCCGCCGGTCTGCTTCTCGATGAACTTCTTGAAGGGGCTGTTCTTCTGGAACCCGGAAATACCGAAGCCGCAGTTCCCGGTAATGAAGGTCGTGATTCCCTGCGCGGTGAACGGCTTCAGCATGTCGGAATGGTTCGTGCGGCAGAGGAGCCAGTCATTGTGCGAGTGCTCATCGATGAACCCGGGCGCGATAACGTTCCCCGCGCAATCGACGGTCTTCCCCGTGAACCCGATAGTGCCGCGGGTCACCTTCTCGATCACGTTCCGGTTGACGAGCACGTCGCCCACGTAGGCGCGTTTACCCGTGCCGTCCGCAATGAGGCCTCTTTTAAACAGGATGCGCGCTGACGGGTCGCCGGTAACGGTGATCTTTTCCGCCGCCCGGGTTTCGCCGGCCCCCGGGTCCGGCCCGGCCGGCTCCTCTCCCTTGAAGCAGCCCGCAAGCCACGAAGCCGCGGCTATCGCGCCGAGCTTCATCGTCCCCGCCAGCACCGTGCGGCGTGACAGCTTTCGCTTTTCATCGATCAGTGGATTATACATGGTGAAGCCCCCTGTGTTGAATTGTC
>JBGTBN010000074.1:0-12147 GCA_041749375.1 Spirochaetota bacterium
CTCCCACAATGGTTCACATAAGGCTTAGGGTTATATCACATTTCTTTTCAATGTGATATAAGCCGTTTTGAACGAAACCGCTGAGGCACAGGCTATGGGGATTGAATCAGTATAAGCCGGGTCAAATGAAAGTATTTCGAGATACCGCTACCACGAGAAGAGACGTCCTTACGTTACCACTATTAAAATCAATTCGGGAAAAAAACGGGAACGAATTGATTATTGAGTTATTATTGGAAAACAAAAAGGATAAAAATAGTTTTTCAGCACACCATGCCCCTGACTGATTTTCCAGTCCACAGGCGGCAAAGAAAACGAATGCTTTTTGTGTCCACATTTATTTTTCTCCTAAGGCCCCCGGCAATACGCGGGCGCAATTTCATGGACAAACACCATGGTTCCCTTGCAACAGCACGGGCACTGGTCC
The DNA here is from genome assembly GCA_041749375.1 of Spirochaetota bacterium. Lineage (GTDB taxonomy): Bacteria > Spirochaetota > UBA4802 > UBA4802 > UBA5550 > RBG-16-49-21. The sequence goes on from JBGTBN010000074.1 coordinate 428, forward strand.
ACGTCAAAACCGGTTACACGAAGAAGAGTATGCTTCCATTGTTCAACCAGGTTCTCGTGATGCCGTTGATTTACCCGCAATGCCGCGCGGCAATCCTTTAAAAGAGCCCGGCGATTTCTGTTTCCGAACAATCCGAAGTGTCTGATCTTTACATATTGTTTCGGCAGCACGTGCAGAAGGAAACGTCTGATGAATTCGTGGGCATCCAGCGCCATGATCTTTTTCCTGTTACCGTCAGAATAATCGCGCCAGTGAAAATAGACCGTATCGTTTTCGATCTTTACGATCCGATGATTGCTGATCGCGATGCGATGGGTGTACCGGGCAAGATATTCGAACACGGTTCCGGGCTTTTTAAAAGGAGGTTTCGCGTACACGATCCAGTTGGGGGTGTACAGACAGTCAAGAAGCAAGGCAAAGTCTTTCTTTGGCCCGGCTATTTTAATCGTATCGCGCAGATATTCTTTCTTTAGATACGAAAGAAATTTCCCGCGGAATAGTCTTCCCATGACTTGTACCGGGAAGAGAAAATCGTTTTTTGAGTGCAGCCATTTCTTCCGGTCGTCCGACAGCCCGCCGCCGGTGACGATGCAGTGTATGTGCGGGTGATAGGAAAGATTCTGCCCCCAGGTGTGCAGTACGGCGATGAACCCGATTCGCGCCCCGATATGCTTTTTGTCCGCCGCAAGCTCTTTCAGGGTTTCGGATACGCTGCGGAAGAAAAGGTCATACGTGATTCTCTGATTGTTGAGCATAATTGGGTTGAGTGAATCCGGTATCGTGAAAACAACATGAAAATAGCCGATGGGGAGAAAATCGCTCAGACGGTCTTCAAGCCACTTCTCCTTTTTCAGGAACTGGCATTTCGGACAGTGCCGGTCGCGGCACGAATTGTACGATATACGCTCATGACCGCATTCGTCGCAGCGGTCAACATGGCCTCCCAGCGCGGCGGTCCTGCATGACTCAATATGCCGCATCACTCTATGCTGTCCGGGAGATATGCAGCTCCCGCGCAGACGGCGATAGCGTTCCCCGTACAGCCTAAAAACATCCTGGACCTCAACCATCAGAAAAATCTATGATATGAACATCAAATTTTTTTGTTGATCACATCAAGGGGACTCGCTATCTTCTGCAGATCAACCCTTCTGACGTGCAGGTACACCGTGGTTGTTTTCGGGGAACTGTGCCCCAGGAGGAGTTGTATGTGGTGCAAATCCACACCGTTTTCAAGCAGGTGGGTCGCGAAGCTGTGTCGCAGGCTATGGACGGTAGCCGTTTTCGTGACTCCTGCTTGCTTTTTATACCTGTTGTAAATGAGTGAAATGCCCTTGTAGCTGATGTGCTTGTCGCCATACTGTCCGGGGAACAGCCAGTGGTGCGGCCGGTATATCTTCCAGTACTGACGTAAAAGCTGAAGGGCGGTTTCGGAGAGAATCGTATAGCGGTCTTTCGCGCCTTTTGAGTTTTGAACGCGTATCTGCATCCGCGCGCTGTCGATATCGCTTACTTTCAAGCCGGCGGCTTCACTGGTCCGCAGGCCGGCGGAATAGATAACGGTCAGAATCGCTTTATGCTTGATATTCTGAATCGTCGATAATAACGCGGCAATCTCCTCCATGGAAAGAACGACCGGCAGCTTCTTCTCCAGCTTGACCCGGGGGACCGGTGTCATTTCCCAGGGCCGGGCCAAAACGGTGCTGTAGAAAAACTTCAAGGCCGAATAGGTAACGTCCAGTGTTTGTGTGGCCTGCTTTTTATCCCGCTTGAGATGAAGCAAATATTTCCTGATTTCTTCTGTCTGTAGATGCTCCGGCGACGAATTGAAGTATTCCGAAAATTTCCTGATTATCCCCATGTAGCTTTTTTTCGTGTTCTCGGAGAGGTTGCGCAGGTCGCAGTTTTCCAGCACTCTTTTAAAAATTGAATCCATTGAAATGCCTCCTGATTGGTTTTTTCAGGAGGGTACAATACGGCGAGGTAATACTGGAAGAAAAATGTTGTTGATGAAATAATCAGGACGGGTATGATGAACAGAAAGCTACCGCGAAGCGGTTTTGTTCAAAACGCATTGTGTCACCTGGGCCGGTACTGAATAGGCGGTCTTTCCTATATGTTCAATTGTAATCCATACCTGGCACTTAATGTAAATTACAAGACATTATGCGATCATCAAGGAATCTGCGCCAACTTCAGTGTAGGCCAAAGATACTGAATGCGTTTTATCTGCACCAGTATTGGAGATAATATTGTAATATTCAACCAAAAAAGCACTGGATAGGGGGCTTAAAAATATGTAAAAGACTAAACCAGGTTATCCATGGCTGTTCTGATAAGCACCATCATATGTAGAAAGCTATCCTGGAACAGTTGAAAATTCGAGGGCGGCATGGGTGAAGCGTGTCACAAAATTGTGACAAAGTCTGAAGAACCAATAGTATTAGAGCAATACCGGTGATGCTCTTATTTTGAAGTATATGGAGTATGTCACTGCGTCATCTCGATTACCCTGTCTTTAATCCATGATAGTATATCAGCGGTATGAAAATCCTTTGGTTGCATGATGACTGAAAAAAGCGACATTCCCTCGAAATATGCAATAAGTGCCTGACTCATCCGGTTGGTGACTTCACTATCCCCGATTTTGTTCCCGATAATACCGTTCACGACGTTGATCAATTCTTGGTATGCCTTTTGAAGTTTTACGCGAACTTTTTTATTATAACTGGCAATTCCCCATATTTCGATAAAAACTTTCGAAAGATTCTTGTTGAGGGTAATACGGTCGGTCATAAATGAAAAAATATCACTGAGAAACTTCCGATCTCCGGTAATCGCACCGTCCCGTGTTGTGAGCCACTCATTATACTCCGACTTGTAGAGTGTAATGATATAATCGATATAAAAAAGCAGCACTTCTTCTTTGTTCTTGAAATAGTAATGCAATACACCGTGGTTGACCCCGGCTTCGGCGGCAATATCTTTAACCGATGTCTCGTTAAATGGTTTTTTGAGAAGGCAGCGATGCAATGCTTGTACGATCTGGATTTTCCTTTCTTGTTCAACGCTTTTCCTTCCCATTATTATCCTCTGAGGTCGAAATTGATTGGTTCGGATTTTCCCTTCTGTATATTGGGGCCCGATACCGGCATGATCCGTCTTATTCTTCTCCATGCCACGGTTATTCGTCAAGTTTATTCCTGCGGGCATTTTTATAAAAATCGATAAAAAAATATTGACAAAATATAAATAAGTTAGTCAACTAACTAAACAAAAAATATAGTGTGCGGGTGAGGTATCTATATGAAAATAGGTGTTCCCAGGGAAATTAAGACACGTGAATATAGGGTGGCAGTGACTCCCGCCGGGGTTCGGGCCATGACCGCGCATGGTCACAAGGTATTTATTGAGAAAAACGCTGGAATTGGATCCGGCATGCCCGACACCGATTACGTAAAAGCCGGCGCTATCATAATGAACGAGCCTGACGATGTGTGGGGCGAGGCCGATGTGATTTTTAAAGTAAAAGAGCCGGTTGAGCCGGAATTTGATCGCATGCGTGAAGGGCAGATAATTTTCACCTATCTGCATCTTGCGGCGGATGAAAAGCTTACCCGCAAGCTGATGGATCGCAAGGTTATCGGCATAGCTTTCGAAACTGTACAGCTTGAGGATGGCAGTCTGCCGCTCCTCGCGCCAATGAGCGAAGTTGCCGGCAGGCTTTCAATTCAAATGGGATGCTCCTGCCTCGAGATTAAAAACGGCGGCAAAGGCTATTTACTCTCGGGCGTACCAGGAGTTTCCCCGGCCAATGTGGTCATACTCGGCGGAGGCATCTCGGGACTCAACGCGGCGCATCTGGCGGTTGGCATGGGGGCGCGGGTGACCATACTCGACGTGAACATTAACCGCCTGCGGTACCTTGAAGACGTTTTTCATTCAAAGGCGGCCACACTCATGTCGAATTCTTCAAATGTCGAAGAGAGTGTTTCCCTCGCCGACCTGGTCATAGGCTCGGTGCTCATTCCCGGAGCCAGGGCACCCAGGCTCATTACACGAGACCTGCTTTCGAAAATGAAGCCCGGTTCTGCATTTGTTGACATCGCCATAGATCAGGGTGGCTGCAGCGAGACGAGTCGTCCCACCACGCATGATGACCCGATTTATCTTGAAAATGGAGTGGTACACTACTGTGTGGCCAATATGCCCGGCGCGGTGCCCCGAACCTCGACCCTGGCGCTCGCAAACACGACGCTGCCGTACGCCCTTGCAATAGCCGACAAGGGCTGGGAGCGTGCCATTGATGATGATCGGGCTCTGGCAAAAGGCCTCAATGTATGCGGGGGAAGATTAACCTGTTGCAGGGTAGCCGAAGCTTTTAATATGGAATACATCGAGCCTGCTTGTGTATGAATGTGTCAGAAGTCAATCATCTGCATATCTGATATAATGAATAGGAGGTTTTCATGAGCCCGCTAAATCAGAAGATAAGAAAGGAAAAGCTTCGTGTACTCGAACTTTTTGGAAAACACATCTCTCGCGGTCAGGTTCGTTATCTGCGGGGCGCTCATCTCGAGATGCAGGAGGGAAGAAGGGCCGGCATTAAATTCGTCGACAAGGAATCGGGCAGGGCCATCGTTGATGCTTTCACTTCGGCCGGGTGCTTCAATGCAGGCAGGGGGAACCCAGAAATCATTCAGGCGCTTGAGGAATCGATAGAAGACCATGACATGGGAAGCCCTGGCATGCTGTCGCAGGCAAAAATCGAATTCGCTGAAAAATTGACTTCACTCTGTCCCGGCAATCTCAGGCGAATCGTATTTGCCGGAAGCGGGGCCGATGCTATTGATGGAGCGTTCAAGCTCGCGCTTGGAGCCACCGGCAGGAAAGAGATCATTTCCACTTTCAAAGCCTATCACGGCCATTCCGGCTTCAGCCTTTCCGCCAATGGGAAGGATTATTACAAACATCTCTTTGAGCCGCTCATGCCGGATTTCCGTTTTGCTCATTTCGGTGATCTTGAAGGAACGCGAAAACTTGCTTCTCGAAACACGGCAGCTATAATCGTCGAACCTGTTCAGGGAGAGGGCGGCATCCATGTGGGAAGCGATGAATACCTGTCCGGCCTCAGGAAATTGTGCGATGAGCAGGGCATCATGCTCATCTTCGATGAAATACAGACCGGGTTAGGCCGCACCGGAAAACTCTGGGGCAGCGAGCATTCAGGGGTCGTTCCCGATATCATGGTCGTGGCAAAATCCATCAGCGGAGGCCTTTATCCCAATGCGGCGATCATTTACCGCGACGGCGATCCCCTTGTTAAATTCGTTGAAGCCAACCCGGATTTTCACGCAACTTCGGGAGGCGGTTCTGACATAGGCTGCCGCGTTTCGCGCCAGGTGCTTGATTACATCGTAACAAACAAAATATGGGAAAACGCGGAGAAAAACGGTGCCCGCTTCAAGGCCGGGCTTGAAAATATAACGCGTGAAAATCCGACGATCGTGAAGGAAGTGCGCGGCAGGGGCCTTATGATCGGCATTGAGTACAAGTATGAATTCATCGGCGGGCTCATGGCCGACAATCTTGCAAAAGAGGGAATATGGGCCGCTTATTCCGGCAACGCTCCCCAGGTCATGCGCTTTCAAATACCGACAACGGTCACCGAGACCGAGGTAGATGAGATTCTTGAAAAAATCCGCAGGGCTGTCAGGGCCATGAAACCATATCTTGTATTCTTTATGCCCATGGCGAAGATACCGGTGTTAAGGAAAATTTTAGATAATTTAAAAGTGCAGTTACAGGTATTCAACCTGGTGCGCGATCTTGAAGAATTTATTAAAGTGATTAAAACGAGGTGATGGATATGACAACTGCAACCATGGCATCAACTAATAAACAGATCAATGCTCAATGGGACAGGGCGCGAAATTTATTTTCGAGTGCCCTGGTGGACAGGCTCGAGTCGCGGGGTGCCGCCTTTTGGGAGGACAAAAGAGAGGGTAGCAGAATCTTTGATGAAAACGGGGAAGGCCGTATCGATTGCTATAGCGGTGCAGGAAGCTATAATCTTGGAAGAAAAAACAGGGTACTATTGACAGAACTGCGTACGGCGGCCAATGAAATAGACCAGGGCAATTTCGTCATGATTTCAGAGGAAAAGGCACTGCTGGGGAAACGCCTTGATGAATTTCTTCCTGGAAATCTTGAATGCGTTCTGCCCGGAGTGGTCAGAGGAGAAGGAATGGATGCTGCCTGCAAGCTGGCGCGTGGATACACCGGCCGCGCTGAACTTATAACCGTTGACGGCGGATGGTACGGCCAGACCGGCTTTGCAATGACCCTGTCGCAACGTGATGATAAAGATCTATACGGAAGCCTGATCCCTGAAATTAAAACTATTCCCTTCGGCGATATTAAGGCTGCGAAGAAGGCCATAAGCCGCAGAACTGCGGCTTTTATCCTCGAGCCGGTTCAGGTGGAAAACCACTGCCGTAGTGCGGCTATGGAATATCTGAGGGAGGTTCGAAAACTCTGTCGTAAAAAAGGGGCGCTGCTTGTTCTTGATGAAACACAGACAGGATTCGGCCGCACCGGGAGCAAATTCGCCTATGAGCAATATGCCGTTATTCCCGACATCCTGGTATACGGTGAAGCCATCACCGGCGGGGTGTTCCCTATGACCGGAATAGCTTTTACGCGCACATTGAAATCGTTCTTCGACGCGCATCCTCTTATTCATATGTGCACCTTTGGAGGTCATGATGTAGGATGCCGTGTCGCTATACGGGCCATGGACGAGTACGATCGTCTGAAACCCTGGCAGAATGCGTTGCTCCTGGGCGAAAAGCTCCTTGATGCGACAAAGGCGGTCATGAAGAAATATCCCGGGAAAATCAAATCTGTCAACGGTGTCGGGTTGCTTGTTTCGCTGGAATTTAAAGACAGGATTGACTCCCATGCCTTCTGTGCGTTGTTGTGTAAAAATGGCGTTTTTGCGTCACCTGGTGAGGTTGCCAGACAATGTGTTGTGCTGCGCCCGAGTCTGCTTGTCACAATCGATGAAATCGATGCCATCGTTAAAGCTCTTTACAAGGCAGCAGGCTTATTGTAGGTGGTACCTGTTTTACAAACGCAACAATCGGTATGATTCAACATTGAAAAAAACTCTGCCATTCGGGAGACGGGATATCCCGCCTTTTAAATTGCTGGTCCGCGGCAATTGAAGCTGCCGGGAACGGTGATAATGGAAGAGGCTTTAGCCGGGCATTTACCTTGTCAAATGCTGATCAGTCATGGGAATCTCTCTTTTATCCTTGAACGTTAACCGATAATTGCCGTATGTAATGGAGGATTATATGATTGTCGATGCACACAGTCACCTGGGCGACATTCTGAACACGGGAGGTGGCGCACTGATTGATCGTACCGGAGTATCAAAAAAGATACTTTTCGATCCCATAAGCATAACCGAGTCCGGACTGCACCGCACTTACGGACTTGGCTCGGTACCGTACCGGCTGTTTAAATACTGGATCGTACGGGCCGAACGCGCGAGAAACGCCGCAGCTACTCTGGAGAATATGGGAGGTTCCCTGGATGAAGCGGGAATAGATTTAACAGTGTGTCTTCCCATTGCACCCTATGTAACCTTTGGTGATCTTGCAGCCGCCCGTATGAAAGATAAACGCATACTGCCGTTCACCAGCATTGATTTCAATGCATGTCAGGATCCGGGAAAACAACTTGCGGATGATGTAAAAAACGGTGCGTTTGGATTGAAGTTGCATCCAATTATCCAATCAATTCCCCTTACTGATCGGCGCGTTTTTCAAGCTGTTCAGGCATTCGAGCCATACAAAAAACCCGTTTTCACCCATGCCGGTGTATCGTCATATTATCTCGGTAAAGAGAAATCTCGAAACGTTCCGGCCAATGGTAAAATACATTACATCGAGGAACTGGTAAAAACATTTCCAGGAGTCAGATTTGTCATTGGGCACAGCGGTCTTTTCCAGTCATCCAGGGTCATGAAAACCCTTCGATCATGTCATAATATATGGCTTGATACAAGTTTTCAATCCCCGTCCAAGATCAGAAAACTTATTTCAATCTTTGGTGAAGATCGTATCATGTTCGCCTCTGACTGGCCTTATGGGAACCGAATGCCGGCGATTAATGCTGTACGAGTAGCATGCAGGGGTGATCGCAGGCTTGAGGAGAATATACTTTCGAACAATGCATGCGATTTGCTGGGATTGTAATTAGCCCGTTACCCGGGGAGAGGAGCCAGGGGAGAGGGAAAAGAATGGAAAAAAAAGTTGTGCGGTCTACCTGCCGGATGTGCCACGGCGTCTGTCAGGTGCTGGTTCACCTGGAGGGCAACCGGGTCGTGAAAATAACAGGCGACCCGGAGAGTCCCACCAGCAGGGGATACCTCTGCCCCAAGGGCGCTGCTTCGCCGGAACTCCTCTATCATCCCGACAGGATCCTTCACCCGATGCGGCGCGCAGGCAAACGGGGAGATAATAAATGGGAAAAAATATCCTGGGACGAGGCCCTGGGCGAGATGGCCGGTCGATTGCGCTCAATAAAAAAGGAGAGCGGGCCCGAATATTTTGCCATGCTCCAGGGCACGAGCAGGCCCTACACCGGATTCGCCCAGCGCTTCCTGAACGCCTATGGCTCTCCCAACTTCACGGGAGTTGCGCATCTCTGCTACGTACCCCGCTTCATGGCCAGCAAGATCACCTTCGGCCCCATGCCGATGTGCGACTTTTTCGGCTTCGGCGGCGAGATGCCGAAATGCATCATGATCTGGGGCTGCAACGTGGCCCACACCGGCTCCACTGACGGTATGTGCGGCGGCATCGTGGACACGGCAGTGCAGAAGGCGGATAAGGTCATCGTCGTTGACCCCCGGCGCATCGGGTCCGTGAAGCACGCGACCCACTGGCTCCAGCTGCGGCCCGGCACGGACGGCGCCCTGGCGCTTGCGATGATCCAGGTTATCATCGCCGATGACCTTGTGGATCATGAATTTGTAGATAACTATACCCTGGGATTCGACCGTCTCCGTGAACACGTGAAGGAGAGCACACCCGAATGGGCTGAAAAGATCACCGGCCTCCCCGCCGAAGAGATCCGTGCCGTGGCCCGCACCTACGCGACGACGCGGCCCGCCTGCATCCTGTGGGGCAACGCCGTGGACATGAGCAGATGCAATTTCCAGACGGCCCGCTCCCTTCTGATCCTCAGGGCCATCACGGGCAATATCGACCGGCCCGGCGGTGACGTCATACCGGTGCACCCGGAAGGCGTGAGGATGAAGTCGCCCTACGCGGACCATCACTTTTCCGGCGACACCTTCCTGCCCCTGCACAAAATGGGCCGCGTCCTTGACGGCAGGTCCGCCCGGCGGGGACGCTTTCCCTCGGCCGGGGACATTATTCTCTCTGTGTTAAATACGCTGAAGCGTCCCGTTGCGCCCCTGTTGGACCGCATCATAGCCCGTAAGCCCTTTACCCGGCAATTAGCGCTTCTCACCGGCCTGAAGAAGTCCCGTTTCCCACTCAGCCCGCTGGTCCATCCGCCGACCTTCTGGAAATCCGTGATCACCGGCGACCCCTATCGGCTGAGGGGGCTCTGGATCATGGGCTCCAACCCCCTGGTCACCATGACCGATCCCGCACAGACTGACAGGGCCCTGGAGCGTATCGAGTACGTCGTGGTCTCGGATTTCTTCATGACGCCCACGGCCCAGCGGGCCGATCTCGTCCTGCCCGCATCCACCTGGCTCGAGCGGGACGATGTACTGAACATCCACAAGCAGTGGTGCGTTCTTGCCCAGCGCAGGGTCGCGAGCGTGGGCGATACCCGCGACGACAGGGACGTCATGATCGACCTGGCGCGCCGCCTCGGCCTGCGGAAGGCCTTCCCCTGGAAGGATTATCCAGCGTTCCTGGACTGGATGCTGCAGGGAACGGGGATCAGCTTCGACGAGTTCTGCGAAAGGGGGATACTCACGGGCCCCATGAGGTATTTCAAGTACCGGGACAGCGGCTTTGCTACGGAATCGGGCAAGTTTGAAATCTACTCAAGTGCCCTGGAAAAAATGGGAGTGTCCCCCCTGCCGGTCTACCGGGAGCCGGCATGCACCCCGGTCTCGGCGCCGGAGCTGGCACGGGAATACCCGCTGATTTTGATCGGAGGCGTCAAGGGGAGGTATTTTTTCCACGGTGAATTCCGCCAGATCCCGTCCCTGAGGAAACGGCAGCCAGAGCCGCAGGCGGAGATCAATCCCGCCACTTCAGCCGGACTGGGATTGCGGGAGGGTGATCGTGTCTGGATCGAGACGCCCCGGGGCCGCGTGACCATGAAGGCGAAGCTCTTCGACGGCATCGCGCCAGGCGTCGTGTCGGCGCCCCACGCCTGGTGGTTCCCCGAGGAGGGGCCGCCCGATTATGGATTCACGACATCGAACATCAACATGCTCTTCGGGGAAATGGAGTATGATCCCGACACGGGCTCGGAGCCCCTCAAGTCGATGCTCTGCAGGGTTTACAAAAACGAAGAATGAGAGAGAGGGGGGTGAGTTATGGATGCGAAGGCGACCTTTACTTGTGTTGAGGCATTGATGCCAAAACCCCGACTGCGGCAGGAGGCCGCGAAAAAGTCGGGGTTCGAAGGTACATGCAGGGAGTACGAATGGGGACAAGGGGAAATAAAAATATTTAGCCTCCGAGCAGGAGATGGGGGTTAAAGGGGGAAGGCCGCCGCTTTTTCGGCATCCTGCCAGCGGCGGTAGGCAAACATCCTGTTTGCTCAGTACGGCCTCCTCTTCCCCCTTATAATTGCTCGACCGGCTCCCGGTCATTAACCCTTCGCCGGGCGGCGCACTGACCATGAATAATACCTGTTTGTTCATACCTCACTTGTGGTGGGGAGGGTGAATGGATCCCCGCTTTCGCGGGGATGACAATTACTAGCCCCCATAAGTGCGGTGAAGATGGAGAAATGGATTCCCGCCTTCGCGGGAATGACATGGCATATGTTAATCCAGGTCTATGCTGGCGCCACTCATGGCCCCCACAGGACACGCAATCTTGCACATGCCGCACGCCACGCACTTCTCGTGGTCGAAGGTGACCTCCATGGTGGCGCGGTCAATGCAGAGCGCGTCGACCCGGCACACGGAGGTGCAGGCACCGCAGTCAATGCACCGGTCCTCGTCCCGTAATATCTTGTCGACGAGGGTCTCCACCGTGACGCCCTCACTGCTCAGGTAGGAGATGCTTTTATCGATCGACTCGTCCGTGCCGCGGAGCTCGAGGATGAGTCGGCCTTCGAGCTTGGGAAGGATCTTTGCCTCCAGCACGTTGAAGATCACGTCAAAGTCTTTTGCGAGACGGTATATGAGAGGCTTGTACATGATTTTCTTGTTGAATATTAAAAGTACATTTTTTGATTTCATGTTCGTTCTCCATATTCATTAAGCCATGGTGTCCGGGTTTTTCCCCGATAGGTCCGCAAGCGCTTGCGGACCTATCAGGTTAATTCCACCTCTCCCCGGGCCACGAGCCGGTCCCGGTATATGATGACCACGCCGGTCGCGCCGCATTCCATGCCGCGGCCGGCCGCTTCTTCCATGTCGTCCTCGCTCTTCACCCGGTTGCACACGTCCGTCGCGATCGCGTCCGCCAGCGCGGCATCCGGGG
>JBGTBN010000075.1:0-28595 GCA_041749375.1 Spirochaetota bacterium
CTGCTGCCGGAAGAACAGCCCGGCGCATACCACGCACGCGAGCAGCAGGATTGCGGCCGTAATCTGCATTGCAGGGTGCGGCCTTGCGCTGCACCCGCGGAGAGCGTCAAGGGCGGAGAGCAGTGCCAGGAGGAGACAGAGAAGCCCGGTCACAACAGGAAGGCCCAGGAGCAGGAGCGGGTAGGTCCGGTACGAGGTCCGCAGGTACAGGGAGATAATCTCGGCTCCGGCTATGCTCGCCACAACGAGAACGAAGATCATGCATGCTGCTGTTCCAATGAGGTAGAGGGCGGCGTGGCGGAGCCGGCCTGCGTGCGGAAAGGTCATGGGGCCGACTCCATTTTTCCGGGAAAGGGCGCCGGGGACCTGCGCCGGATCAATGTGCCATGCTTGTAATCGTCCTGGCTAAGGGCTTCAGGCGCGGTATGCATGGAAATGAATGATTTCATCGTCTGCTTCAGTACCTTCGGAGAATGAAACTACAGGCGTATGCCGAATCCGTAAAGAATTATTTACCTGCCGCCATCTTGCAAATAGATCCGGAAATCGGGTGTTTTTCAGGCATTTTCCTGCTCCGGTGCGTACCCTGGATTTATCATATATAATCTATTAAAGTAGAAAAAAATATTTGATTTATTAGACATACTTTCTTTATTAGTGGATATTTCCTGAACCATTTGTTAAAGGTAAAAAAGCTGCGCAGATAATAATTGGACGCGGCATATTTAAGCAGATATTATATAATTACAGAGGTTTTAAGTCGTCATGGACGATTCAGTTAAAAAAGGCTTTTATTACCTGGGCATTGTAGCAGGCCTGTATCTTTTCTTCTTTTACATACTGCCGCTACTGGTAAAAATTCTTGGATTCGCCTTTAAGATCGTGTTCTATGTATTCATGTGGGGCGCCATCGCATTCGTGGTCGTCCTGGTCGGCGTCCATATCATGAAGATCATCAAAAAGGAAGTCTGACCTGCGGCGGGCGCAGCGTACCCCGCACGGGCGCCATTTATTTGTTGATTTATTACCTATAGTGGCGACAATGCGCTTTCAGGATCGATATTCATGAACAGGATTGCAATACCCAGGATAGAAAAGGCCTTTCTCGGGCTCTTCTTCTTCGTCTGCGTCGTCGGAGGCCTGATGTTCGGTTTCGTCACCTCCGAGATCAAGAGCTACTCCGGGATAGAGAACCTGAAGGCCTTCCAGCCCAGCATCCCGACGCGCCTCTATGACGTGAACGGCGATATCATTACCGAGCTGTTCCAGCAGCGCCGCTATCCCGTATCTTTCGAGGAGCTGCCGCCCTGCCTGGTAAACGCGTTTCTCTCTGCCGAAGACCAGGGCTTTTACGATCACTTCGGCATTGATCCGCCTGCAATCATAAGGGCCATGGGCAAGAACGTTATTGCTTCAATAAAGTCGCTGCGGCCGACCATCGCGCAGGGCGGCTCCACCATTACCCAGCAGCTGGCCAAGCGTCTCTTTACCTCGGGCGAGCGGACCTTCGCGCGTAAGGCCCTGGAGGCGGTCCTCGCGCTCCAGATAGAAAAGCGCTTCACCAAAGAAGAAATTTTAGAGATGTACTTCAACCAGATATATTTCGGCCACGGGTGCCATGGCATAGCGATGGCATCGAAGTTCTTTTTCAACAAGGACGTCAGGTACATGTCGCTCATCGAGAGCTCGGTCCTGGCGGGCCTGCCGTCGCGGCCCAACGGCCTGTCGCCGATCAGGTACCCGCGCCTCTCCTGCGCGAAGAACCGGGACATCCTGAACCGGATGGTGGACCAGGGATATGTCTCGAAGGAAAGGGCGGACCGTCTCTACAACGAGTTCTGGCCGGCCTTTGTCGAGTCGATCATCATGGAATACCCTACCAGGACGGCCTCATCGAAGAGTTACGACAGGGCGCCCTATTTCACGGACTACGTACGCCAGATCCTGGTGGCACGGTTCGGCGAGGACATGGTCTACAACGACGGCCTGAGCGTGCACACGACGCTTGACCTTCGCCAGCAGGAAATCGGCGAGCGGGTCATGACCGATGCGCTGGACAAGCAGAACTCGGTCTCGGTCAAGGCGAACGTGAACCGCACCATGGCCGCGGAGATGGGCATGATCGACTCCTTCGACGGACTCAGAATGATCTTCCCGCTCCCCTCGGTCTCAATCGGCCTGGGCGGCGAGACCGTGTTCAAGCAGATGATGTCCGACGACCTGCTTGATGAGCTCGAGTCACTCACGTTTTTCGTCCAGGTTCCCGGCTGCAGCAGGGCGCTCGAAGCCTATCACTCCCAGCTGACGGGCCTGTCTTCTGTCATGAACGTGGAGGGTGCATTGATCGCCATCGAGCCCTTCAGCGGCTATATCCGGACGATGATCGGCGGGACGAAGTTCGAGGTGCAGAACCAGTACAACCGCGCCGTACAGGCAAAGCGCCAGCCCGGGTCCTCGTTCAAGCCCTTTGTCTACGGGGCAGCGGTCGAGAACAGGCTCGTGACCACGGAGACCTACCTGCCCGATGCGCCGATCCTGGACATCGACGCGATCGGCAATACCTGGACCCCGGGCAACTACGAGGGGGAATACCGCGGCATGGTCCCGGTCAGCAACGCCCTCTCCGCTTCCATCAACGTTATATCGATCCGGCTCTACGACCTGCTGGGGCCGGACAGGATCATAGAGTACGCGTCGAAGATGACCAAGGTGCCCCCGACCGATTTCGGGGCGAACCCGACGCTGGCGCTGGGGACCTCCGAGCTCACGCCCTTCGAGATGGCCACCGGGTACGCCGTGTACGCCAACCGGGGCAAGGATGTGATCCCCTTCGCGGTCCGGTACATTGTGGACCGGGACGGCAACGAGGTCGCCAACATAGAGGGCGAGGTGGGCGAGATACTGGCCCGCAAGGCGAAGAACGGGACGATCCAGGTTATATCCGAGGATGTGGCCTGGATCATGACGCAGCTCTTGCAGAAGGTCGTCGACAGCGGGACCGCGACCGAGGGCATCCGGATCAAGGGAGGCTACGGCAAAAAGGGCGCGGGCAAAACCGGCTCCACATCCAACTGGGCCGACGCCTGGTTCTGCGGGTATACGCCCGACCTGGCCGCGGTGGTGTGGGTCGGATACGACCTCTCGTACCTTTCGCTGGGAACCCACCAGGCCGCGTCGGAAGTCGCGGCGCCGCTCTGGGGGCGCTACATGGCCGGCGTGTACCGCAACAAGCGGGACCCGGAGTTTCCGCCCATGCCGCCGGGGGTCCAGCAGATCGGGGCCGGGTACGGACTCGAGGGTGCGCAGTCCCAGTATTACGATACTGCGGGCGGCGATGTCATGAAATCGGTTCTGGAGCGGTACCTGGAGATCGAGGGCCTGATCGAGGAGAGAAAACTAAGGGGCAATTGACAGCAGCCACGCCGGTCTGCGGCCGGGACGCTGTTTTGCATTCAATATAATCGTATCACGGAGTCATTAGGCCTGTTGTATCATGTTAGTGCCTGATTATCAGGCATTATACGGGGTCTTTCCTGGAAATATGGCAATTTTTTATCATTTTTTTTCACCATCATCTGATTTACAAAGAATTATTGTTGAAATTAGCGAAATTTGTGCTATAAGAACTGCATAGAAATCAGTGGATGGTCTATTTTTCAGGCGCGTTACACGTATCCGTCGCTCATACTTTTTATTTATCTTATAAAGGCGGGTTCCGGGCGTGCCGCAAAATTTAATGTGAGAGGGTGAAGGACAGGGTATATGTTTAAGGTCGGTGACAATATTGTCTATCCCATGCACGGGGTGGGAAAAATTGAGGCCATCGAAAAGAAAGTCATTTTAGGTAAGCGCAGCGAGTATTATATAATTACCATCCTGAACAGCGGGATGAAGGTGATGATACCGGTTAAAAATGCGGAACAGATCGGGATCCGGAGTATCATACCGAAGAAAGACGTAAAAAAAGTTATCGCTGTTCTGGCTAAAAATGAAATAAGTTCGGTGGACGATTGGAAAGAACGGTATCAAAACAATATCGATAAAGTCAAGAGCGGTTCCATCTATGAGGTGTCGGAAGTCGCCCGTGACCTGTTCCGGCGGGGACGGGAAAAAGAGCTTTCGATCATGGAACGCAAGCTCTATGAGAACGCGTACCAGCTGGTGACCCACGAAGTCGCCCTGTCCAAGAATGTTGACCTTGAAGATGCAGGAAACCTGGTTTCCGAAGCCCTCTCCACCCATCATCCGAAAAAGTGAGCGGGCCGTCAGCAGCTCGCTCGTGCCGACGTTCCGCAGCGGACGCCGGCATGCAGTGTGCGGCGGCCCCGCGCCGGTGCGGCCCGTCCTTTGCCGCCCGTGCCAGATTTCACCATTAAGGAGTATGTCATGATTATTTTTTTCAGAACGGTATTCATTGCACTGTCGATGATACTATCTTCTCTCTATTTTATTGAGTGGCCCTTTTACGTGATGATCGCGGCCGCCGCAATCGCCGGCGTCGTTGCCCTCGTAATACTTATATTCATCGAGTACGTGCTGCACACGTTTTCGGCCAGGATGTTCGCCGCGGCGATATCGGGCCTGATTATCGGTTTCACGCTGGGCCATCTCATCAATCTCGCGTATGGGGCACTGAACATCGCGGCCCTGGACCAGTATTCTCACATTATCACGCCGCTCATCTACCATCTTTCCGGGTTCTTCGTGATCATGTATTTCATCATCAACTACGAGGAGATCTCGTTCCTTGACAAGATTGTCTCGTCCGATCTCCAGAGCGCAGACGAGAAGATGATGTACAAGATCCTGGACACCAGCGTCATCATCGACGGCCGGATCGCGGACCTCTGCGACACCGGCTTCATCGAGGGCATCCTGGTCATCCCCAACTTCGTGCTGAACGAGCTCCAGATGATTGCGGACTCGGCGGACTCGATCAAGAGGAACAGGGGCCGGCGCGGCCTTGACATCCTGAACAAGATGCAGAAGGACCAGTCGATCATGGTGAAGATATCCGACATGGATTTCGCGGATATCAACGAGGTGGACGCCAAGCTGGTAAAGCTGGCCAAGATCATGAGCGCCAAAGTGCTCACCAACGACTTTAACCTCAACAAGGTCGCCGAGTTCCACGGCGTGCAGGTCCTCAACATCAACCAGCTCTCCAACGCGCTGAAGCCGGTGGTCCTGCCCGGGGAAGAGATGCGGGTCGCCCTCATCAAGGAGGGGAAGGACCAGAACCAGGCGATCGGCTACCTTGACGACGGTACCATGGTCGTCGTGGAGAACGGCCGGCGCCGGCTCAACGAGGAGGTCGAGGTCACCGTCACGTCGGTGCTCCAGACGACTGCGGGCCGGATGATCTTTACCCGAATGAAAGACTGACCTGCGTGGCTTACCCATGCGAATGATCAATGAACTCACTGTCGTGATCAAGAAGAGGAGCTTTCCCGGCTTCGTGGACGAGCTCTGCAAGCGCGATTGCGAGATCCTTGATCTCCAGCACATAGAGGAGAGCGGGGACGGGAGCCTCTACACCATGCGCATCGCATCGTCCACGCTCAAGCGCTTCGAGGAATTCATCACAATCATAGGGAGCGCCGGCGACCGGTACCGCGTCATAGCGGTGAAGAACATGGTCGAGGAGCGGGCGGCCGGCGGCCTCATCCGGGTTACCGGCACGATGCCGGTCGAGAACAGCAGCGACTTCGATACGGCGGTCCTGGGTGCAGCCGATTTCATCCGGGAAAAGATTGCGAAGGACGACGGCGTGCGGTTCACCTCCGTATCGCGGAACGTCGGCCTCGCGTGCGGGGTCGGCGCGGCGGATGAGGCGGGGCAGACGCGGCTCCTGTCCCGGTATGTCCTCGCCGAACGGGACGCGGTCATCCTGAACAGGTTTGCCGGCCTCAACGGCATCCCGATTGCCATTCGCTTCGATCACCCGGAGGATGTGGTCAAGGTGCTCAAGCGCACCGAGTGCGGCTTCTCGGCGTTCCGGATCATGGGCGTGGACGATTCCACCATCATGCTCTACGAACTGATCTACGGTGAGTTGTCGATTCCCGCCGTATCACTCGAGCTGGACGACATTCCCCTGCTCCTGCTGACCATGATCATCAAGATCATGATGAAGTACCGGCTCAAGGCGGACGAGGTAACCGTCGGGTTCGTTGGCGTAGATCTGAGCGCGGTACGTCTCACGCGCGTACTGGACAGGATCGGGTTCCGCCGCGTGCTTGGCTACGACCATGGGGAGAAAACGCTCCTCGCCTTGGAGAACCAGGGAGGGCTGGCGACCACCGCGGAAAACATCTTCGGGAACGCGGACATCACCCTGCTCATGAAAAACAATTTCGACTACGATGAATACCGGAAAATCCGGCCGGGCCAGTTCGTCATTTCCCTGCTGGGAGAGGACGGGCCGGATAGCGACGCGGTGTCCGGCAAGGGCGTGCGCGAGTTCATCACTCCCGGTGATATAGAGATGGCATCGATCTTTCCCGGGATCATGCGCGGCGTCATCGACACAGGAACCATGACCATCACCGACTCAAAGCTCGTGGAAAGCGCGAAAAAGCTGGTGAGCCTCCTCTCCGACACGTTCGAGTTTCCATCACTGTTCGGCGACGTGCACGAGAAAGTGCGCTCCATCATGGCCGCGGAGCCGGTGAAGCCGGTGAACAGGGCATAAGATCGATTACCGCGCCCGGTATAAGTATTGACAAAATACTTCTTTTCCCCGACCTGTTGCAGGACGATGCGCCATGCGGCGCAATGTAGCAAATGTGAGCCGCGCCCCGGGACACAGCTATTCGCGTCCGGGTGCGGGGCCTTATCCGGAAGACGGCACGAGCGATGAACTATAACAACGCGGTATACAGGGACCTTGCGAAAAAATTCAGCCTCCAGGCCATGATCGGGCCGGACGAAAACGAATCGCTCCTGTCCGAGCTCCTCATCCACTGTTTCACCATGGAAGAGGCGGAGCTGGCCCTGCACCTTCCCATGTTCTACAAAACTGACCCCCTTGAAAAAGTCGCGCGCACTGCGGGGAGGGGCCCGGGCGAGATCAAGCCGCTCCTCGACTCGATGGTCGCAAAGGGCGTCATCCGCGGGCGCGGCAGGGGATACGCGCTGCTCCCGATACTGCCGGGGATGTTCGAGAACGTCCTCATGGAGGGAGGTGACACGCCGTGGCACCGCGAGTTCGCGCGCATCGCGAACCGCCTGTATGAAACGGGATATGTCAGGAAGTACCTGGAGCACCCCACAAGAGTTGTGCGGAGCATCCCGCTCGGAGCGGAGCAGGACATGAGGAGCACTGCAGTTGACCCTGACCGCGTGGAGCGGATGATCAGGTCCCATGACCTGATGGCAGTGCTCAATAATTGCCAGTGCCGGCAGGCCAGGCACCTCGAGGGAATCGAGTGCCGGCGCGCCGGCCGGCTCGACGGGTGCCTCGCATTCGGAAGCATCGCCCGGATGTATATCGAGCGGGGCGGGGCGCGGGAGATCGACGCGGATTCCATGAGGTCCATCGTCAGGGACCGCATTGATATGAACCTGGTATTCTTTACCGGCAACGTCGCTGCCGGGAGCCCCAACCAGATTTGCACCTGCTGCGACTGCTGCTGCCACATGCTGGGCCAGATCATCGGCGTGGATCCCGGGTTGATCGTAACCGCGCCGAAGTACCGGGCAGTCGTGAACGAGGAAGCTTGCACTGACTGCGGCAGGTGCATACCGCCCTGCAACCTCCTGGCCCACACGATGGAGGGGAAGCGGCACCGGTACGATCCCGTCCGCTGTATCGGCTGCGGCCTGTGCGCGCAGGCGTGCCCGGCCGGAGCCATCGACATGCGGGAAAACGAGGCGTACCGGAAGCCGGCGGCTGATTTCAAGCGACTTGCCGTCAGGCTCGCCCCGTCGAAAATAATAGCGGTCATCAAGGGAGCGTTCGTGAAAAAAGTCTGAAGCGATCCGGGGAGGTTGCCATGAGCGAAGCGCAATGGACGGCTGAGCGGGCGCGGGACTGGTACGCCCGGCAGGGCTGGCCCGTCGGGTGCAACTTCATCCCGAGCTGCGCCTCGAACCAGCTCGAGATGTGGCAGAAGGAGACCTTTGACTGCGAGACTATCCGCCGCGAGCTGGGGTGGGCCGCCGGTCTTGGCTTTAACACCGTGCGCGTTTACCTCCACGATCTGGCCTGGCTGCATGACCGCGACGGCCTGTTCGAGAGGATCGGTCGTTTCCTGGATACGGCCGGCGGTTTCGGCATTAAAACGCTGTTCGTGTTGTTCGATGACTGCTGGGACCCGGACCCGCAGCCGGGGAAGCAGAAGGACCCGGTTCCCGGGATCCACAACTCGCGCTGGGTCGCATCCCCTGGGAGAAGGGCGCTCAAGGATATTGACGGCTGGCCGCGGCTAGAGGACTACGTAAAAGACGTGCTGGCCTCGTTCGGCCGGGACGGGCGGGTCCTGGCCTGGGACCTTTACAACGAGAACGGGAACTACTTCCTGCCCGCGCTGTCGAAGCCCCAGCCTGCCAAGGCGCTCGCGATGGGCGGCGTTATATTCCGGAAGCTCTTTCTCCCGAACCGCTCGTTCCTGCTGTTACGGAGGACCTTCGAATGGGCGCGGTCATGCGGGCCGGACCAGCCCCTCACGTCGGGGATCTGGTTCCCCGACAGCAGGCTCAACCGTTTCCTCCTGGCCGAATCGGACATCATTTCCTTCCACAACTACGACGGGGTGAAGAGCCTCTCAACGCAGATCGCAAGGCTTAAAACAACGGGCCGACCGGTCATCTGCACGGAATACATGGCGCGCACGAGGGGCAGCCGCTTTGTCACGCACCTGCCTGTTTTTAAAACTGAAAACGTCGGGTGCTACAACTGGGGACTCGTTGCCGGCAGGACCAATACCATATACTCGTGGCAGGACCACGGCGGCGCGGAGGAACCGGATGTCTGGTTCCACGATATACTGCGCGGGGACGGGTCTGCCTATGACGAGGGTGAGGTCGGGCTGATACGCCGGATGACGGCGAACAACTGAGTGGATTGCCGAATGTTTCAATATACTTCTATAAGGAAGGAGGATCGGGACATGAAAAAAATCAGTTTATCTGTCATGGTTGCGGTTGTTGCAGCGTTCACCGCCTGCTGCTTCGAGGGATACACGGCAGCGGAGGGCGCCGTGCTCAAGCAATACCTTGAGCCGGCAAAACTCAAGGAGCTGGTTGACAAACCGAAGAAAGACATCTGGATCGTGGACGTTCGCCCGGCAGAGGCGTTCAGGAAGGCGCACATTCCGACTGCGAAGAATTATCCTTCGAGCGAGATCATGGACCGCCTCGCAGAGATCCCGAAAACGCAGTACCTGATACTGGTCTGCGAAACCGGCGGCCGGGCCCAGGCCGTCATCAAAAAGCTCGAAGGAGCGGGGTACACGCGCATGATGAACTGGGGGGGCGCTTCGCGGTATTTTAAAGTGTACGGCTCGGTGTCCGGGAAGGAAACCGGGAAATGAAATACGAACGTACTGCTGTGATTGCGCTGCTTCTTTCCCTCCTTGTCGCTGCCGGGTGCGTGAAAGGCGTCCGCGAGGCGGAGCTCGGTACGGCCGGCACCGGTAAGAAGATACTTATCGCGGCGTATCCGAGCGAGTACAAGAACAGGGTCGCGCAGGGCCTGGCCGACCGGTACAAAGACAGGGCCAGGGTCACCCTGGTCCCGATGAGGAAGCTCGATTCGGTCGATTACCGGGGCTACGACGCGCTGGTGATCATCGACGCACTGATGGCCTGGCAGATGTTCAACATATACTCGCGGTCGTTCATCATGAAGGTCAGGGAGCCGGAGCAGCAGAAAAAAATTGTGCTTTTCCTGACCGCCGCGGACCCGAACCCGAACAAGCGGTTCCATGACATCGACTGCATCACCGGGGCGTCGGTGATGAACACCGAAGCGGACGCCATCACCAGAATATCGGGAAGGGTGGACGCTGTTCTTAAACAGCAGTGAGAGGCAGCCCGCCCGCGGTCCTTTGAGCGCCGGCATACTATTTTCGGCGCCGGAATACCCGGCAGGGTGAAAGATTTGACATGAGGGCATTCCGGTGACAGAATTGGAGCGGGTTAGCAGATATGCCGGCAACAGGTGACAGGAAAAAATCAGCGCGCAGGATCCCGAAAAAAAGCGTCCGCCCCACGGGCCGGGACGACGTGGTAGCCGCGGTTATCGAAGCGGCGGGCGAGCTCTTTTCCCGCCGCGGCTTTGACGGTGTGTCGGTGAGGGACATTGCGAAACGCGCCGGCGTGAATCACGGCCTTATCCACCGCCATTTCGGCTCCAAGGAAAACCTCCGCAGGCAGACCCTGCAGTTCATGGCGGACGCCATGCTCGCCGACGTGCGGGACGCAGGCACTCTGGACGAGCTCTCCCGGCAAGCCTTCCTGTCGCTCAAAAAGCATGAGCGCTTCTGGCGCATCCTGGCGCGCACCATCCTTGACGGTTACGGCACCGGCGAGTTGCACAGGAGCTACCCCATAGCGCAGCACCTGATCGAGCGGGTGACCGCTGCAATGGAGGAGGGGTCGCTCCGCGGGGACATCGATCCGCGCATGATCGTTGCCTCGATGTTCTCGTTTTCCTGCGGATTCATCATGTTCGAGCCCTTCATTCTTGCCGCAGCCGGTCTCGACGCCATGAAACCCGACGACGTCAGGGAGAAAATCTTCAGCGCCGCCATCTCACTGCTGGCGGTGCGGGAGGCCCCGGACGCCTGATAAAAAGTCCGATCCGGCCGATAAAAAGTGGTTGACGAATGTAGTCATTCGTATACGTATAACGTAGTCATTTGACTACATTATACCGGGAGGCGCGTGATGGACAAAACCAGTGCCGGCAACAACAAGTCTATGAGCCGGAGGGGATTTTTAAAGAGTGCGGGGGCACTGGCCGGCGTGATGACGCTGGGCAGCCTGGGTGCGGTGGAGAGCGCGATGCGCCCGGCCCCCGGCGTTATGAGAAGGAAAGACAGGCCGCAGAAGCTCATCTACATTGCCATTGATGCGCTCCATCCCGCGTACCTGGTGCTGGACGGTCGCGGGAATGCGGGCGGCGCGCCGGGGAACTGGCTCATGCCCAACATCAGGTCGTTCCTGGCGCGGTCGCTCTGGTATCCCGGAGCGCTGGCGCATCTCCCTGCGGCAACGGACATGAACCACCTGAACGCAATGGCGGGGACCAGCTCCGCGCAGACGGGCATCATCGGGGTATGGGCCCAGCCGGCCTCCTGGGACGGGGACGAGGCGGTGCTTAAGCGATCGCACCTCTCGTTCGCGCGGGACGACCGGGGACGGCCTCTGGACACGGTCTTCCACGCCTGGAAGAGGCGCTGGCCAGATTCCGGGACCATGCTCATCAGCGGCAAGGAATGGGTGGCCGAGATGTTCAGGGACGGGGGCAGTCCCTCGGTGGACATACTGGTAACCGGGAAGGACCATCCCGCGTATCTCGCCGCGCCGCGAAAAGGGAGCTTCACAGACCCCGGTTCAGACCTGGATGCGGACTGCGATCCCGAATCAGGGAGAAAGGGATTTTTCGATTTCAAATCCATGCGCCTCGGCGGTATTCTCAAGCATATGAGCCCGTCGCAGGTCATGACGCGGCTCTATACCGGCCAGGGCAGCCTGCTGACCGCCCAGATGGAAGGGTTCCCCGGGCGGTTTCCCCATGACTCCTGGGTGGCGGACGCGGCGCTCGAGCTCTTTCGGCGTCATGACCCTGACCTGGCCTACATCCTCCTGGCGCAGTGCGACGACGGCGGGCACTGCATCGGAACCGCACACGATCCGTCGGAGTTCGTTCCCGGCGATCCGGACGCGATCGGGAACCGGTGCGCGGGCAGGAAGGACTACAACCTGGTGAGCGCCCGCAATCGCATGATCGTGCGGGAGGCGGTCCTTGACTGCGTGCGCGACGTGGACCGCCAGTTCGGCCGGCTCATGCGGGGCCTGGAGGAGTGCGGCATCACCCGCGAAGCCCGCATCATTCTCCTGAGCGACCATGCGGCGATAAACCACCTCTCGACCGAAGTGTTCATCGACACGGACCTCATGGGAGTGATGGAGTCGCGCGGCGTTGACACGCGGGGCGTGTACGCCTTCAGCGTCAGCAGTTACGGCGTGGTCTACTGGCGCGGGCGGAAGAAGGAGGTCGCGCGGGCGCGGGAGGTGCTGCTTGCCCACCGGGCGAAAAATCCGCAGACCGGCGCGGTGGAGTGCCCCTGGTGGGTGTTGGACCGCACGGACATGCAGAAAGGGGTTGCCGGCCTGTGCCTGCCCGGCGAGCTCTATCACCGGTACTACGTGGACGTCGACCGGGAGCGGCACATGCTCTGGCCCGACCTGGTGGTGCTGGCGAAAAACGGCTGGCAGATCCCGGTCTACAACGGGCATATTCCGAACGTGGGGATCAGCGTGCCGAAGTGGGCTCCGCCATGGCGCGTGTACAACGGCGGGCACGGCTCGGTGGACACGCTCCCCATCGTAGCGGCGATCTCGGTGCCCGGCGGCAGGTGCGGCGTGAGCGGCCGCCCGGTCCGGATAGCGGACCTTGGCGCTACGGCCCTGTCGCTCGCGGGGCTCAAAACCACGAGCACGGTTATCGGGAAAGACCTGAGTGCGGATTTGAAATAGGGCTACGGTGCGCAGACCGCACTCCGTCAGCGCCAGGGCGGCACCCAGCCGCCGAACGCCTGTTCCAGCTCCATGGCCGCGGCAATGGTCATGTGATCGTTGCCGTGGAGGGCCGCAACCTGCACGCCGAGAGGGAGCCCCTTCCCGTCGAGTCCCAGCGGGACCTGGGTCGCGGGAAACTCCATCACGTTCAGGATCGCCGTGTAGGCGAAATGGAACGGGGTCAGGAGCGGCTTGTTGTGCCGGGGGGCTGTCGTGGGGTACGAGGGATAGAGCATGATGCCGTTGTCCCCGATCAGCGAAACCAGTTCCTGCTTCAGGGCCTTACCCATGGCAATGTATTTTTTCGTCATCCCGGGAAAGCTCTTGTTCAATTTCTCCATGAACGCCAGTTGTATCACCGGATAGGTGTGGTTTGACAATCTCAGGATCCACTTGAGAAACTCAAGCGACGTGTTGAGGGGCTTCCCGCCGCCCAGGATCATGTAGAAGGGAGTGGGGGACCCGCTTGCCAGCATGTCCGACCATATCAGGAATGACGATTTCAGTTTCTTGATATTGACCTCGCGGATCTCCGCGCCTTTTTTCTCGAGCGCGTCCGCGCATTTCCGCTGCGCCGCACGCATGTCCCGGTCGGGCGCGATGAAGCCGTTGCTCTCGACCACGATGACCCGGCTGCCCCTGATCCTGAAATCGGATGGCTTCTTCAGCCTGATCTTCAGGCACGAGTCGTCCTTCCCGTCGGGCCCTGCGAGAATTTGTGTGAGCGGCATCAGGTCCTCCGCCCTGCGGGTAAGCACGCCGAAGGTGCAGTAGCGCGCTGCGCCGTTCTCCGCCACCGGGAAATGACCGGTCCCCGGGACCAGGCCGCCCGTGGGCTTGTGGCCGAACACGCCGTTGAAGAAGGCGGGCATCCTGATCGACCCGCCGATGTCCGACCCGAGGCCGAACGGCGACCCGCCCGCGCCCACGATTGCGCCCTCTCCGCCCGAGCTGCCGCCAACGATGCGCTTTTTGTTGTATGGATTGTTCGTCCTGCCGTATATCCTGTTATATGTCTCGAACCACATGCATAATTCCGGGACGTTAGTGACGCCCAGGGGAATGGCGCCGGCTTTCCTCAGGCGGGCGACCGCGGTCGCGTCCTCCTGCGCGACGGTGTTTTTACGGGACACGAGCCCGGAGGTGTGCGGCATCCCTTTCAGGGCATAGGCTTCCTTTATGGTGCAGGGCACGCCGTGGTAGGGCGGCAGGCCTTTGCCCGCGGATGACTTTCTCTTCCGGTCCGCCGCGTCAGCCTCTTTGCGCGCTTCCTCGAACCGGTCCTTTACCACGGCGTTGATGACCGGGTTCACCTTCAGGATCTGCTCAATATGCACCTCGACCGCTTCCCTCGAGGAGATCTTCCCCCGCCTGATCATTTCGGCTATCTGAACGCCGGACATTGTAAGCAGGCTGTCATTCATACGGTAACCTCGCCCCTGTTTTTTCATTAAGCTTTGTCCATCCATGGCAAAAGTCAACCGCTATTTGTCGCATATTGTCAGATGGCCGGCAATTACGGAATAAAAAAAACTTGATTTTAGCAACAGGACCGGCATTATTCATCATGGCACCCTGTCCGCATATTTTGCATCACAAATAAAGTGAAGCGATCCACCGTGGGCATAACCTGTTATGGTTGTCCGGTCAAATTGGATCTGATCCGGCAGGTGACCGGCGCTCCATAATTTAAACGCAAGCGTCATGAATGATACAAGTGAGGGGGATGGTTATGAGATTTTCAGTTTTAATTATCATGTTAAGCTTCATTGTTTCATGCTCCACCGGTTCTATTGCAGTTAAAGATGACTTATTTTCAAAGGAAACAGTTATAACCTATGATAAATGGCATAAGGTCATTGAAGGACCACTCGATAATATAAGTACGAAGTATACCAGATACATAAAACAAGGGGTCAAATCGCCCGTAATTGTTGAGCTTGAATTTCGTGCTCTGGCCCACCCGATGAGCGGGTATCATGCGGAAAATCTTGACGATAGCGCCACGATCCTCATTGACGATGTCAGCATAAAGATCAAGATTCAAAATATCAATAAAAACAGCTCAATTTTTATCGGTGGCATACATGGCGGCGGGATGTCCTCCTTCAGTATCAACACAATCAATCATCTCTATGGAAAATTTATCATTCCACCAGATGCAGAAAGCCTTCTCCTGAATTCGAAACGATTTATGCTGCGGGTTTCAACCGGCGGAAAATTTACTGTTTTAAAGGCCACTGAAGGGCAGCTTGAAAATATAAAAAAGTTATTATCAGCGAGTGTGCAATAATGACTGATACGGTGAGAGATGGGAGGGCCTGGATGATCCCGAGCGGCGGTTTAACTTGAACGGCGGGGATCTGATAGCCGCGGTTTTGAAAGAGGAAGGGGTGCGCAGGATATTCACCCTGTGTGGAGGGCATATTTCACCGATACTGGTGGGATGTAAAAAAACGGGAATTGACGTTATCGACACCCGCGATGAAGCGAACGCCGTGTTCGCTGCCGACGCAACCGCGCGGATGACCGGGGTCCCCGGCGTTGCGGCGGTGACGGCCGGTCCCGGGGTGACCAATAGTGTCACCGCGTTGGTTAATGCGCTCATGGCCCAGTCTCCCCTCGTGCTCCTTGGCGGCTCGGCAGCGACGGTCCTGAAGGGGCGCGGCTCTCTTCAGGATATCGACCAGCGCTCGCTGGTCGCCGGCGCGGTCAAGCGCTGCCTTGCGATCGGGAAAACCTGCGACATCGTGCCCGTGCTCCACAGCGCCTTCCTCATAGCGAAATCGGGCGTGCCGGGGCCCGTGTTCGTCGAGTGCCCCATCGATCTGCTCTACGGGGAGGAATTGGTGCGGGCGATGTACGGGGCGGGCGCAGGCGATGCCGCGGCGCCCGACCTGCGCGCCCGGCTGCTCCGCTGGTATCTCAACCGCCACGTGGACAGGATGTATTCCTGCGATCTGGAGTCGATGAAGCCTGAGAAGGCCAGTGTGAGGGACATCCGCCCGGCTCAGGGCAGGGTGAAGCGCGCCGCGGACATGATTGCAGGGGCGCGGAAGCCGCTGATGGTCCTGGGCAGCCAGGTGATGCTACACCCCCGCGAAGCCGAACGGCTCACGACCGCGGTACGGAAGATCGGCATCCCGGTCTACCTGACCGGCATGGCGCGGGGGCTCCTGGGCAAGGATGATCCGCTCCAGTTCAGGCACAGAAGGAAAGAGGCCCTTCGCGAGGCGGACCTGGTGATCCTGGCAGGCATACCGTTTGATTTCCGCCTCGACTACGGCCGGGCCGTCAACCCCCGCGCGCGCGTCATATCCGTGAACAGGAGCAGGCAGGACCTGACCATGAACCGGCGTCCGTCGCTGCCGCTCCACGCTGATCCCTTCATGTTTCTCATGATGCTTTCGGAGATGGCGGGGGTCCGGGCAGCGGGCCCGGACGAGTGGCTCGCGATACTCCGCGGTCGCGAGTCGCAGCGCGAGCTCGAGATAGAGGCGATGGCGTCAGAGAAGGGCGAGTATGTAAACCCCGTCCGCCTGTTGAAAAAGCTGGATGAGCGGATAACCGATAATTCCATAATTGTCGCCGACGGCGGGGACTTTATCGGCACGGCGTCCTATATCACCCGGCCGCCTGCGCCCCTGACATGGCTTGACCCCGGTGTGTTCGGGACACTCGGCGTGGGCGCGGGTTTTGCCATGGGGGCCGCTGCCGCCCGCCCGGGCAGCGATGTCTGGATCCTTTACGGCGACGGCGCGGCAGGGTACACTCTCCAGGAGTTCGACACCTTCGCGCGGCACGGCATGCCGGTTATCGCAGTCATAGGCAATGACGCGTGCTGGAGTCAGATCTACCGCGAGCAGGTGGTCTATTTCGGGGACGACGTGGGGACCCGCCTTACGTACGCGGATTATCACAGGGTCGCGGAGGCGTACGGGGGGGCCGGTTTCGTCATAACAGGCGATGATCGGATCGACCAGGTCCTGGACGAGGCAGTCGCGGCCGCCCGGGGCGGCAGGCCGGTAATCGTCAACGTGCGGATCAACAGGACGGAATTCCGCAAGGGTTCGATATCGATGTAGCATCAGGGATGTCCGAAGCTAAAAGCGTGGCCGGTGTGCATGTCAACTGGTAGTCGTTATTTCCCGCTTTCCTGATTATCAGACGGCCTCCATTGCGGACGACTGGATTATGACGCTGCTCAACCGGGCGGTTTTCTCGGAAATCTGTCTCGCGATATTCACGATTTTCTGGTTGGAATCGGCTATCTCCTGTGCCATGTCCGACATGCGCGTGACCGTCACCATGGAATGTTCCATTGAATTTTTCTGCTTGTCGGTCGAGATCACGATCTCGTTGGACATGGTGTTTATGAGATCCGATTGATTAACGACCATCTGAAGGGCCGTGCTCTGTTTCTCCATGAGTCCCCTGACAGAATCAACCCCGCTGTCGACCGTTGTTACCATCTGAAAAATAACATCGGTGGACTTCGTGGTGTTATTCATGATGCGGGATCCGTCGGCTATGTCCGTGATTATGCTTTTTATCTGGTCGGCGATCTGCTTTGAGTTTACGGAAGTAGCCTGGGCAAGCTTTCCGATCTCGACTGCGACCACGGCAAAACCCCTTCCGGCGTTACCGGCCCGCGCAGCCTCGATTGAAGCGTTCAGGGAAAGCAGATTGACACGTTCTGATATGTCATCTATGACAGTGATGAACTGGTCGATAGCATTGCCGCCGGTGTTGATTATATTCATTTTCTCTATCATCGTATTGAGGCTTTCCCTGGTTGCGTTTGCGGAACGGCTAATCTCGGAAATGCTTCTGACAACGCGTTCGCTTTCATTCATCAACCGCATCTGGGATTCGTGAAGATCGGCCACCATACCCTTCGACCTGGCGCCCTCATCCTTCTGGCTGATCGTCGCCTCGTAGATATTTGTCGTGGCCGAAACGAGGTCCTCGAAAAGGTCAGAAATGCTGTCGCTGGTCGAAGCCTGTTCAATCGACAGGCGCGTCAGGTTGTCGCTGATGCCGTCGAGCTCGCGGCTCAAAATGGAGAAATCCTCAGAGATAGAATTTATCGTTGAGACGATGCCTTCAAGGAACCGGGCCCGCTCCTTGGCTTTTATTTCACTTTCCTTTTGCTTCTCGTAGAGGACCTCGAGGTTGAAGCGCATCGCGTTGATCTTGTCTGCGAGCCCAAGGGACAGGAGGATTACAGAGAGCGAGCTCCCGATCTGAATGCTCCAGTGGGTTATGAAATTGGTGGGGAGTAAGCCAAATGTTTTAAGTGCATACAGCAGGACGCCCAATGCCAGACCGCTGAAGGCCATGATAATGTACCGGGCCGGCCTCGATCCCCGGAGCATCGCCCAGAACCCGATAACGTACATGCTGAATACCATTACTATGGTGATGGCTGAAGCGCCGATAATGGCGTAATGATATTTTATAAAAAGACTGACGACGGCCCAGATCAGGGCCGGGATCATTATGACAAAGACCTGTATCCTGTCGATTTTTTTGAATTTTTCCGGATACTCCATGTAGCTCCTGACGAAAAAGCCAACCGAAAAAATCGTGATGCACATGAAAAAGGGGAGAGCGTTATTAGCCCACCAGATGGCATTCGGCCAGAGGTACTGGAACGCGAATCCGTACAGTGTCAGCTGGAAGAAAGACCACGAGATAAGGAACAACACGTAATACAGATAACTTTTATCCCTGCTCGAGAGGAATACCAGAAAATTGTAAATAATCATGATTATCAGGAAGCCGTAATATATCCATACCACCGGCTGCTCGTAATTCATTTTATCAACGTAAGCACGCGGGGACATGATGATCGGAGTGAAGTTCAAAGAACTGGTCGTTTGTATACGAAGGTAATAGGTGTATGCACCCGGAGCCTGGTTCAGAACGAATATGTAGTTTTTATCGATGAAATCGCGGGCGCCGAACGGAACCATGTCACCGCTTGATATCGTTTGGTATCCTCCATTCTTTAACGGGATGTAAAGCTCTACAAGATCAAGCATCGGGTAGGATATTTCAAGATACCAGGTGCCGTCCGCATTGCCGGGGTTGTCGGCGGTGAATTGAAACCAATATGATGACGCGGTAAAGCCGAAGTTAATTGAATCAGCGTTGTTTTTCCGCCAGTCGGACACATCGCGTATATTTGCAATTGCGAATTTATTTTGTTTGTCTTCAAACCAGTAGATTTTTTTCCCGCATTCCGCTCGCGTTATCGAATTATCAAGAAGAATCGTGTCATCGGATGTCGCTGCGAGAGAGATGCTGGAGAAAGCGGGTAACAGTACCAACAACAGAAGTATCATTTTTTTCATCATGTAACGATATGCCTTTATATTGATTTGTATCTGGTATCTGGATAACAAAAGGTGTATATCGTGTCAATAAGAAAGCAGAAACAGCTTTCGGGCAATATATCAAGAAATTGAAAGGCGAATTTGAATGCGTGTACCGGTACAGTGTCGGTGATTACCGCGGATGAGGCGGAAACCCCGACCTGGTTGATCCGGCTGATCCGGCATGGGCTCCCGACCCTGCGTGGGGCATTCCATCGACGTTCCCCCCGCGGAATATTTCGCTTCGCATAGATATGCCGGCCAGGGCAAGAAGCCTTGATGCTCCGCCCTTGAGATCCTCAGCAATGTGATAGAAGCAGGGAATAAGCACAAGTGTAATGAATGTGGCGAACACAAGGCCGTAACCGAAAGCGAGTCCCAGGGGCGCGACAAAATAGTCCTTTCCTCCCAGCCCGTAGATGGTCGGTATCAGGCCCAGCACCGTGGTGCCGGAGGTGAGGAGGATGGGCCGAAGCCGGATCACTCCCGCCTCCACCAGCGATTCCTTGAGCGAGAGACCGGTTTCCCGCTGGTTGTTGATGAATTGCACCAGTACCAGGGTGTTGCTCACGATGACACCGGCAAGGCTGAAAAATCCGAGGACGCTCATGAAGCCGAGGGGCTGCCGATGCGTCCAGACCGCAAGGACAATGCCCGTGACGGCGAAGGGTATCGCGGCCATGACGACCACGGGGAGGATGAGGGAATCCAGGAAAACCGCGAGGATGATGAATATAATAATCACCGCGAAGAGGAATAGTATGCCGAGCTCCCCCATGCTCTTTTCTGTATCTTCGTTCTCGCCCCCGTAAGCGACCGAGTATCCCGGGTACCGTTTTTCGATACCGCTGAACTTTTCGCCCATCAGCCTGTTGATCTCCTGCGAGGTTATTGTATCCTGGTCGCAGTTCGCCTGGACCTGGACCAGCCGCTTGTAGTCGAGCCTGTTGATCTGCGAGTACCCGGGCCGTTTTATGATGTCGGTAACGAGGTTAAGGGGGATTACACCTCCCATCTGGTTGCCGATCGTGACCTGGTCGAGGCTGGTGCGGTTCTTGCGGGCGTTTTCCGTGAAGCGTACCCGGACGTCGATATCGTCCTTGCCGTCATGAACGCTGGTGGCTACGGCCCCCTCGAAGGCCGAGTTGAGCGCCATGGCCGCGTCGAAGGCGGAGACATGGGTGCGTGCCGCCATTACATCATTGATTACATGAAGGTATTCCTGTTTTCCTTCTTCAAAGTCGATGGCAATATCGTACACGTTCTTAATTGTTTTAAGGAATGAAGAATACTGGTTCGCAATTTCCATGAGGACCGCGAAATCCTTTCCCCGAATCTCGATATTGACCGGTTTCCCGACGGGAGGGCCGTTTTCACTTACCTCCGAGCGGATATCCATGAACTCCGGAATCGTTCCCTGCTTCCTGGCTGCGGCGATCTTCACCCGCAGGTCGGCGTTGATTTCTTCTGCGGACCGGTTCCGATCCTTTTCTTTCGAGAGTGAGATAGAGAAGGTTGATTTATGCGTGCCCTGACCCGGTTTCGGGTCAAGCGGACTCGATCGCTCATCGCCCACGCTGGCGTGCAGGGCGTCCAGTTCTTTGTCAGGCAGGCCCATGATGATCTGCTCGAGCTTTCTCGATTCCCTGAGATTGGCATCGATATTTGTACCCTGGGGGAGCTTTGTCCGCATCACGATAGCCTCCGCACCTCCCCCTGGCATGAAGACAAACTTGACCTGCCTGGTGGCTATGAGCGTGAGGGACCCCGCGAGCAGAATGACAAGAAAGAGCAGCGTGAGATAGCGGTGCTCAATGGCCGCTGCGAGGAAACGCTTGTAGCGCCTCTGCACCCTGCCGAAGAGTCCGTGTTCGTAGTGGGGGTCCTCGGTTGTCAGCTCATCCCTTTTGACAAGGCTCTCTTTCGCGAAGGTATTGAGATACGTTGGCATGATGAACATGGCCACCACCCATGAGGCGAAGAGACAGATGATCAGCACCATCGGTATTGCCATTATGAATTTCCCCATAATTCCCGTGAGAAAGAGAAGGGGGGCGAAGGCCGCGGTGATGCAGCACAGGGTGACAGTGGCGGGCCAGAACACCTCGGAGACTCCCTTCAGGATGGCCTGTCTCCTCGGGAGGCCGTACTCCATGTAGCGGTGGCTGTTTTCCGAAACGACGATGCCAAAATCGACGATCATCCCGAGGACCATCATCATCCCGAACATGCTGATCACATTAAGGGTAATGCCCCCGGACTTCATTCCGAGAAAAGCGACCATGAATGAGACGGGAATGGTAATCGATACGATGGCCGAGATTCGCGGCCCCATGAGAAGAAACATGACCCCCGCAAGAAGGACAAAGCCGACCGCGGCGTTGACGAGGAGCGATGATATCCGTTCCCTCGTGTAGCGGCTTATGTCATTGAATATTTCCGTGTTGATGCCGTCGGGTATCGCTTTGCGTGAATTGCTGATGTAGCTTTTGATAGTATCGGCAAGGCGTATCTCGTCAGCCGTGCGCTTTTTCCATATCCTGAATATGATCGCCCTGCGGCCGTTGAATCGCTCATACATGGCGGTGTCTTTGAATGTATCCGTCACCCGAGCTACGTCGCCGATTCTGGTGACGAACTCCGCGTCATTCGCCATGATCGCCGTGTTGCGGATCTCTTCTATGTTGTTATACTGTCCCTTGGTTCTGAGTATGAACTCGCTGTCGCCCACCTTGAGGGAGCCACCGGGCACGTCCATGTTCCTGTTGCGCAGGGTGTTGATCACCGTATTCATGCCGATGCGGTGCTTTTTCAGTGCCGGGGGATCGACCTCCACCAGGTATTCCCTGTCAAGATAACCGATCTGCTCGACATCGGCGACGCCCTCGATTTCGTAAAGGTCATCCTCCATGCTGTCCGCCACCTTCCGGATGCTGGCGTAAGGAGTTCCGGGCTTGGTCCCGTATATGGCGAGGTCCATGATGAATTTCTTGTCGAGCTTGATCTCCCGGACAACCGGTTTCTGGGCGGTCTGGGGAAGCTTGTCTTCGAGGGAAACCGCGTCCTTGATGTCCTGGACCGTCTGCTCCTTGTCGGAGGCCTCATCTTCAATATAGACCACGATGACCGATACGTTTTCTATGTTGTAGGATCTGACCTTGTCGATGTCGCCCACTTCCTTGAGCCGCTTTTCGAGAGGGATGGTAATGAGCTGTTCGAGTTCGTCCGGTGACGCACCGGGGTATATGGTGGTGATGGAGACCATGTCGAAGTTCACGTCCGGGAAGGCCTCACGGTTGATGCTGCCCAGGCTCACCATCCCCGCGATGATGAGGAGGACTACGAGCAGGTTCACCAGCAGTTTCTGGTCCATCAGGTACTTAATAATCTTGATCATGGTACCCCCGTAGAGGAAATTGGGAATTACTGCATATTGTAATGGATCTGATGTTTTGCAGTCAATTTAAAAATTTTCCACCGGTCAGGTCGCAGGGATTTCAGCGGGTAACAATATTCGACGCAGTACCGATCCGCATCGGATCGCAGTTAGCGGGCGGAATTGAGGTGTACTGCGACAGGTGACGTACTGACGACGAATAATTCCGCCAACATGGCATCATGATGTAAACGTAGTCCATGCCATCTAAGACGGGTTGCAGTCCGCTTCACTTTGCCTTTTCCAGCGGCGTGTACTTCTCCAGGAATGTTTTCGTCCTGCTCCCGAACAGGATGGTGAGCTTCAGGTTGTCGCCCGAGCCCTCTATGGTCAGGACCCGGCCGATGCCGTACTTGGGGTGCATCACGTTTTCCCTTATCCGGAACTTAGATTCACCCGGTCCGTCGACTGGCCCTTCCACGACAGGCTCCTCAACGTCCCCTCCGTCGATGGCTTCCTGTTCCTCCCTGGTGTAATGCGACTCGGTGTATGTTTTCTTCTCCTGGACGAAGGACCGGCGGTAGGGGCCGGAGTGGTACCCGGTATCGAAATGCGTCTGGATCTCGACCAGATTTTCCGGTATCTCGAATATGAAGCGCGACGGCTCCTTCTGAAAGACCTCGTTAAAGGTGCGCCGGAGCTCCGCCGAGGTGAGATAGACGCGCTCCATCGCGCGGGTGATGCCGACGTAGCAGAGGCGACGCTCCTCCTCGATCCCCTCCTGTGTGTCGCTCGAGAGGCGGTGCGGGAACATGTCCTCTTCCATGCCGGTCAGAAACACGACCGGGAACTCGAGGCCCTTGGCGTTGTGCACGGTCATGAGCGTGACGGCGTTGCTCTTCGATTCCGGGTCATCGTCCGGGTTCTCCTCCGAGGTGTAGAGGGATATGTCCTGTAAAAACGCGTCAAGCGTCGATTCGGGGAAGGCCGCCTCGTAATCGTACACGCTGTTCATGAACTCGGAGAGGTTCTCCAGCCGCGACCGGCTCTCCAGGCTGTCTTCCTCCTCCAGGCTCTTTATGTAGCCGGAACCTTTCAGCACGTCGTCCACGATCGACGAGAGCTTCGGGGCGGGCACCCGCGAAGCGTCCTCGCGGGCCCTGACGATAATGTCGCGGAAATCGGCCAGGCCCTTCGGCTGCTTCCCGCCCATCAGGCCGTCCCGTATCACGTCCCAGACCGTGACGCGCTCGTTCGCCGCGGTCTCCCTCATCCGGTCGAGCGCGACCGCGCCGATACCGCGCGCCGGCGTGTTTATGACGCGCATGAGCGAGACCAGGTCCATTGGATTGGCGATGAACTTGAGATAGGCCACCGCGTCCTTGATCTCCTTGCGCTCGTAGAATTTCATGCCGCCCACGACGCGGTACGGGATGTTCTCCTTCCGGAGCCGGTCTTCTAACACGCGGGACTGGGCGTTGGTCCGGTAGAACACGGCGAAATCCTTGTTCGAGAGCCGCTCCCGGTTCTTCAGCGAGACGAGCGTGTTGACCACGAACTCGGCCTCGCCGTACTCGTTGTTTGCGCGGCACCAGACCACGCGCTCGCCGTCGCCCCGGTCGGAAGTCAGCGCCTTGTCCTTCCTGTTGAGGTTGTTTTTAATCACTGCCGAGGCGGCGGCCAGTATCGGGTCCGTGGACCGGTAATTGGTCCCCAGGGTCACCACTGCCGCGTCGGCGTAGTCCTTTTCGAAGTTCAGTATGTTGCGGATGTCCGCGCCGCGCCAGGAATAGATCGACTGGTCGTCGTCGCCGACCACGCAGAGATTGCGGCTGGCGGAGGCAAGGTATTTGGCTATCAGGTACTGCGCGTAGTTGGTGTCCTGGTACTCGTCCACCATGAAATACTTCCACTGCCGCTGGAGCGCGGCCAGGGTCGCTGGGTCCTCGCGGAGGAGGGCGACTGTTTTAATGAGGAGATCGTTGAAGTCCAGCGCGTTGCTTTTGTTCAGGCCCTCCTGGTACTTTGTGTATATCTCCGGAAAGTCGAAGGGCAGGTTCTTCTGCATGAGCAGGGCCGGGTCCGCGCCGTCGATGATCTCGGCCCTGTCCTTGATCTCTGAAATCTTCGAGGCGATCGATTCGGGCCGTATCTTCTTCGGGTCCAGACGCAGCTCTTTCAGTATCTCCTTTATGAGGGAGGCCTGGTCGGAGGTGTCGTAGATGGAAAAGCCGGAATGCACCCCGATCCGCTCGCCGTACCGGCGAAGGATGTAGACCGCTGCCGCGTGGAATGTTTTTATGAACACGCTGGACCCGGCCGGGCCGATGAGCCTGACGATGCGGTTCTTCATCTCCTCCGTGGCCTTGTTCGTGAAGGTGACGGCGAAGATTGACGTTGGCGGGACGTGCTTTTCGTCCACGAGGTAGGCTATCCGGTGCGTAATAACGCGGGTTTTGCCCGAGCCGGCTCCCGCCAGTATGAGAAGCGGCCCATCCGTGCGGGTCACCGCTTCTCGCTGATGTTCATTGAGGTTTTCGAGGATCGTCATGGTTTTTCCTGTAGAAGACATAGAGCAGATTTGACGCAGGGCTCCTGCGTGGCAAGAAGAAAATCCGCGCCGGGTGATTTATTATCGGTATATACGAACGACAGGGCAAATTAATGAAAATTTAGCTGTTTACTGTTTGACAAACACGACGGCGCCTCTTCAGGTAATCCAATAAATTCGGGTACGTGATGCTGGTTGAGGTATGGCAGATACAATTCTCGTGGTTGACGACTCCCCCTTTGAGACGGCCGTCCTCACGAAGCTCCTGTGCGATTACACGGTATTGAGTGCCGGCAGCGGCGATGAAATGCAGGTCGTCCTTGCGAACGAGACACCCTCGATCATCCTGCTGGACGTGGTGCTCCCGGGAGCGGACGGTTTCCAGATTGCCGAAACGCTGTCGACCATCGAAAAATATTCCGATATTCCCATCATTTTCATCACCTCCAAGGACACCGGGCAGGATGTGGAGCGCGGCTTCGAGGCTGGTGGCGTCGATTACATCAAAAAGCCCTATAACGAAATTGAGCTCCGGGCCCGCATACGCTCTGCCCTTTTTAAGAAGCGGCAGGAGATCGAGCTGCGCGAGAAGACCATTACCGACCCGCTTACCGGGCTGTACAACCGGCGCCATTTTTTCGACGTCCTCAACAGGAATATCGAACACACGCGCCGGAACCCCGAAAACCGGTTTTCGGTGGCCATGCTGGACATCGACCACTTCAAGGTCATCAACGACACGCTGGGCCACCAGGCAGGTGACTATGTCCTGAAGCAGATCGCCGATTTTCTGAAGAAAAGCATCCGGCCCTATGACCTGCTCGCCCGGTACGGCGGGGAGGAGTTCATCGTGCTCTACACAGACTGCAACCGGAAAGAGGCGGGCGAGATCCTTAACCGGATCAGGGATGCGGTAGAGGCAAAAAGCTACCGGTTCCGGAACAAAACAGTCAGC
Organism: Spirochaetota bacterium; assembly: GCA_041749375.1. Lineage (GTDB taxonomy): Bacteria > Spirochaetota > UBA4802 > UBA4802 > UBA5550 > RBG-16-49-21. The sequence continues at coordinate 26,013 of JBGTBN010000075.1, forward strand.
ATCACCTTCAGCAGCGGTATTGCGGACATCACCGAGGTGAAGCCTGGTTCAGCGGCAGCCGAGGAGCTGATAAAGATCACAGACAGCCGGCTCTACCTGGCCAAACAATCGGGCAGGAACCGGATCGTCATAGACGCAACGGCCTAAAAAAAGCTTGCAATCCGGAGGGGTATACCAGATAGTGACGATGCTTGGATGATGCAATGTTTCATGACGATTGTGAGAAGAGAGAGTGGCCACCCCCACTCTCTTTTACTATGGACAGGGCGCCGTGCAGTTAAAGGAAGCAATCCATAAGGTCATCGGGGATACCGCCGAACGGCTGGGGTACCGGTTGTACGAGGCGGGGGTCCTCCTGAAAGGTGCGAACTCGAAGATCGTGGTGAAGATCGACTGCAGAGCGGGGGTAACGCACCTCGACTGCGAGCGGTTTTCGAAGGAACTCTCCGCCGCGCTTGACGAAGCCGGTATCCTGCCGAACTACTCGCTTGAAGTCTCATCGCCGGGCCTGGACCGCGCGGTGAGCACAGCCGATGATTTCTTGCGGTTTGCAGGCTCCCCGGTGAAGGTCGTGTATCAGGACGGCGACGACCGGAAGTTCGTCAAGGGCGTCATCGGCACGGCCTCCGGCGACGCGGTCACGGTCTCCGGCGAGAGGGGTGATGTGACCATACGGTACGACGCGATCGTCAGCGCCAACCTTGACTATTAACATGCAGGTGAAAGGGATATACACATGAGCAAGAATTTCTTCGAGGCATTACATGAGATAGCGACCGACAAGGGGATACCCCGGGAATATATCGAGCAGATCGTCGAATCGGCGATGCTCTCGGCGTTCAAGAAGCAGTACGGCATGATCGATAACGTGCGGGTCGTCTTTGACCGCGATAAAAACAGCGTCAAGGTCGTATCCAAGAAAATGGTCGTCAAGACCGCGCGGAACATGGCAGAGGAAATATCGCTTGCAGAGGCGACGAAGATCAATCCGGAGGTGGTGCCGGGGGACGACATCAACGTCGAGGAGGATCCGCTGGAGTCGTTCGGCCGGATCGCAGCGCAGACCGCCAAGCAGGTTATCATACAGAAGATCAAGGAAGCCGAGAAGAACATCATATACGACGAGTTCTCCGACAAGGAGGGCGAGCTTATCAACGGCTTCCTCCAGCGGAAGACCAAGGACGCGATCTACATCGACCTGGGCCGCACCGAGGGCATCCTCCCCGCGCGCGAGCAGTCGCCGCTGGAGCACTACAAGATCGGCGACCGCGTCAAGGCGCTCATCCTGGCAGTGCAGAAAAACACCAAGGGGCCGAGCATCATCCTTTCACGGGCGCACCCGTCCTTCATCGAGAAGCTGTTCGAGATGGAGATCCCCGAAATCTACGACGGCGTGGTGCGGATCGTGAAGGTGGTCCGCGAGGCCGGCATGCGCACCAAGGTCGCGGTCACCAGCGAGCGCGACGACGTCGACTCCGTGGGAGCGTGCGTCGGCATGAAGGGCATCAGGATCCAGTCGATCGTTCGCGAGCTCGAGGGCGAGAAGATCGACGTGGTGGAGTGGTACGAGGACCGGAAGATCATGGCCGCGAACTCGCTGACCCCGGCGAAAGTGCACGAGATCGTGGAGAAGTCGGACGGCGGCGTCATCGCGGTCATCGACAACGACCAGAAGCACCTGGCCCTGGGCAAGGCCGGGCACAACGTACGGCTCGCGTCCCGGCTCTGCGGGTTCGACATCGACATCAAGACCGAAGACCAGTACCGCGAATTCCTCTCGTCGAGCGAATCGCGGGCCATCGTGGAGCAGCTCTTCTCCAAGATCACGGACGAGACGTCGCTCTCCGAGCTGCCGGGCCTGGAGCCGCGCACCATCAAGCTGCTTGAGAACGGCGGCGTGTTCTCCGTGGAAGACCTGGTCGAGAAGTCCCTCGAGGACCTCCTGGCCATTGACGGCATAGGCGAGAAGACCGCGAAGAAGATCATCGAAATCATAGAAGAGAGTGTCGATTTTGACGATGTGGACGAGAATGAGAACAAGGAGGAGAGTTCCGGCACGGAAGAAGGCACGGCGGCGGGCGGCGAGGTAGAAAAGAAAGAGGATGAAGGCTCCGGCGAAGCGGCGGATACCGGCGGACAGGTGGAACCGAAAGCGGAAGAATAGAGCCGCGGGGCGGCGCGCCCCCGCGTACCGGCGGGGTATGGGCGGCCGCGGGGTTCCTGTAATCAACTATGGTAAGGATGATAAACTGATACATGAAAGCCATTGAAATATCAAGACGAAATCATATCTCCATGGAAGATATGATGGAAGTGTGCCGCGAGCTGGAAATCAAGTGCGAGGGTGAGGAATCGGATCTCCCCGAGAAAGACATATTCCTGATAGAGAAAAAGGTCGAGGCGATCAAGAAACGCAAGGCCCAGCAGATAGAGGACAGCAAGAAGGGGAAGAAGATCAAGCTGAAGCGGAAGGTCCAGATGCCGAAGGAGGCGAAGGAAGCCGCTGAAGAGCCAGCCGAGCAGCCGGTTGACAAGAAGCCGGAGCGGGAAGCGTCCCGCCCCGCGTCGGAGAGGCCCGGTGCG
>JBGTBN010000076.1:0-58415 GCA_041749375.1 Spirochaetota bacterium
GGCGGCCGCCTGGCGGTCTGCACCCTGTCCGGCGGCCTGTGCGGCCTCTACGCCGACCTGTGCGAGTCGCTCGACATCGACCTGCCGGATTTCACGCCCGCGACCATAGCCGCGCTCAAAGAGGCTCTCCCTCCCTTCGCGCAGCCGGGCAACCCGCTGGACGTAACCGGCTCCGGGTTCACGACCGGCATGGACCGGGTACTCCGGATCATGCTCGATGACGAGAATACTGACCTGATCGCCACACTCTCGTTCTCACCGGAAGGGGACGCCGGATCGATCTTCGAGAAATTCAATGATTACATCCTGTCCGCGCTCCCCTCTCGGAAGCCGATCATCCCCATCGCCTTCCGAGAGGTAGGCGACCAGGCGCGGCGCTTCTACCGGGACAAGGAGCTGTATTATATCGAGCACACCAGGGACGGGTTCCGGGCGATCTCGAATCTGATAACGTACGCAAAATTCCACCGGAAGCTCAAAGCGGCAGAATCCGTCAGGGCCGCGGTCTCCTGACATGGGCCATGCCGCAATAATATGAAAAAATTGTATTGACATAAAACCGCTATATAGTTTCATGTACAACGCATATTGAAGGGGTTGTAGCTCAGTTTGGTTAGAGTACCTGCCTGTCACGCAGGGAGTCGCGGGTTCGAGTCCCGTCAACCCCGCAAACATACACACTGCCCGAACCTAACGGTTCGGGCAGTGCTGTTTTATATATCCACCCTATTCCAAATTCATCAATCTGGCACCGAACAACAAAAAAATACTTGTCATATGTCATATTACTCGTTACATTGTCTTCATGATACGGCATTTCAAGCATAAATGGCTGGAGGAATTCTGGAACAACGGCCGCCACAAAAAAGTGCCGCCTGAAATTGCCGATCGCCTTATCAGGAAGCTCGACATGCTGAACAGAGCATATGACCTGATTGACCTGAGCGCGCCTCCGTCAAACAGGCTCCATCCCCTGACAGGCGATCGTCAGGGACAATGGGCCATATCAATAAACGGTCCATGGCGCCTCTGCTTCGAGTTCAGGGAGCACGATGCCTATAATGTCGAGCTTGTCCAATATCATTGAGCAAGGGAGCACAATTATGTTACCAAAGAATAGAAGACCTACACCTCCGGGAGAAATCCTGAAATATGAATTCATAGAGCCGCTCGGGCTTACCCAGCTGCAGCTTGCGGAACGTCTTGGCATAACCAGGGTCCGGGTCAATGAGATCATCTCCGGGAAGCGCGCCATCACTCCGGATACCGCTATACGCCTCTCCAGGCTTTTCCATACTACCGTTGAATTCTGGATGGGACTCCAGACCGATGTTGAGCTGTGGGACACGATGAAAGCTGGAGAGAGCGAATATCGGAAAATCATCCCGCTGAAAACAAAAAAGACAGACCGGGAAATAAGTAACGAGAAGGATTGATCAATACCACACCGGGCTTCCGGATCAACTGGATTGCCCGGCATTATATTCATTCAATAAATGCATTCAATCCAGTAATTGCTACAGTATTCCGGCCAACATCATACCTTGCCGAAATCCACACCAGCCTGTTCCGTTCTTCATCAAATTTCTTCAAATTCAGGATTTTCAGATGACTATTGAGCTGCATCCCTGTCGCTCCCGCCTGTTTCGGTAGTTCGTGGGATGCGGAAAAAGTTCGACCCGTGTCGTTTTTGGCCCGCAAACTTACACACTGCCCGAACCGTAAGGTTCGGGCAGTGTTGTTATAAGCCCACAAAAATAAACGACCCTCTCGCAGCATGTAGAGCAATTGATCGAAATTTTCTTAGTAATTGAAATGAGGCGGTTATACAACAAATTTATTTATCTAAAGAATCGACATCGAGTAGTATTTTTCGCATTTCATCAACCAAAGGTGGGATATCATCTTTAAGAGTGTTCCAGAGCACCTTCATCTGGACACCAAAATATTCATGGGTGACCTTATCCCTCATGCCCGCCATCTCGCGCCAGGGTATCCGGGGATATTTCGAGCGTACTGCCTCTGGTATCTTTTTCGAAGCCTCTCCAATTATCTGAATGGCGCGTATGGAAGCATAGACGGTCTTTTGGTCCACAATGAATTCTTCATATGACATTTTTTCAATGAACGAAACGGCAGCCTTCATTGCGTCAATTATGTCCTGGATATAATCTCCAGCGCCTCTTTCCGTCACAGGTATTTTACCTCATCCAAAATTTTTTTACCAATACGGGGCTTCAGCCCTTCCTTCATGACAAGATCAACTTTGATGCCTGTGGCATCGGACAGATAGTTCTCCATTTCGATGAATCTTAAAAGCCCAAACTTTGCTTCAGGCTCGAAATCGACGAGTATGTCCAGATCACTGTCTTCTTTCTGCTCGTTACGGACGTAGGACCCGAACACACCAACACGCTTGACGTTATATTTCCCCGTCAAAACCGGCATGCAACTTTTAATTTTTTTTAGTACTGCATCGGTTGATTCCATTACAATATCCTCATGAGCATGTCATACTTGCAACAATATACCTGGCCGATAATTATGGCAACCATTTTCCATGGTCAGTTAAACACCGGTTGCTTCCATTTTGATTATGATTTTATCTGTCATGATTTATCCGTTTCCCAACCGTATTTAGTCAAACAGACTTTGCCCAACAAAATTGATATTACCCTGTCTTGCTGGGCAACGCACTTTAATATCATTATTGTGGTATATTCATTCAAAAAAAGCAATCAATTCTGATATTATTATATCCTGTTTTGTCACCTCATACCACGCCGAAATCCACACCAGCCTGTTCCGTTCTTCATCAAAACGCTTTAAAGTGAGGAATTTTAGATGGCTATTAAGCTGTAACCCCGTCGCACCAGCCTGTTTCGGCAACTCATGAGATGTTGAAAAAGTTCGACCCGTGTCGTTTTTGGCCCGCAGAAAAACGCTCCGGCTTTTATCGGAGCGTTTGTTTTTTGTGGACACATCCGCCATCGAGGTGCGCCGAACCGAAAAAATAATGACTCCTCCCTGCACTACTCCGCTATCGGGCCGCCCTCTTCGAACGGGTCCTCTTGCGGCGTTCTTTACGGAACTTCCTGGCCGTTTCCCTTCTTCTTTCGATGCGGTGTTTGATGACCACGATGGCGCTGACCCTCTCCCGAATGTCTCGCTCATCGAGTTTTTCGTACAGACCGGCACCGGCCGACTGAAGATTGTCCGTCAGGACGACGGAGCGACCGCGTTCCGTCTCGTCGTCAGACCGGTCGCATCCGGCCAGGATTATAGCAGCAGCGGACAACGCGCATGCCGCACACCTCATTGTTCTCATACTTTCCTCCCTTAATCGATTGATACTCAATCTGCTGCCGGCAACGCATTATTGACGGCCGCATTAGTTAAATGTTCCAGCCGGGAAAAAGGGTCAGGTTTTTTTAATTTTTTTATCCCGCCGAAAACAAGATTGGACCGTGAAGGTGATAAAAAACCCGCCTCTTAAGCCGGCCCCTGTGCGGCTTGAATTAATAATTGACAGGGCCTTAAACATCGGTTACTATGTTTGTCGGACCAAATACCTTGTTGCGCACGTCATAGAAACCACCGGGGACTCTGCCATGATGATGAAAAACTCCGCCCGAAATCATGAAAACCCACCGGGTTGTCAGGGAAGGGGATCAGGCCCACATGGTTGCTTCCGTGGGCGCGTCTATAAAAAAGGCGCTTTCCGATTACTATACGAAAAACAACCTCTCGGACACGACCCGGATCAAGCTCCTTAAAGAGCAGCTTCCCGAAGCTCTCCAGTACTATCGCCGATAGGGTCTCTTTCAGAGAATAAAACGCGGGTTAATACGGCATTATTATGATAAAAGGGGCTGACCAGGGCATTTTTTTATTGCTTTAAATACTTAATAATACCGAAATTAGATAGAAGAGACATCCTCCAGGGGTTTTCGTATGGAACTTACAATGCTGATAGGCGCCATATGGGGTATCATCACCCTTATATTGAGCGTCATTTTTGCCAAGAGTAGCCTGCTGATCTTCTATAACCTGCCTTCCATCATGGTTACCGTGGGAGGGAGTATCGCATCACTTCTCGTCGGCTATAAATTCAAGCATCTGATGAAAATCCCGAACTTCGTCAGGGTCGCCCTGTTCCCGACGAAGTATAACCTTCCCGAACTGATAGTAACGATCGTTTCATTCTCGGAAAAGGCACGTCGCGAAGGCCTGCTGGCCCTTGAAGACGACCTCGAGGAGCTATCCGACCCTTTCATGAAAAAAGGCCTCCAGCTCGTGGTAGACGGCACAGACCCGGAACTGGTCAGAAATATTATGGAAAATGAAGTCGATCAGATGGTCGGCCGCCACGACGACAACAAGCGCATCTTCGACGACTGGTCAACGTGGGCGCCCGCCTTTGGTATGATCGGAACCCTGATGGGCCTGGTAATGATGCTCGTCAACCTGGAAGACCGCGCCTCTATCGGTCCTTACCTGGGCGTTGCTATTATCACGACCCTGTATGGCGCTGTCATGTGCTATCTCTTTCTGCAACCGCTTTCCTCGCGCCTTGACATGATGACCAATGCCGAAGTTCTTTACAAGGCGGTTATCCTGATGGGCGTGCTCTCCATTCAATCTGGAGACAATCCCCGCATAGTCAAGGACAAGCTGATAACCTTCCTACCACCGGATCAGCGCGAAGAGCTTGCAGAGGAAGAAATCGGGGTCTAACCAATGGCAATGGTTAAGCGCAAGAAATCAAAGCTCCGCGAGACCCCCGGCTGGATGCTCACCATGGGGGACATGAATAACCTGCTCCTCTGCTTCTTTATTGTGCTCATGGGCGAAGAAATCACGGTCAAGGGATATGAATTCCAGTACGTGATCTCATCTTTTAAAGGCAACGTCGGCATAATGGCGGGTGGGTCTTCAATATCCAAAGGGACACTGCTGGAAATGGGGCATAACATCTCTGCCCTCCCGAGTAGCCAGCAGCAGCAGAAAATGTCCCAGGTGCTGAAAAAGGCAGTGGAGGCTTTCAAGCCGGAGATCGAATCTAAATACGTACGCATCAGGGAGGACGAGCGCGGGCTCGTTATTACCTTAAGCAGCGACGTGTTCTTCGACACCGGGTCAGCTCGCCTCAAGGGCGAGATGCGCCCGACGCTCGGGAAAATCGCCGGCATTATCAGGAATATAAACAACTTCGTAAGGATCGAGGGCCACACGGACAATGCCCCGCTGACGGTCACCAAGGCGAAAGAAACATACCGGTCCAACTGGGAGCTTTCTTCGGCGCGTGCGCTGAACGTTCTCCATTACCTGACCGATGACGGTGACGTGAACCCGAGCATGCTTTCATCCGTTGCATTCGGTGAGTATCGTCCTATAGACGTGAATAACACACCCCAGGGCAGAGCGTATAACCGCCGCGTCGACATCGTCATCCTAAAAGATCGCTTTTTACAGAAATCCCCTGACGATCGCATACCGCGGCCGCTGCCAGACGAAGAGTGGCGATAACCGGCATCAACCCCGTTTTCTTTCAGTCATTTCGCTCATGATCCGCTGGATGTTTTCCCGGCACTGGTTCTTGTACCCGTTTATTATCCCGGAGGGCGGAAGCTTATCCAGGTCCGCGTTGAGATCCTCATACACAACTAACGCCTTTTCAAGGGAACCCATCTCATAATAAAATCTTCCCAGGGTAAAGCGGCCGATATAGAACTTCGGGTTGCGCGGAGCTAATTCTTCGATGATTTTGAGTGCTGCGTCCTTCTCGTCTTTGTGGTAAAAGAGCAATATGGCCAGAGCGTTTTCCGCTTCGAAAAAGTTTTTCTTGTTATCGATTGCTTTTTTCAAATAAAACGCGGCCTTATCTATGTCATCGGCGCTGTCACGCTCCTTGCCGCGGTTACCGTAAGCGAGTCCAAGGGAATAAAGCACGCCGGGGGTATTCCTGCCGAAATGAAGGCTTTTATCGTAGGCCTCGATCGCCTGGTCCCATAGTGATTTCTGAAGATAGATGCTGCCGAGATGGCTGTACTGCTCGCCGAGGCGCTTGAGACTTTTCGTGTCGCGGACTTCTTCGCCTTCAATATCCTCGATCAATTCCTTGATTTCCCGGATACGCCTGTCGGCATCGTACCGGTAGTCATTAACGAAGTTGCAGTTGAAGTATTTTGATCCCACGAAGGCCGTCACTATCAGGATCCCGAACACGAGTATGGTTATAAGCACTTTTTTCATATACCGCCCCGCAGGAAATGGTTTTAACCGAGTCGCCATGCCGCATTAGCACAGGCATATCCTATCATGATGAAATGGTTCGTCAATGATTTTATCATCATACCCGCCGCAGACACTTGGTTGAGAGAGCCGGTGCAACCGGGGCGTCGGGCATACCCGAGATCGGGGCACCCGCTTCCGGATAGGCGCCCGGCATGACCGGTCTCTTACTTACCGCCGCTTTTCACCTTTACTGCGGCTTCCTGCTTGATCGCCTGGATCGCGTGCTTCACCTTGACCGATGCGCTATCGATCATGCCGTTGGCCTTATCAAGCTTGAAATCGTTCACGTATTTAATCGCCTGCATGATGTACGTGACCGCAGCGGCGCCGTGGCCGCCCCTGGTGTATTTTGACTGGAGGATCTGCTCCCTGGCATGTTTCAGGTTCTCGTTCTTGATCTTTACAGCCGTGGTTGCCCGCGCCTTCTGCAGATATACCAGCGCCTGCTCAAAATTCTGCCGAGGACCGGCGTAGGCGGACAGGGATAATCCCATGAGCACCGTCAGTATCGCAGCGGTGATTATTCTCGTTTGTTTCATGGCTCGCTCCTCGTTATTGGCATTGACCCGTATAGTGTCCTTTCCGAACGGTAAAGTCAAATATTAATTGATGATTCTCACACCGTCCGGCTACAATTCTCAATGCCAGTTAGACCCGGCACACAACGCCAAGGATCGAAAAATCTGTGCCGTATTATCATTAAAATCAGTAATATACCTCAAAATTAGCCATCATGCATGAATTTTTGTTGAACAAAACAAGGGAATTATATATCCTAGGTTTGTTGTAAAAACTAAAGAAGATATCCAAGGAGCCCGTTATGGATAATGAAAAAAAATCATACATGCAAAAGCTGGCCGACAGGATCGTGGAGTGGGACAAAAAACTCGATGAACTGAAGGCGCAGGGCGGCGAAGCGGCCTCGGTCATGAAAGAGGACTACGCCAAGTTAACCGAAGATCTTAAGGCAAAGAAAAAGGAAGCTGAAGCCAAGATCAAGGAGCTCAAGGAAGTCAGCGGAGAAGGATGGGATGAGCTAAAAAAAGGCGCCGAAAAGGCCGCCGGCGAGCTCTCCGAGGCCTTTGACCGGGCGCTCTCGAAATTCAAAAAACCGCAGTAATACACTGGCGTCTCCTTCGCCCCGACCGGGGGCGAAGGATGATTACGCATTGATTCATACGTTTACGACTGTCAATTTCGATCTCATTCCGTTCCCTTATTTGACCGTATGCGATACCGATAACTATCCTTTTACCTGACGTTAAACCCTTATTCTTTCTCATCCAGATGCAGGTCCTTAATTCCGAAAGGGACAGCCTCAATGTCTTGACAGCCTGACGGGCATTAATATACATTACCAGCCTGATCTGCAGATAGTTATCGGTAAGTTCCATGAGCCCATATGGGTGGTGATAATTGCACAGAACAATCTTTATCGAGCAGGAACGCAAGAAAATGGCACGTATAATCGTTAACGCGGCGATTTTTATCGCCCTTCTCTGCTGCTGGGGATGCTCCATGCCAGGCGGTGAAAAACCGGACGACGCAGTCAGCATTGCGGTATCGGTGTTCCCGATCTATGATATCGCCCGAAATATCTGCGGTGACAAGGCATCCGTATTTTATGTCATTCCGGCAGGTGCCGATCCCCATACCTTCGAGCCCCTGCCCTCGGTAGCGCGTCGCCTCCACAAGGTGTCGATTTTTATCGGCATTTCACCAGAATTTGACGGTTGGATGGAGCGGTACCTACCGAAAAGCGCAGTTCGGGAATACCTGATCGGCGAGGCGACATCCGGATCGAGCGATAACAATCCTCATATCTGGCTCAGCGTGAGGAAATCGAAAAAAATAGCAGCAATAATCGCACGCCAGCTCGGCCGTATCGACCCGGAACATGGCACTATATACGAGGCAAACCTTGCCGAGTACGATAAGAAACTGGACGAGCTCGATCGTTCAATTACCGCGCTTTTTCTTACTATCAAGATAAAATCCTTCATACAGTGGCATGAGGCGTGGAATTATTTTGCTGCCGACTACGGGCTCGCAATTGCCGGTACGGTTCAGCGAGAAGGAAGCGATAAGGCATCGGTGCGTTCAATCAAGGAAATAGTGGAACGAGCGAAACGGGACCGGGTCAGAGCTGTGGTGGTAAGCCTGAACGCAGAAGACCGGACTGCCCTCGTGCTCGCCGGTGAGATCGGCGGGAAAGTCGTTCGGTTGGATGGAATCGGCGACCCCGACTCCGCTGACCGGCAGGACTACCTCCATCTCATGCAATTCAACTCGAAAACCCTGGCTGAAAACCTGCGTTAAAATGAAGGAGAGGCAATTGGACAACCCGGTCATATCATTGCAAAACGTCTGGGTCAGATACGACGGCTCGATGACGTTGGAGGATGTCAGCCTCAAGGTGGATGCCGGGGAGATTCTGTCGATTGTAGGCCCAAACGGAGGCGGAAAGAGCACCCTTCTTCGGACCATCATGGGTTTCAAGGAGCCGTTCCGCGGCACGGTCGAGGTGCTGGGGACAGCCCCGCGGAAAGCGCGCCGCGGATCGATTGGGTACCTTCCCCAGAAGAGCAGCTATGATTACGGCATACCGGTAAGCGTGTTTGACGTAGTCGCAATGGCGAGATACGCGGGAAAACGCCTGGTCGAGCGTCTTGATAGCCAGGACCGGGCCGATATCATCACTGCGCTCGAAGCCGTTGAAATGGCCTCGCTTAAAGACAGCCACTTTGGCAGCCTGTCCGAGGGGCAGAAGCAAAGGGTTCTTATCGCCCGTGCCATCGCTGTGCGACCGAGGATACTTTTACTCGACGAGCCATCCACCGGGCTGGACGCCCTTGCCCAGGACAATTTCTACCAGATGCTTCTTCGCCTGCGCGATTCTCTCGGCGTAACCATCGTCATGGTCTCACACGATATCGGTGCCGTGTCACGCATCGTGGACCGGCTTGCATGCCTTAAAACAAAAATCCACTTCCACGGAAGACCTGGGGACTGTCTATCCGACGAATCGCTGGCCGAAGTATTTGGTAAAAACGTGATGTTTATAAGCCACAACAAGAACTGCGGATCATGCGGGGGCGATGAATGATCGAGCTCTTCCAGCTACATTTTTTCAGAAACGCCTTTATCATGAGCCTGCTCCTAGGCGTACTCTTCGGGGTGCTGTCATTCTTTGTCGTCATGAGGAAAATGTCGTTTCTCGGGGCCGGCATAGCACACACGGCGTTTGGCGGGGTCGCCCTGGGGGTCCTCCTGGGCATTGAACCGTTCCTGACATCATTTGCGTTCTGCGTTGCCGCGGCAATTCTTATCGGCAAACTCGTTCGCTATGGAAGGATATCATACGACGCGGGCATCGGAATATTTTTTTCCCTCTCAATGGCGCTGGGGGCCATTTTCCTGGCGCTTAAAAAGGGATATAGTTTCGACCTGATGAGCTATCTATTTGGGAACATTTTGGGAGTAACGCCCCGGGATACACTCATTGCGCTTGTCACAGTCGTAATATTCATCATTTTTATCATTATTTTCTTGCACCGCATTCTGTTCATGACGCTCGACGAGGAAGTGGCGGCGGTAAGTGGTGTGCAAACAGGTACGCTGGACACAATACTGCTCATATTCCTGGCAGCAATCATCGTCACCAGTATCAAGATCGTAGGAATCATTCTGGTCTCGGCGCTGGTTGTCCTTCCGGCCAGCTTCGGCCTTCTTGTATCAAAAAACTACCGGAAGGTCATTCTCGCCGCCATACTTTTTACAATTGTGGTAATGACCGGTGGCCTCTTCCTCTCCTATTTTCTAGACCTGCCCGCGGGCGCAACAATGGTCACGGCAGGATCGGCCCTCTACTTCTTTTCACTGGTAATTGTTAAGACGATCCATCCTGGCGGCAGGTAGGTAATCACACCGATAAGTACCCTATTCCACAGAATGCAAGAAGAATCATCATGAAGAATAACGTCGTACCGATAAGAATCGCAGGAAAAAGAAAAACGACCGTTGCCTTGCCAAAATTGCAGGAATGCATCTCGGATACTCCCTGAATTACGACAAGAGCTGACCAGATAAAAAGACCAAGACTGAAAAATGTGTAAAAAAACAGGGGAGCAAAATTAAAGACCCTGAATATGTATACAAGCGGTAAAATGAAAAATCTTGGAAACAGAGAAAAATTAATCAGTGTAATAAACTCGCGGATATTTCCTTTCCACCCAAAAAACTGGGAGGCCATATCCATGAGGGAGGCGGCGATTACCGAGATAAGGGCCTGGCAAAGAAAAAGTAATATCCATCCATAGGTGACCTTATAATAAAAGAACGGGGTCTGTTTCCCAAGTAGTGATAGCGTAACTATTTCAATAATTGCAACGGAAGCAGGCATCAGAAAGCTTAGAGCAAAGGACCTCGGCTCATCCCGGTTTATCTGCCGGTAGAGCGAGCGAGGATCCATGAGAGAGTATAGAAGCAGGTCAGCCCACCTGAGTGATTTTAATTCAGCCAATATCATTGCACACACCGGTACTCAACCCGATAACTATTCTCAAACTGTAATCCGCGAGGGTCAGGGACCATAAGGCCTGGACCCATAAATCGTCCACCCATACCATAAAGCAGCTGCTCAAACGGGGTCCTGGTCTCGTCATAAACAGGTGCGTCCTCGGAAAGTTTTGCCATCTGGCGCGATTTATCCAATGCATCCTCAAAGGTGCCCAACGCATCAACGAGCTTATACTTAAGCGCGGTCTCACCGCCCATTACGCGGCCATCGGCAACAGGCTCTATATCGGACTCGCTCATTTGCCTGCCCCTGGCGACATCTTTCAGGAACTTTCGGTATGACGAATCAATGATCTCCTGTATCAGCTGGCGCTCTTCGGGGCTTATCTCGCGAAACGAGGAAAGGATATCTTTATACCTGCCGCTCTTGATCACGGTCATGCTGATACCCAGCTTTTCAAACAAGCCACGGAGATTCGGTGACATGGCGATCACGCCTATGGAGCCAGTGATGGTACCATGATTGGCCACGATGACATTACATGCCGATGCGATGTAATATCCCCCTGATGCGGCAATTTCACCCATGGATGCGACAAGAGGGATGTTCTTTTTGCGGAGGCGCCATAGTTTCTCATATATTTCCTGGGTCGCGCCTACCGTGCCACCGGGTGAATTGATCCTGACGACAATCGCCCGGATATCACTGTTCTGCTCGAGCTCATTCAGACGGCGGATCACATGCTCCGCGCTGGGTATGCCACCGAACGGCGACTGAGTGCCGGACATCTGTATTGGGCCTTCGATCCTCACTATCCCGATACCGGGACCGACCTGTGGCCCGGACAAAGAGATTCCCATACCATGCTTTTGCTGCATATTCATGCTGATATCAACTATGGCGATTACAGAAGAGAGCACCAGAAGCGCCAGAATTGAGATTAACAACTTTCTGTTTCTATCCATGTACAGGCCTGTCCCCGAATAATAATATGACTGGAATCATTTCATATGCGGCACATTCAGTGTCACAATAATTAATAATGGGTCTTACCGATGCAAATGCAGGAATAAACCATGTCTTTCGGCGGTTTGCATGGGGTCTTCGTCACACCGGTCTTGAAACTCTGATCCACTCCCTCGCAGGTGCAATAACTGACTGTGGTCAACTCACGGCGGTTAATCAGCGTTTTGGCGGTCATCTCGGCGAGCACAATACCCTCCTCACAGATGAATACGTCAACTACCTGATACGAAGACAGCTTCGAACTATAGACCATGCCGGACGACAGGAAGATAAGAATCGCGATTATCGAGATCAGTAATGATTTCATAGACTCCTCCCTGTAAAAATCAACTACACCCGGGGATGAATAAGTTCATCCCGTCATGACATCCCTGTACACTTTGGTATTACCGCTTTAAGAGGATATAAATACTGACTTAAAAAAATCAAGAAATAAATTTATTAGACGGCGAGATTCCACCTTGTCCAGCGGAAACAATGAGTAAAAAAAAATGGAGAGGGACATAAGCCGAATTCTGTTTATGCAGCAATCTATCTTGGCCCTCTGTCGCCAGAAGGCTCTTTGCGACCTACCCGCAGCCTCGAACGGGCCGTTCTTAGCGGCTGCTTACTTGGTCTTGCACCGAGCGGGGTTTGCCTTGCCGCCCGCATTACTGAGGACGCGGTGAGCTCTTACCTCACCATTTCACCCTTACCCTTCCGGGCGGTATCTTTTCTGTTGCACTTTCCATCGCCTCGCGGCGCCCGGGTATTACCCGGCACTCTGCCCTGCGGTGTTCGGACTTTCCTCACTGTCCGCCTTACGGCGGGCTAGCGCTGCTGCATGTCCCTCTCCTTTTTTATTAATAATTAAACGGCTCTCTAATGGCAAGTATTATTCCTGTTTTCAAGTAATGCAATACCCCTGATTAGCTGGTTTTATTGATATTCTCCAGGTAAGTATCCAGCAGGTCGATCCATCTTTAATTACTTTTTCCATCTGATAATTGATAGCAGGATAATTATCTGTTTTTTCATGTATATTTTCGGTAATTTGATCGAGATATAAGTTAATGGCATGCGCAACCAGGCGAGATACGGATTGCTTACAGAATTTCCTCAAATCAATACACAACTCATATTCCTGCTCCTTCAGGTAGAGATGCATCCTACGGTAATTACCCCGGTTACACCTTGTCTGATAGCGAACCCTCTTCCATTTGCTTATATGCCGGTCATGGCATTGGGCCAAGCGGACCATTAGTAAAGATATAATTATGCTCCTTGATTTTCCAGTAAGAAAAGCCGCTTTATCCAGCAATTCCATCAAGTCAATACTGATGTTTATTGTTGTGTCAACTTTCATATCATCCTCCCGTTATACTACTAATACGAATAACGATCGGATAATTAAAAAAAAATTTCAAAAATGTTTCGATAACTATCATTTAATTCCAATCAATAGAGCATCAAACTCTCATATATTAAACCCATCAATACCCAAGTATTAGAAAGTAGATTTAGTTTGGAAGATAGTTATCGGTATTACGGGGGATTACTTTTTTCTCTTACTCCTTCGGTCAATTTCCTGCGCACGCTTGAGATAAAGCCCATAGAAATATGGTTTCTGAGAAGCGAAGGCCATGGCCTGGTGAAGAATCAACTCTTCAGCGAAGTCGATCCGATACTTCCAAGTCTCGTAATCGTAGGTGACGGACCTGGCGAAGTAAAGGGGCTTAAGGGCTTCAATGATATCTTTCTTCATTGACGTGGTTCCGGTGTCGAAAGTAAAGAGAATCTGATAAACAGACTGAGTCCACATGAGTGTGTCCATGTCGTAATGGTCTTGGTCGATCATACGGCGGATATTAAGGTAAATATACGGGCTCAGGTACCTCTTTAACAGCTTTTCCCGCGTCGTGAACTCATTGCGGAGCTTATCCTTCAGGTCACGTATATCGATAACTAACTCCTGTGGAGGATCAAGCTTTTTCAACCCGAAAAGGGGCTTCGGTTTCGGCTCATCTTCCGGCATACCGATCCAATCCGCCTTGCGGGACAGGATCTTCTCGAAAAAGGTGGTTACAACCTGTGTGAACATCGGTCCCAATTTCGGCGCACTGGCCTTGTGAACCTTCGCACCCAGTCCCACCTCGCATATCTTGAATTTTCCTATAATAGCATTCAGAGTCATGAAAATATCTATACCGTATTGCCGGGTGGTCGGGTGCCATGACTGATCGAGCCAGTACGTGACCAAACGCGGTGAAAAGGCGAAATCCCCTCCAATGGGCTGGCGCACGTTTTCCCCTAGAAGGCCATAGAGCAGCGGGTGGCATATATGGTTAGTTATCGTGCCGTCAAACTGGTGTCTGCTGTAACGGGGAAGCGCATAGTCGTAACCCTTTAATATCGGCTCGGCCATATACTTGATCCATTCGGGGGTAATGGAACGGAGATCGGCGTCCACAACCACCACCGCCTTGAGCATTGACGCATTTGACCGGGTGAACCGGAACAGGTTCATCAGGTTGTTACCTTTGCCACGTACTCCCTTCGGTGTGGATATGTACTTTTTTGGTGTTTCTGTCGCGGTTGAGAGAAATGCCCCCCGTGTATCGTCTTCACTGTTGTTGTCAACATTAACGATAACTGCACCCATATCACCGAAATACCTTTTTATGCCGATGTCAACCTGGTGTGTCACAAAACCGATGGTGTCCGCCTCCATGTAGGATGGAATGGCCACAATAAGCTCAACAGACTTCTCTTCTTTATGTTTCATGACAACCCCGTCAGGTTAATGATTTATCCTCAATATAATCTCCCGTGGTTAATTAATCAATTATTTTATAAGGGTTTCCCGGTGCGGGAGTTATCGTCATAGCCGGCCTCCCCCCATTAATTGTTGACATATACCGGTACGTCCCGGGTATGATAACAATCCCCACCTACCGCACGGGGGACATACAAACCCTCCATGGTGTATATGCAGGGGAGTCACGGGAGAACGGCGTGCACGAACTTTCAGTCATGAGCAGCATACTGGACATTGTTCTGGACCATGCTAACAGGAACAACGCCAAAAGAGTGGTCCGGATCAATCTCCGGATAGGGCACCTGTCGGATATCATCCCCGAATGGGCACAGAGCTACTTCGACATGCTCAGCAAGGACACCATCGCGGACCATGCCTCGCTCGAGATCGAAGCAGTGCCGGTCAAGATACGATGCAACGCCTGCGGCCACGAGCACACGTACAAGAAAAAAGACTGGGGCTTCACCTGCGTGAAATGCGAATCATCGGACATAGAGCTCCTGGAGGGCCGTGAATTTTCGATAACCAGCATCGAGATAGTCTGATGGAACATGAACTGATACAGAAGCTTGCCGCGCGCCTGAAAGGCCTCCACCTTGAACGGGACGTGCGGGTCATGGAGGTCTGCGGGACCCATACGACCGAGTTCTTCCGCACAGGCGTGAAGGACCTGTTCCCGCCCGGGCTCGAGCTTATCGACGGCCCCGGCTGCCCCGTGTGCGTCACTCCGAATGACTTCCTGGACAGGGCCATCGAGATAGGTAAACGCCACAATCCCGTCATCGCCACTTTCGGCGACATGGTGAAGGTCCCCTCCTCTTACAGTTCGCTCGCCAGGGAAAAGGCGTCGGGCATGGACATACGGATAGTCTACTCGCCCATGAACGCGCTTGACCTGGCTGCGGAAAGCCCCAACCGCGAGGTGGTCTTTCTCAGCGTGGGGTTCGAGACAACCGCGCCGGCCGAGGCGGCCACGCTCGTCGAGGCGAAGAATCGCAACATCGGCAACTTCTCGATCCTGCCGGGGAACAAGCTCACCCCGCCGGCTGTGGAGGCGCTCCTCGCAGCGGGCGAGACCCGTATCGACGGGTTCATATTGCCGGGCCACGTGAGCGCCGTTATCGGTGTCGGCGCCTGGCGCTTCATCTCGGAAAAGCACGGCAGGCCCTGCGTGGTCTCCGGCTTCGACGCGCCTGACCTCATGATGGGCATGATCACCCTCGCCGACCTCGTGGTGAAGGGCAAAAATGAAACAATAAACCAGTACACGCGCGTGGTGAAAGAGGAAGGGAACCGGACCGCTGTGGAGATGATGGAACGCGTATTCGTGCCGTCCGATACCACCTGGCGCGGCATCGGCTTGATCCCGGCCAGCGGCCTCGCGATCAGGGACGAATACGCGGATTTCGACGCCTCGAAAAAATTTCCGGTCACACCGCCGGAGCCCCGGGAGCCGAAGGGATGCCGGTGCGGCGAACTGCTGCGCGGCCTCATCGCCCCGCCCGAGTGCGCACTCTACGGAAAGGCCTGTACGCCGGAGGACCCTATCGGTCCCTGCATGGTGTCCACTGAAGGGCCATGCGCGGCGTATTACAAATACTGGAGCAAGTGATGGGAAAGAAGATACTGCCGGGACACGGCAGCGGCGGCAAGCTCATGAACGAGATGATCGATTCGGTCATCCGGGCCCGCTTCGGAACTGACAGCGTACAGCTTGACGATTCGGCCCTCCTCTCGGTCGGCGGCGCCAGGATCGCCTTCACCACCGATACGTTCACCATCACACCGATCTTTTTCCCCGGCGGCGACATCGGGAAGCTTGCCGTGAACGGCACGGTGAACGACCTGGCCGTCATGGGCGCTACACCGCTCTACCTCTCGTGCGCCCTTGTCCTTGAAGAGGGGCTCGAATTCGAGGACCTGGAACGTGTGCTCGATTCCATGAAGGCCGAGGCTGACCGGGCCGGCGTCGCCATCGTGACCGGCGATACCAAGGTCGTGCCCAACGGCAAGGCGGACAGGATCTTCATTAACACCTCCGGCATCGGCCTGGTCGAGGCGGGGGCGCAGCGACGGGAAATAGTACCCGGCGACGCGATCATCGTGAGCGGAACAATCGGCGACCACGGCATGACGATCATGGCCCTGCGCAACAGTCTCTCGTTCTCCCGCGGGCTCTTGTCCGACTGTGCACCGCTGAACCGCATGATACGGGCGGTCACCGACGCGTTCCCGGAAAGCGTTAAATTCATGCGCGACCCCACCAGGGGCGGCGTTGCGTCGGTCCTTAACGAGATCGTCAAGGGAAGACGGATCAGCGCAAAGCTGATAGAGGCAGCCCTCCCGGTTCGCGAGGAAGTCAGGGGCGTGTGCGGAATCCTGGGTATCGATCCTCTGTACGCTGCCAACGAGGGCAAAGCCGTATTTATCGTCAGTAAAAGCGACGCAGAAGGCATCATTACAGTCCTTAAACAGGTTCCGGAAGGCCGCGATGCTGCAATCATCGGAGAGATAAACCATGAATTTCCCGGCAAAGCCTATATTGAAACAACGGTCGGCGGCAGGAGGATACTCCCCCTGCTCACCGAAGAGCAGCTGCCGAGGATCTGCTGACCGAAACAGTTAATGCGGTAACATTTACAATCTGAACCAGTCCTATACAATGAGGTATGCGCCATGTGTCTCGCAGTCCCAATGACCATAACTAAAATCGAAGGAAGCCGGGCCGTTGCCGAATCCCGCGGAGTCGAGACCGTCGTCGATATTTCCCTCATGCCCGAGATCAGGAAAGGGGACAAGGTGATCGTCCATGCCGGCTTTATCATCGAGAAGCTAGACGAGAATGAAGCGCGGGAAATCGACCAGGTATGGGACAGGTACCTGGAAGAGCTCGACAAAGAGGAAATGGGAAGGCACGCATAAGATCCGGTACCGTCATTCCATAATGCAGAGGTCCAGGTACAACGGCAGCTCAACCGTGAACCGCGCCCAGGAGCCCTGCTCGGATTCCGCGCGGATATGGCCGCAATGTATCAGCACGACCTTCCATGAAACATAGAGGCCTATACCGCTCCCCTTCCGCTCCATCAGCTCCGCGGCCTGGAGGCGTGAGAACTTCTTGAAGAGCCGGTGCTTCTCCTCCTCGGAAAAACCAGGCCCCTCGTTCCATACCGAAAACGAGAATTTTTTAAAGCCCTTCGTTACGGAAACCCGCAGAACCCCGCCCTTGTTCCCGTACTTGATCCCGTTGCTCAACAGGTTGATCATAACGATTTTCACCAGCGCGGGATCGCAGCGGACCGGAATAATTCCCTGGCGGTAATCCCGCTCGAGCTTCATCCCGCGCTCCTCGATCTGCGGCATCAGCAGCTCGATGGCGGGTTCGGCTATATCTTCCATGAAATCAACCAGGCGGGGGCTCGACTCCATCATGCTGCTTTCAAACCTGGCCAGGTTAAGGTACTGGCTCGTCAGCGCCTCCAGGTATTCGGCTTTTTTCACGATTCGCTTCAGTATCTCCCGTTGCTTCTCGTCCATTTTGCCGTAATACCCTTCCACCAGGGTTGTCACGAGAGTCACGATAGAGGATACGGGGCTTTTCAGCTCGTGTGACACGAAGCCCAGCATCTCCATGTAGGCCTTGTAGTTTTTCTCGATCTGGTCAAGATGATACTCTTTCTCAACCTGGTAGCGAAGTATCTTCGCAAGCTCCTTGAGAACGGATACAGCGCGGTCGTCAAATGCCCCGGCGGAGCGCGATGAACACGCGATAAATCCGACCGCTTCACCGGCAATAACGGGCACCACAACGACCGACCGTACCCCCTCCCGGACAAGGAGATCGAACAGCCCCTCCTCCCCGGAATCCGCACCCCCTTTCAGGTCATCGATAGTAACATGTCCCTGGCGGGTAATCTTTTCAGAAAGGACCTCGGGCACATCGTCGGTATGATTCTTCCTGACGAACTGCGGTTCGTAATCGGCCGCCACATGGCGGATCTCAATACGCCTTCCCTTTTCATCCATCAGGCCGACATCAAGGCGGTCACAGTGAATAATCCGCTTAACGCCGGCGAGAAGGTCGGCCATGAGGTCCTCCAGGGACCCCCCGCCTGTCATCGTGCGTCGAATCGAATCAATGACGCCCGCGTCTTCTGCGGTCATACCTGCTTTTTCCATCCGCCACTCCATTGGTGAATCTGCAGTATGATACCATACCTATAGCAATTTTTTCAAGAAGAATAAAGCCTATGACCGGCAGGTCGGGGCTGACGGACTATCCGAAAAGCAGTTTTTATCCTTGACAGATGTTTTTTCCAGGATTTTGATTATACCATACGAGTGCGGGCCTCCGGCACGCCGAAACGGCACATGAAACTGCGCGAAGCGATTACATTACTTGACGCGGCCGTATACTGCTCCCGGGACGACCTGCTCGAAGCAGAAATCCTGACGGCCCGGGCAAGCGACCTGATGAGCGAAGTCCTTGCGGAAGACGCCGCGCCGGACATCCTGCTCACCGGCCTCTGTAACGCGCAGGTCATCCGGACGGCGTCGGTTTTCGGGATCAAGGCCATTATATTCGTCCGTGGAATTGTCCCTGGAAAAAAATTAATCGACCTCGCAATTGATGAAGATGTCGTCATGCTGACGACCGCACACAGCCTGTTCATCTCCAGTGGAATCCTCTTTGCAGGCGGCGTGCATGGATCACCGAGAAACTAAATAAACTCACGCGCGGTAAAGGCGGCCAGGTAATGGATATCCGGTTCAACAAGACTCTTGAAATCCTCTACGAATTAAAAGTCGGAGACGCGATGAAGAAGGAAGTCATCACCATCGGCCCCGGCGACACCATGAATATGCTCAATGACACCATGAGCACGCACCGCCTGAGCGGAGTACCGGTCGTTGATAACGGAAAACTGGTCGGCTTAATCAGCATATCCGATATCATAGCCTGGCTCACGAAAGGAGGAGGAGATGCCCCGATACGGGACTGGATGGTGAAGGACCCCCAGTGCCTGTATACCGACCAGCCGCTGATCCACGCCATCAAGCGGTTCGACCAGCAGGGATACGGCCGTTTCCCCGTGCTCGACCGGGAAAGCGGGGAGCTGACGGGCATAATTACGAAAGGGGACATCATCCTGGGGACCCTTCACAAGATGGAGCACGACTACAGCGAAGAGGAGATCCGCCAGTACCGTGCAAGCCACTTCTTCGAAGACATCAATGCCGACCATATCGACCTGTCCCTCAGCTTCACCATCGCCGGACTCGACTTCGACAAGGCCGGGATCGCATCAACCACGATGAAGAAAAACCTGAAACGCCTCGGCCTGCTGCCGGATGTTATCAGGCGCGCTTCGATCGCGTCTTACGAAGCCGAGATGAACCAGGTCATCTACGGCGGTGGCGGAACCATGAGCTTCAACATCAACGATGAAAAAATAACGATTCTTGCGCAGGACAGTGGTCCGGGTATTGCCGACATAGATCTCGCCATGCAGGAGGGGTATACCACTGCGGAGCCATGGGTGCGCGAGCTCGGCTTCGGTGCCGGCATGGGCCTGCCGAACATCAAGAAGTGTGCTGACAAGCTTGACGTCACGTCTACCCTGGGTGTCGGTACGACGCTTCGGATCGAGATACTTATAGCAGGAGCCGACAATGAAACTAAAAGAGCTGGTTGAGAAACTCGGCCTCGAAAGTAAAAGCTCTGTCCAGTCGCTTGATGCCGATGTCGTGGCAGCCTATTCAAGCGACATTCTGAGCGATGTCATCTCGCATGCCCGGGAAGGGAGCATCTGGATTACGCTTCATACGCATTCCAACATCGTGGCGGTTGCCGAGCTCCAATCGCTTGCCGGCATCATCCTGGTTGGCGGCCGCCAGCCGGAGGAGGACACGCTGGAAAAGGCAAGCGAAGCGAACGTCCCCATTCTCACAACGAAACGTTCCGCTTTCGAAATCGCCGGGAACCTGTATGAGCTTGGCATCAGGGGCTAAGGCCGCGCCATGCCGACTTTGCGTCGCGGCATGTCTCGCGCTCGCCATCACCTCCGCGTGCACTTCACAACAGTCCTCCTCCTCGCGAAACGACAGATCGGGCGAACATCATGCCGGGGACAACCGGTATCAGGGTCCGTTCGGGGATCTGCTTGCAGCTCTGGCTGAAAGCGGCTACCGGGAATACGTCGACGACCTGGCGGCCGCGAAGTGCGACAATGTAAACTGCGCGCCGTATGAATACGGCGGAACGGTTCTTCACGAAGCGGCAGCATCCTCTGACACGACACTATTGAAGCTGCTCATCAAGCACGGCGCTGACGTTAACGCGCGGGACCGGGAGGGCTGGACCCCGCTCATGTACTCCGCAGACTCATGCTGTCCGGGGGCGGCCGGCCTGCTTCTCGGAAAGGGGGCAAACGCCGGCATTGTGAACCATGAAGGACGGAGGGCGCTGGATATCGCGAATGAAAACGGGTGCGGGGAAGTAGCGGATCTTTTGGCGGAGCAATAGCCCCGGCGTGATCAGCCGTTACGGTTGCGGATATACAATACCGTATCCACTGCGACAAGGGTGAAGTTGACAACGTAGAGATAGACGACCCCGTCGTAATTGAAGAAAACCTTGTGCAGTATGCCGGCCAGGTACCCCGCCATGACGATGACAAGAAAAACCAGACTCTTGCCCTTCACGGATTTCGACCGGTACGAACGGTAAATGGAAAAAGGCCACGCAGCGCCGAAGCAGATCAGCATGATAATCTCGAAAACACTCATGAAAGCACCTCGTTTCTACCGGGCCCCGATGCTGGCCGGCCGCAGGATACCGCCAATCATGCGACAGGCCAGCCGGCCTGTCAAGAATTGTGCGCGTGTGTTTGAGATCAGGTCCGCGCAGCGCCATCACCCCACCAGCCCCGCCTCTCTCAACCATGTCCCGATCCGCCGCAGCGCCTCGTCGTAAGGAACGCGCGTTGCCCACCCGAGCTCGCGCTTTACCTTCGAGTTGTCGATGTCATTGTCCCGCCCCATCATACCGACATTGTGCCGGGTGAACGCGGTCTTCATTCGCAACCGGGCGCACACGGCGCCGACCAGTCCCGAGCCGGCCCAGGCAAGGACAAAGGGGACCCGCGCGAACGTGGTTTGAGATATCGTTTTCCCGATGAGCCCGGCGATGTCGATGAAATACTGCCGCCAGGACACGTTATAATCGTCACGCACGTGGTAGGTCTCCCCCGCCGCACGGCTCCCGGTCCCCGCGAGAAATATCGCGTCCACCAGGTTCTCGACATAGACAAGGCTCGCGCTCCAGCGACCTCCGTCTATAAGAGGAAGAAACGGTTTCCCAAGATTCTCGACCGCATCGCGCACCCACACGCTCCCCGGACCGATGACATTGGTGGGCCGTATGACCGTTCCCGCTATCGCGCCTGCCCGGTGGCGCTCCCACACGAGGCGCTCGGCGTCCAGCTTTGCGTCGCCGTAGAATATGCCCGTTTTCTCCGCAGGGTCGGCTTCCCGATGCCCCTTCCGGTGCTTCGGGCCCAGGCCGATGGCCACGACCGAGCTTATATACACGAACCGGCGCGCTCCGCCTGCCGCCTCATCCAGGATGTTTTTCGTGGACTCGAAGATCGCGTCATAAAACTCTTTTCGCGTCCCCCAGTAGGTCACCCGCGCGGCCAGGTGGTACACCGTGCCGCATCCGTCGCAGATACCGCGGATGGACTCCGGCTTTGTCAGGTCGCCGCGGACAATCCGGGCGCCCATTTCCTCGAGCGCTCCCGTGTCCTCGCCCGGCATGGCGAGGGCGGTCACCTCGAACCCCTCGTCCCTGAGCCTCCGGCAGAGAAATCTTCCGATAAATCCGCCGGCCCCGGTGACCAGCACCGACCTGTTTTCATTCGCCAACTTGGCCCTCCTTCCGCAGCTTCCGATCCACCCGGGCGACGGTCAAATCCGCGATCAAGCGCGACAACCAGCCCGGGGAGTAGCACTGTGTCAGGTACAGCGCCTTCGCCATGAACCCCGGTATCACCAGGTAGCTGTTCTTCCTGATGCCCCTGATGATGGCATTCGCCACGACCTCCGGCGAGAGGCGACCGGCAAGGTCTTTCAGCTCGCGCGACTGCGGCGGTATGGTCTTGCTCTCCTCGGCGAGAAAGGGGGTGTCGGTTTCCGGCGGGCAGGCAAGGGTGAGCCGGACGCCCTGCCGCTTCAGCTCGCCCCTGATGCATTCCGCGAAACCCACGAGCGCGAACTTCGACGTGCCGTAGGCCGTGTACCCGAACATGCCCAGGTATCCCGCGACTGACGATATGATCGCGACATGACCCCTGCGGTCCTTCAGGGGTTCGAGCAGGGCGGCTATCACGTTCCTGGTGCCGTAGAGGTTGATCTGTATAACTGAATCGAAGGCTTCGTAGGTGATGTTCTCGAAGTAATCGGCGCTTCCAACGCCGGCGCTGGTTATCAGGATATCGGGCGGACCGAACTCCCGCACCGCCCTGTCCATGACGCGGCGCACCGCCGGGTCGTCACTCACATCCAGCTGCATGGCCGCTATCCTCCGCCCGCCGTCAGGCCTGCGCGTCTCGACGTCGCGTCGCGCCTCCTCGAGCTTCGATGCGGTTCGCGCAAAAAGCAAAACGTTCGCGCCTGCCATAAAGAGCCGGCGCGCGATCTCGAGGCCGATGCCGCTCGATCCCCCGGTTATATAAATGTTTTTACCCATGAAATAGCGCATGGCTCACCCCCTCATGCCGGTCGCATGGCCCAATGCCATTCTGCTCATTGTATACCCTTCCCGGGCGGCCTGTCGACCGCTTTTATAAATCAATTCATTAATTCCCTGGTTCGGGAAAGTCGAGGGAGGAGATGAATTCGCGGCGGAAATCTTCGCGCGCGGCCAGGGGCACCTCCCGCATGCGGTCACGGATCTCCCGGGCGTGTCCCAGAAAGCCCTCCTCGCGGCATGCGCGCTCAGCAGCGCCGAGGCTCGCGTTGCCGGCAACATGGATTTGCGCGGAGGGGAAATCGGGTATGAAGCCGATCTTTTTGAAATTGCCCGGGTCCAGGTTCCGGCCCAGCGCCCCGGCTATGACGACATGCCTGATATCGCCGGGCCCGCATCCGGCCGCATCCAGGAGGAGCCGCGAGGCGGCGAGGCTTGCTCCCTTCGCAAGCTGCAGGTTGCGAAGGTCTGCCTGGCGAAGTATTATGCCGTTCCACAGGCGGACGGACCTGCCGCCGGGGCCATCCGTGATTATCGCCGGCGCGGGCAGCGGTGCGGACGCCCCGGCCAGGAGGCCCTGGCGGGACATCCCTCCACGGTCGAGCAACAGTGCCGCACTATCGACAAGGGCCGTGCCGCTGATGCCGGCAGGCTCGCCCTCGCCGATCATCTCGCAGGTGAGCCGGTCACCGTCGGCGCGGACCCTGGTAATGGCGCCCTCCCCCGCGGTCATGCCGCACGAGATGTTCATGCCTTCGAGCGCGGGGCCCATCGCGCAGGACGCAGCGAAAATCTCACCGCGGCCGTTTGCAGTGATGATCTCGCCGTTGGTGCCCAGGTCTATGAAGAAGACGTTTTCCCCGAAGCCGCGCACGTGGTAGTCGGCGAACCCGCCCACGGCGTCGCCTCCGACGAAAGCGGACAGAATCGGCAGGGCTCTGACCCCGGCTCTGCCGAGGTAGCCGAGCCCCAGGTCCGTGGGAGCGGCCTCCTCCAGGTCTCTCAGCTCCGCCCGGTAAGGGTGCCTGCCGAGGGGCCGTACATCCAGCCCAAAGAAAAGATAGAGCATGGTGGTATTGCCGGCGATAACTATCCTCTCGATACGGTCCGGACGCGGGGAAAGCGCCTCAATCGCGCGGACGATCGAAGCGCCGATCGTCCCGCGGATGCGCCTGGTCATGTCAGCCGCAACGACGCTGTTACGGGCGGCGGCGATTCGTGAAATGACGTCGTGCCCGTACCGGGATTGGGGATTGACGAAGCTGTCGAGCAGTATCGGATCGCCGCCCTCCAGCGGCACCAGCGATACCTGCACGCTCGTCGTGCCGATGTCGACCGCGATGCCCGCGCGCGCGGCAGGATCAACCGGCGGATAGCGCAGGGCGCCGGCCGCCTTTCGCTCGATCCATACGGCCGTGTCGCCGGTAAGCGCACACTGGCAGGCCAGCCTCCTGCCGCCGGGCCGTGGAAGGGCCAGTGTCTCTGCATCGGTCGGCGGCGTGAGGCCTCCCTCTGCCCGCACGGCGCATTTTCCGCATACGCCGCGGCCGCCGCACGGCGACGGGAGCAGCGCCCCCATGTCCGCTAGCGCGTCCAGCAGGAGGGTCCCCTGCGGGAAGGAGGCTTTTTTTTCTTCATGATTAATGATTACCGTGCACTGTTTCATTTGTCCTTCTTTCGGGTATCTGCGCCCGATCCTCCCCTTGCCAGGCGGGTGTCCTCCACCCTGAACAGCCACTTCGCAATCCCTTCGTCCAAAGCCGCCCTGAGCCGCTCCTCCGTTATGCCGATCCGCTCGGCCTGGAGGTGACCGTACGATTTCTCGCGCGCGTTGCGCCGCATGCGGTAGGTGAACAGGGGCGCACCGTTTTCGAACAGGACTTCCGGCGCCAGGTTCACGCCGCCGGGCAGCCCGCCCTTTTCAACCAGATCGGCCGCCTCCGGGCGGTGCGTGGAAAAAAACGTCGCCGCCCCACGCTCTGAAAGATGGGAAAGAACCACCCCGGTTATACGCGCCGCCTCCTCGTGGTCCGTGCCCGTGGCGAACTCGTCCATGAGCACGAGGGAATACGGCGTCACCGGCCCTCCCTCGTGCAGGAGAAAGCGCGCCATGCGCGAGAGCTCCGCGGCATAGTGCCCCTCGCCGCGGGACGGCTCGTCCCCACCGGCGAACGAGGTAAAGATGCCGTCAACCGGGGAAAGAACGGCCGTATCCGCGGGGAGGAGCAGGCCGGCCTGCGCCATCCACACGAGCTGGCCGGTCATCCTGATATATGTCGTCTTCCCGCCGTTGTTGGGGCCGGTGACCACGAAGACGTTCTCGCTGCGGTCCCATGAAATATCACTGGGAACGGCGACTCCATCGCTTCCTTCGAGGAGGGTTATGTTGCGTCCTGCACGGATATCGCAACGCCGCTCTTCCTTTGCCATGACCTGCGGCTTCACGGCGGGGATGCCCGCCCTGTTCCAGCGCCGGCAAAGCCCGGCTGCGCCCAGGTACAGGGCCATTTCTCCATCCAGGTTGCCGGTCTGCACAGCCGGAAGGAATTTGTCAAGACACAGGTTCAGCGCGTCCACCACTGATCCGGCAGTCTCTTCAGCGGTCCGACCGCGGCCGAAGCGGCCGCGCACGGTCTTTATCAGCCGCAGGGCCTCGCTCGCACTCCGTATGCCGAAATGATCGCCTTCAATTACCGCTTCCGCACCGGCCGCGACAACCCGGGCGGCCTCTTCCATCCTCCCGCGGCCGGCGCCGGACCGCACGTCCGGCTGCTCGAAGTATTTCCGCACCGCGTACACGGCATCGCCGAGATTCAGCGGACGGTAGATCTCTTCCACGAAACGGCGGACCTCCGAAAGGCCCGTATCTTCTGCCAGCCTCCTGCCGAAGAGGGCGGCCTCCGACAGGCGCAATGAAGAGGGCAAACCCATGCGGACAAGGGACGCCGTAAGATCGGTCAGCAGCGCCGCGTTCTCGAGCCGCTGGAGCGAGTCCCGCCATGCCCCGCGGCCGCTTTCCATTCCCCCGTTATACGCGCGGCGGTACTTGAAGGCTTCGCATGAGGCCTTCGCCTCCACCGCGGCCCGAAAAAGGCCCTCGTCATCCAGGAGCTCCTGAACCGCATCCTGCCTGAGGTCAATGGCGGCGCGTTCGGCGAACGGCCGCTCCAGCTCGGTCCGGATATAATCGCGGCACCAGAACCCGTCACCGGGCACGCAGCGGTAAAGCGCATGATAGACGGCGTCGATTTCGAGGTCGCGGTACGCAGACTCCCCCGTCCGCATGCGCGGCGCGTCCGGGAAAGGCGCAGGCCCGATACTCGCGTGAGACGCGCGGGTCATGCCATGCCCAGCTCGGCCCGAAACGTATCGTAGATGCCGGACGCCGCAATGGCCGACTCGCCATAAGCGTCGGCCCCCATTTCGTCCGCCAGCTGCTGCGTGCAGCAGGCGCCGCCGATTGCAATCCGCACCGTGTCGCGAATACCGGCGGACTTCAGCCGCTCCGTCACCTCGCGAATTCCCTCCACCATGGTGGTGAGCAGCACTGAAAGGCCAACGAGCTTCGCGCCGTTCTTTTTCAACGCCTCGACGATATCGGCCGGGGGGACGTCCACGCCAAGATCGATGATCTCGTATCCAGAAGACTCGAGGATCATGCCCACGATCTTCTTGCCGATGTCGTGGATGTCGCCCTGGATGGTCGCAAGGACGACCTTGCCCTTCTTCCCGGTCTGGCCGGGGTCCATTTTCGTCTTGAGCATCTCGGTGGCCCTCATGACCGTCTCGCCGGCCATGATCAGGTCCGCCAGGTAATACTCGCCCGCCTCGAACTTCTGCCCCACCATGTCCATTCCCCTGCTCAGGCCCTTCTCGATTATATCGATGGGCTTCATCCCCTCGTCAAGGCAACGCTGCACCAGGTCGATGATCCCGTCGTCGTTCATCCGGTCAACGGCCGTTATTACATCCTGTAATGATTCGCTCATATACAACCTCCTCTATAAAATGTCGCACCGGACCTGCATGCCGGCCCCGTCTTCAATTCACGTTGATCGGATATGCTCCGTACTCACGCGCCGCGTCCAGCATCACCCTGAGCTTGTGCGAGGGCATGCCGTCCTCGCTGTGGGCCGGGGCAAGGAGAAACCTGCCCCCGGGTCCGCAGATCCTGATCAGCTCTTTCGTTTTCTCAACCACCTCTTCATCCTTCGACCGGCCGGTGAGATGGTAATCGATGCCCATGCCGCCGATGATCGTAACCCGGTCTCCGTGAAGCTTCTTTTCGTTATAAATGTCAACGTTCGAGGTCGGCTCGTACGCGTGGAGCCCGTCAACGCCCCAGTCGATGAACAGGTCAAAAAGCTTTGTGTTGTCGCCGCACGAGTGGAGCACGTACTTCGCGCCCCGGTCATGGACGTGCTTGATGAGCTTCCGGTAGCGGGTGCCGAAAATCTCCTCGATCATCTTCGGGCTCAGGAACGGCCCGGTCTTGAACGCGAAGTCGTCGGTCTGGAGTATCACGGGCACGCCCGCCTCCAGCATGGCAGTGTGCATTTTCATCCAGAGAGATTCCATCATGTCGAGATAGCGCATGACGTATTCGGGATGCTTCTTTATCCAGAGGGGGACCCGGTCTATACCGAAGGTCCAGTTCATCGCCTCCTGCAGGCCGCCAGCAAAGCCACTGCCGAACACGCAGGTACGCTCGCCGAATAGCTTCATGCTTTTTTTGTAATAACGGTACGCCCGGTGGGCGACGGCGTCGCTGTCCGGCCAGAACGGCCAGGCGTCGAACTCCTCGGGCGAGGTTATGCCTGGCTTCTTGTACATGTAAGTCAGGTCGCCGAAGCCGTCCGGGACCAGCTTGTAGATCGATCCTGTCGGGAAGGCCACGGTCTCGTGGTCGAGAACGACCCAGGTGTCGTCATAATGCATCCAGATGGCGTCGAATCCCATTGCCACCTGGCCCCGGTTCCGGCGGTGCATCGTCCGGGACAGGTTGGGCCGGAAGAGCACGGGCGTCACCATGGGCCCCCATCGGTCAAGTATGAACCGGGACACGGGCATGTTCATCACCGCCTCGTTGGACAGGAGCGGTTTGCCGATGATTTCACCGGCGGTGCTGCTCTCCATCATGGCGCAGAAAACGGGCACCCGGTCAACGGGCTTTCCCTCCATCGTCCTGATCACGCGTTCAACCGGGCTCATTGGTTCCATGACGTCCTCCTCGTTCAATGTCTTGCTTTCAGGCGCCGGATCCCGACGTCATTCTCAATCAAGAAGGTCCCGTGCCGCGGCCTCCGGATCATAGGGGACGCGCCGACCCGGGCATTTCTCCCGTGTGCAGTACCGGCAGCTGTGAAACTCCTTCTCTGTGGGGAACATGATGCCCGAGACGGATTTCAGCGGCCGCATGAGAAAGCTCTCTGCCAGCGTTACTCCGATACGTGCCCCGTCAAACAGGCTGAACAATCCCGCCTGTTCCGGCAGGGGCCAGTCCTCGAGCGACCCGGGGTTCATGAAGGAGATCGTGCCGGGCCTGAAGCGGCGATCCACGTCCGCCGCCATGGCCGCGAGCGCGTTGCCCAGAGCGGCCATCATGATCGAATCGGCCCAGTAACGCAGTTTCATCCCCTGCAGGCCGGCAGTCCATTCCTCGATCTCCGTTCCGCATGTTGCGCAGTAGGGGAATACGCGCGTGACATCTTTCAGGTTGCCGCCCAGGAGCCTGCTCCTGAAGCGCACCGCATCAATGGTCGCTCCCGTCTCGTCCCGTTCATTGACGAACGATTCCCGGTACACGGCGCGGGGCCGCGCTATCGGGCGGGCACGCTCAACCAGCTCCGTGAACAGCGCTTCATCCGGCCCGCCCTTCCTCACGCGGAGCAGCTCCCCGAGCGCCGCGGGATCCGCAGTGAAGGGTATTGAATCGAGTATGATCTGCTTCATTGCTGTACCTGCCTCCGTCCGTCGCCATTGATCAGCTTTTCCCATGCGCCCGGAATTTCGCCTGGAGATGCGCCGTGGCGCAGGACCACCACGAGTCCCGGCTCGACGATCCCGTCCCGCCAGGGGTCGATCGCGACCGTGTCACCGACGCAATCTATCGACCGGTCCCCCGCGCGCGTGTGGAGGAGCCCCTTGACACGGTATGTCATGCCGGTTATGGTGCCGAGAAACGCCCGCACCGACTCCTCATCCAGCGTCCCGTCTGCCGGAAGGAAGACCGATTGCGGCCGTGCGGACGAGCCGGCGGACGCGCATGCTGCGGGCTGATCACCCGGCCGCTCGTCGGCCCCGGTTGAGGCGAGGGCAAGAAGGTCTCTGTCGGTTTTGCAGTACGACGTCGGGATGATGCGTGCGCGCGGGTTCAGTGCCGCCAGGTCCCGCATCACCTGCTTGCCCTCATCGGGCGGCACGCGGTCTATCTTGTTGACGAGGATGACACCGCTCCTGATGACCTGTTCGGTCACGGCTGCCGCTGCCTGTGACAGCGCAGGATACGATTCCGCGTCCGCGACGCAGACCATGCCCCGGTATGCTACGCGCCCCCCCGTCCTCTTCTCGATATCACACATCATTGCGTCCAGGGGCGCGGGCCTGGACAGGCCGGAGCACTCGACCAGGATCAGGTCAATCTGCATGCCGGCGAGCGCGAGCACGCTTTCGACGAAAGAGCCCGCAAGGCACGAGCAGAAGATCTGTCCGTTGTTGAGCTCCACGATTTCGCCCGGCCGCGCTCCCGACGCCGCGAGCCTGAGCGCGTCAATATTCACCGGGCCGAACTCGTTCACGATGACACCGGCCCGGCGCCCGCCCAGCCCTTCGAGCAGGTTGTTCAGGAGGGTCGTTTTACCGGACCCGAGGAAGCCGGTGATGAGATAGAGCGGGATCGGTGACACGCCTCACTCCCTGCTACATGTATTTCGATATGACATTGAACAGCTCGTCCCTGCCGGGAATGATCGACGAGAATTGCAGCTCGCCGTTGACGTACATGCTGGGCAGGTTCTTCACGCCCATGGTGCGCACCCGGGCGATGTTATCAGCTGTAGTATACTTGTATTCGATCACTTCGATCCGATCCCCGAAGTGGCGCTTCGCGTCATTCGCGCTGGCCATCATGTACTGGCACGCGGCGCACGACTCTGAATCGAGCGTGAATACCTCCACGAGCGGTCGATCCAGGGCGCCGTAGTCGGGCAGTTCGACTTGTATGTCCGCAACCGCCGACCGATAGCCGGCGATTATCTCCCGCACCTTCGCGGTATTGTGCACGGCCTGTTCCGCCGCGATGACGTTCTCGACCGGAATGTCGTAGGTCATGTCGCAGCCGGGCGCCACGATGAAATTCCAGTGGTCAACGCTGTCGATCAACTCGACCACCGCCTTCATGGTGTCCTCCTGCGTCCCCAGGAGCATTACGCTGGTGAGGGGAATGTTCCCGCCGATCACGATGTTGAAGCGGTCGGTTATCTCCTTGGCCTTCGGTAGGGATATGTTTTCGTCCACGGAGATTGAGTCAGGCACTGTCTCGCACATGGGCTCGATGTTCTTCGTTGCGTCGCCGCACACGAAGAAGGAAGAAAGGACCCCCTTCCCGCGGAGAAACTCGAAGAGGCCCCGGTAGGGCCCGGCCAGGTACTTACGGAAGTGGGCCGGGGAAATCTGCGACACGAGCGGGTCCACCGCCGCTACCACGTCCATCCCCTCTTCCATGTAGAGAACCGCCATCTGCCTCGCCACGGCAGTCGTGTATTCGAGGAGGCCCGCTACGTACTCGGGCCGCTTGATCAAATCCATGAACAGGTTCACGCCGCGCAGGTGGGACGCCAGGGTAAGGGGCCCGCACAGCAACCCGTACAGGGCCGTGGTATCGCCGGCCTGCTTTTTCAGCGCGGCCGCCGTTTCCATGACGATCGGGAGCCTCCCCTCATCACGCCGCGGTATCCGGTCCGGGATCTCCGCCGCGTTCGCAAGCGGATGGCTCGTTACGCTCGGGGGGTTGCGGTCCGCCCATTTCAGCGCGCAGCCGAGTATCTCGGCCTCGAGCTGGAGGTCGAAGACGACGGGCTGGCCGTCGGGCCGGTAGAGCCGGTTGACGCGTACAAGGGATTCCAGCAGTTTTTCCCGGTCTTTCAGGACCTCGGCAGCCGAATAGCCGAGCAGTTTACCGGCATGGACACCGGCGAAAGGCACCCAGGGCAGGGACGGGGTCTCCCTGTGCTGCAGCGTGGCGATAACTATCTCCTTCCCATTCATGGCAACCTCCGGTCCTTTTTGATTATCACCGGCAGGATATAATTATTCAGTATGCCAAGGAACGCCCGGTCCGGAGACATCGGCTGTTCGAGAATCGACATGTAGATATAGCCGACGACAGAAGTTACGGCCATGAAGGAGAGGACCTCCACATCCGTGTCAGGTTCCACATATCCCTGGTCAATACCCTGCTTTAAAAGCAGGGATAATGAATTGATATATTCCTTATAAAATATTTCCTGCCTGGCCCGAAAGTCCTCCTCCAGGCCTTTACCAATATGGAGAGACCCATGCAGCGTGACCTTGATCTGATCCATGGTCCCTTTAAATAACTCCAGGAATTGACTGAAGAATGAGGTTAGTTTATCAGGAAACGGATCCGCTGAATCCAGAATAGCATGAAACAGGTCTGAATATTTTTCCCCGATTATATCCAGAATAGATGAAAAAAGCTCCGCTTTATTTTTCCAGTACAGGTACACAAGCGCCTTGCTGCAACCCGCCTCGGAAACCAGGTCGTCCATGGTTGCGCTGTCATAGCCCTTTCGCGCAAAGACCTTTATGGCGGAATTGATAATTGCTTCCCGCCGCTCCTGCTCCTTCAGATTTTTTCTGAGGCCCAATGTTTTCTTGTGTGCCATAGAAATCTCTTTTCTTATACTGAACAGTCAGTATTATTATTCTGTCAAATAATAAATTATTTTTTCACTGGAAACATTAAATCTAATTTTCATAGTTAAAAAAACAAGAGATGTTCTTTTTCTTAAAAGTAGAATACTATCGCTCATTCCTGTTCATTTGTCGGCTGCCTGAATTACGGCGAATCTCTTTCGGATTTGTGCCGGTAAACTTCCTGAACGCGTTGTTGAAGGCCGACTTCGAGTTGAAGCCGACGTAAAAACAAATTGAAATCACGCTTCGTGACGGATCTTCGCTGATAAGCTTTTGCGCCTCGGCGACGCGGAAAGAATTTATGAAATTCGAAAAATTCATGCCGAGCTTTTCATTCAGGAACTGCGAGAGCTGGTGCTGTGTCAGGTCAAGCCGCTCCGCCAGCACAGTGAGGGAAAGATCGTAGTCCCGGTAGAGGCATTCATCGG
This sequence comes from Spirochaetota bacterium, assembly GCA_041749375.1. Classification (GTDB taxonomy): domain Bacteria; phylum Spirochaetota; class UBA4802; order UBA4802; family UBA5550; genus RBG-16-49-21. The sequence goes on from JBGTBN010000076.1 coordinate 32,754, forward strand.
TCATGAGCGCCATGAGCTGTGCGTGGAGCGCGTCAGTGTCCATGCCTTTGAGCATGCTGGTACGATATTTCTTTTCCCGGATTTCCCTTTTCAATAACTGGAAAAATTCCGGGTGCCGGCTGTGCGCGATGAAAATGAACGAGTGGATCGCGGTCAGCGTGATTCCCGCCGCGAGATAGAGGTGTTTCACATCCGCTATAAAGCCGGCGAGGAACAGGAGTACCGTGGCAATGGCGGCCACGCTCAGGCCGACGACGATCCTTGTCTCGGTCCGAATCTTTTCGCTGTTCCATACCGTAATCGTTTCGCGCGTCAGGTACGCGAGATAGGCGATTGCCAGCACGGCGCCGGCGATTACGCCAGGCTTGATCGGATGCATCGACCCGGACGAGAAAAGCCCGGCGAGCAGCACCGCCTTTTGCCCGTCGGACTTCAAGTGGAAGACTATTTCCCCGATGAAGGCGGCAAGTGGCGGGACCAGGTGCCACGCAAGCTTCGCCGGGATCAGCTTCTGCGGGTCCATGAGGGCCGTGTAGTAAAACAGGTTAAGCGGCCCGGTCAGGTAAACCGAGGTGACGAACAAGAGCGTTGTCATGGGATACGCGATCTGGACGCTGTTCGCGAAAAAACCCGCACCGAACGTGATGATGGCGTTGCAAAAAAGCATTGCGGCCGAGATATAGTTGATCCTGTTTCGGTCCCGGCTGGCCAGCTGCTCGACCGCCATCATGAGCGTGAGTCCTGCGCCGAAATAGACGACATGGGTCACGAGCGAGAACTGATGTTCCATCGGTCCGTCAAGGCTTTATTGCGCGAATTGACGAGATGTTGGCCGCGAGCTCGTTAGAAACCTGCTCGATGATCTTCGCGAAGCTCCTCACCACGTCTGCGTTCTGAAGCGTGTTCTGGGAAATCTCGGTGATGGTATTGATCATGTTGGTCAGCTCGCCGATCACGCTCACCTGCTCATGTGAAAACCGGTATATGTTGTTCGATATGTCCGTCAGCTCGTTGATCTTGGGCTGAACGTTGTCGTTCATGGTGGTAAGGCTCGAGGTGAATTTGATCGCGTCCTTCAGCACCTCGCCCGTCTCGAGTATCTTCGAACGAACGTTCGCAAATATCGCCGAGGTCCCGCTTATATACTCGAGCTCGCCGAAGACCCGGGCCGTCTGCTGCACGATGGAGGACTGGATCCCCTTGACGAGGTTCGTCGTCTGGTCGGCGAGCTTGTTCACCTCGTCCGCGACCACGGCGAAGCCCCTGCCCTGCTCCCCGGCCCGCGCCGCCTCGATGGCCGCGTTCAGCGCCAGGAGGTTGATCTTGTCGGCCACCTCGTTGATGGAATTGATGGTTTCCTCTATCGTTTTCATGAAATCGGCCAGGCCGCTGATGGAGCGTATCGACTTATCGATGGTGTCGGAGCCGATATCGACCTGCTTGATCGCGTCGTTGATGCTGTCGGTGATACGGGACACGCGCTGGGAGAGCTGCCCGCTGCTCGCGCTGATATTGGTAATCTCAAGCCGTACGCTCTCCGTGTTATCCTGCTGTATCTTGATTGAATCCAGGCTGGTCTCGAAGGAGGAGGACATCTCCTCGTAGGCTGCTGCCGCTTCCTCGACGATCGAGGTCAGCTCCCGGGCGATATCGGCGAGGTGCAGCGAGGCGCCGTTCAGGTCGCCGCTCACGATCTTGATCTCCGCGCTGTTGGTGGTGATGCTCTCCACCATCCCCCGGATGGTCGCCACCATGCTGTTGAACGAGCCGGTGACATAGCCGATCTCGTCCTCCATCCTGACCGGGACCGACGTGTTCAGGTCGCCTTCGTTAACGGCGCGCACCCCGCGGGAAAGGCTCCTCAGCGGCGTGATCAGCACCCCGCGGAAAAACAGCTGGAACCCGTAGCGGACCACTACCAGGAACACGCCCAGCAATATGATGAGCTTGAGCACGGAGCCGTGCATGAACTTCCGGTATTCGACATAGGGGAACCCCGCCTCGCGAACGATGCCGGCCTTGCCATCGACCGCGATAAACGACACGTAGTGCGCACCACTTGCCGCGGCGCGGAACGAGCGCGTCCCGGGTTTTTGCAGCTGCGTCAGGAAGAGCAGCACCTCATTTTTTAAAAGGCGGTCCTCGGCCGTCGTCATCTCCATGTGGCGTTTTATTACCGCGGCAAACGTCTCGAACCCCTTGTTCTCCTTTGAGAGATAGGCTTCAATCGAGGCCCGGAACCCTTCTTCCGGCACCTGCCTCAATTTACTCGTATGATAAAAGGCCGTCTTGTTCAGCGCAGCGATGGCGGCATCAAGCTGTTCCCCGGCATCGGGCGCACCGTCGGGTATGGTCTCCATCAGCGAGATGAGCGCCTCGCGGTAGCCGCCGAAATACTCATGGCTCCTCCCGAGGACCTTCTTCATCTCCTCTCGTGCGTCATTTTTCAGGAGGCTTCCTAGCCTCTCGTAATAATACGCGTTGGCCATCTCGTACCTGATTGACGGCAGCTCGGCCGGGTCGATCCCCTCGCTTTTCACCATTTCGTCCCTGCCGACCGAATAGGTGAAATAGTAGCGCGACGATTCCGTCATGGCGTCTCCCTTGAACACCATGGCCGCTTCTTTCCGGTATATTTCGTCAAACGCCTCGTCCCGCTCCCGAAGGGAGAGGTAACTGGAAAATTGAAGCATGATCAGGAAGGTCACCAGCGCGATGCCGATGATCTTCCCGATGAAAGAATACCGGTCCTTCGCGTTGTTCAAATAGGTTATCGTGAGAAGGAAAAAACCCGTCAGGTTGATGATGACCCAGCTGTTGTTGAACACCTCGCGGCCCACCAGTCCGTCCCGGCTCATGATATTCAGCACGGCCGGCACGATAGTCCCCACCAGGTACATTCCGGAGAGAAGCGCCACCACCCACCGGTCTTTGCCTTTGGTGATGATGAGTTTCCAGAGAGCGATGACGGGATAGAGGGCGATAAAGGCCATAATTAACAGGCTGATCACCTTGCTGATCTCGTCCGCGTTGAAGTCCCAGTAGTGTCCCCGGAAATAGAACAACCTTTCCGCGTTAAACGTGGAGACGCAAAAAGCGATGATGAAGATGATGCTTACGCTGTAACCGATCCGGAGCCACCACTTCAGCACGCGGGGGTGGCTCACGTCCGGGAAAGAGAGCGCGACGGCGTTCCCGTGGACTTCGGCGAGAAGGATCGTCATAACAGTCAGCCACCGGTGAAAAGCGGCAAGGGGGTGATAGATGGTCGAGCTGACCAGGTATCCGACATTGAAAATTGCCAGGTAGAAGAAGGCCATTCCAAGATGGAAGCTGGCCCTCGATCTCTGCTTTGCGGAGAACAGGAAAGACCCGGTAACGATGAAAAAGACAGTTGCTATGAGGGAGCCGATAGAGAATGAGTTTAATAGCAGTATGTTTTGTTCCATGGATCCCCCAGAGCCATTATGCCCCACTGCCTGTACATGGGCTTCGCACACATGATATGACTGAAGCGCCGTTTCCAGCCAGAACGGGTAAAATTGCGATATCACTCCGGGCTCCACATGCAAAACCCGATCCCGGATTGTATTCAATACCGGATTGACATCCATGTCAAGAATTATTTCTTGTACTACATGATGGCCGTATGGCGAAACACGTAATCACAACAGCCGGGGTTGAATCTTTACAGGATTTCCAGTGATTGCCCGAAAAAAGTGTATATATTTATAATTTTGGACAGATGGGGACAAGGAAACCGGCACTGGGCCGGTTTCCTTGTTCTCTTATCTATGGTATGGATCGTACGGAAATTACATGTGGAGCGCTTTTTTTATGGTCTTGATCAAATGGTCGGGCGAGACCGGCTTCTGAAATACGCCGCTAAAACCCAGCCTGTCAAGCTCGACGTTCTGGGCGGTAGCCGTGCCGATGCTGCTCAGCAGGTAAATGGGCAGCTTCTTGTCTTTCTTCCTGATCTCATGGGCGACCCTGGATCCGGCGTCTACCTGCTCCATCATCATATCGCAGAGGACCAGGTCGGGTTTTACTTTATCGACGGCCTCCAGGCCATCTTTACCGTCGCTCGCGGTGAAGGCATCGAAGCCGTTCCCCGTTAGAATCGCTTTAAGTGAATCGGTAATATCCACATCGTCATCGATTACCAGTATTTTCTTCTTGTCTGCCATCGGATAACTCCTTTCCTGAGATTTATTCATTGTAAAATAACATCATTATGCGGTGCAGTTTCCCCCGTCACCGGGAGGCAACTGGCATTAATGACGGATCGCACTCCCCTCCGTCACCGCATCGCGCCCGATCCCGGCCAGGATCTCGCCGATCCTCGGCCCGATAAAGCGGAACGCCGCCTCCAGGTTGCCGGCGGCGGCCTGCGACAGGCCCTCGACAAGCTCCCATTCGTATCCCCTGATCGCCAGGAGATACGCGCGCGGGGGCCTGCCGTACAACTCGTGCGACAGCGCCAGCACCGAGGCCGGCGACATGGTGTGAGTCGTGAACGTGATGTCGTTCGACGGCTCCAGCTCGCCAAAAGTGAAGGGCTCCCCGCCGACGCTTAACGCGTCGACGAAGATGACCGCATCGCTCTCCGATACGGCAACCGCGTCCTCGATCTGGAGCTGGTAGTTGCAGTCCGTCACCACGCCCGGTATCCGCTCCCGCTCCAGCATTCCGACGAGCGCAGGCCCCAGGCCGTCGTCCTGACGGCCCGGGTTTCCGTATCCGTATACGAGGACCCCGCCCATTGCTTCGCCTACTTCCGCCTGCTGTCGACCAGGGCGCCCTTCGAGTCGTACAGGGACACCTCGAGCGGCATCCGGCCGAGCGCGTGCGTCGCGCAGGAGAGGCACGGGTCGTACGCCCTGATCGCCACCTCGACGCTGTTCATCATGCCCTCGGTGATCTCCGCCTTGCCGGTAAACACGCTCTTCGCCACATGCGAGACGGCCCGGTTCATGGGCTCGTTGTTGTTCGTGGTGGACACGATCAGGTTCGCCATTACGATCTGGTCCTGCTCGTTGATCTTGTAATGGTGGAACAGGGTGCCGCGCGGCGCCTCGAGGAGGCCGACGCCCTCAAGCTGTTTCTTACCCTTCGTCACCAGGTTCTTTCCCTGGAGGTCCTTGTCAAGGAGCAGCTGCTTGATCATCTCGGCAGCGTGCAGGTTCTCGATGAGCCGCGCCCAGTGCATGTGCATCGACATGTTGTTGGGCTTGCCGTTCGTGTAGGCCCGGTAGATCTCAAACTCCTTCTGGGCCAGCGGCGTCGGGATGAAGTCGCAGGTGTTGAGCCGCGCCAGCGGACCGACCGTGTACCAGCCGTCCTTCTTTCCGATCGACTTGAGGTAGGGGAACTTCATGTAACTCCAGTTCTTTACCTCTTCGCCGATATGGTTGTAGTAGTCCTGGTAATCGACGTCGTTCAGGATCTTCTTGCCGTTCGCATCGACCGCGCGGAGAACCCCGTGGTACAGGTCCATGGCGCCGTCTTTCCGCACGAGCGAGAGATGGTTAGACGGGAAGACCGCAAAATTGTCCAGCATGTCCTTGTGCTTGGAGTGGAAGTCCTTGAAAAGGTCCACGGCCGCCTGCGCCCAGGATATCATCTTGTCGGCGTTGAGCGGATCGGCGCCCTTCAGGAACTCGTCGCGCTCCTCGGGGCTCAGGTTCTTGTTGATGCCGCCTGGAATCGCGCCGGTCCCGTGGATCTTCTTTCCGGCTGTGGCCCGGATGATCTCCTGGCCGAACTTCCGCATGAGCACGGCCTGGACAGCCAGGTCCTTGTGCTCCAGGACAACACCGATGACGTTGCGGATGGCCGGGTCTGCGTCAATCCCGAACAAGAGATCGGGCGACGCCAGGTGAAAGAAATGCAGCGTGTGAGACTGGAACATCTGACCGTAATGCATCAACCGGCGCATCTTTTCGCCCGTGGGGGTGAGCCCGTCCCCGGTCCCCGCGCCGACGATGACGTCCATGGCCTTGGCAGCCGCCAGGTGGTGGCTCACCGGGCAGATGCCGCATAGGCGCTGCACCAGCACCGGCGCCTCCCAGTAGGGGCGGCCCTGCACAAAACGCTCGAAGCCGCGAAATTCGACAACATGCAGACGCGACTGAGCGACGTTGTTGCTGTCGTCGAGATGTATGGTAACCTTGCCGTGTCCTTCGACCCTCGTTACCGGTTCTATCGTAATTTTTCGTGCCATTGTATCTTTTTCTCCATCAGTCGTACTTTAATACTTCATACGGCAGGTTGAGCGGCTTGCCGCCCAGAAGCGCCGTCAGGGCCTCCCAGATCAGGTCCGCGCGCGGCGGGCAGCCGGGAAGGTAATAATCGATCTTCACGATCTCGTGCAGGGGATACACCCTGTCCAGGATCATCGGGATCTCCTCGTCGTTGGGGATGATCTTGTCGTCCACCGTGACGCAGTTGAGATACGCCTCTTCGAGGCATTCCCGTATGGGGATGCCGTTCCGCATCGCGGGAAGCCCGCCCATGATGGCGCACTCGCCGCACGAAATGAGTATCTTGCAGTTCTTGCGGAACTCGATCAGGTTCTCGACGTTTTCGCTGTTGCAGCATCCACCCTCGATGATCCCGATGTCGCACTGCTTGGTGAACTTCTTGATGTCATCGATCGGCGATTTGTTAAACTCCACCAGGTCGATGAGCTGAAGAATTCTATCGTCAATGTCCAGAATGGACATGTGGCATCCGAAACAACCGGCCAGAGATGCTGTGGCCACAACTGGTTTGCTCATTATCATCCTCCGTTCCTATTTTCCCGTGATATCGCTGCCGATGGGCGACGAGTCATACGTGCGTCTGCCGATGGGCACTGCGAATCCGATTTCTTTCTTTATGATGGCGCCAACCGGGCACTGGTCCATCGCTTTCTTCGCCATATCGTCCGACATCTTCGCCTCGAGCGCCGGGTCCGCGACGATCGTCGACTTGCCCGACCGGCCCGTCATGGCGAAAATGTGCTTCCCGTCCTTCGTCGTGATGCCGCGCACGCAGCGCCTGCACTGGACGCAGCGGTTCGTGTCTATCATGATCTTCGTGTATGTCGCGTCCATCTTCCGCACCGGGAAAAAATACGGGAAGCGCGGCGCCAGGAGCCCGTAGCGGTAGCCGAGGGCCTGGAGCTCGCAATTACCGCTCTTCTCGCAGGTGGGGCACATGTGGTTGCCTTCCACGAAAAGCATCTCCACGAGGGCCTTGCGCATGTCCTCGAGCTCGGGCGTAACGTTGTCCACGATCATGCCGTCCGCAACCGGCGTGGTACAGGCGGCCATGTTGCGGCCGTTGACCTTCACCGTGCAGATGCGGCAGATGCCGGCGGGCTTGAGCCCCTCGTACCAGCAGAGGACCGGGATGTACACGTGGTTCTCCCGGGCAGCCTCGACGATCGTCTGGCCGGCCCTGGCCTTGAATTGTTTTCCGTCTATTTCAAATGTTATTGTGCTCATATTAATGTCCCTTTACCTCCGCTTTTCTTCCGGCTGTCGCGCAGTATTCCCGCACCGCCCTGTTCATGTCGAATTCAGAAACGAAGTCCACGCCCTTCTGCAGCTTTGCCTCGTATACTTCGCGGAAATTCTCAAGAGTTGTGGAAATCGGGTTCGGCGAGGTCTGGCCCAGGCCGCACCGGCTCATTGTCCTGACGATGCCGCACCACGATGCCATGTCGGCGAGATCGCTCTCGGTCCCGTTCCCTGCCATGACCTTCTCGAGCCGCTGCTTGAGAATCACGTTGCCGGCGCGGCACGGCGTGCACCACCCGCACGACTCCTCGACAAAGAAGTCCATGAAATTGTGTACGATCTCCAGGAGATCGCGGTCGGGCCCGATGACGATGATCGAACCGCCGGTGGGGAGCTCCTCGAAAGAAAGCTTCTTGCCGAAGTCCTTCTTCCCGACGCACTTGCCCGACGGTCCGCCGACCTGGACGGCAGCCGCGCCCGAGCCGCCGCATTCCTCGAGCAGCTTCTCGAGGGTCATGCCGAACTCGACCTCGTAAATGCCGGGTTTGGAGCAGTCCCCGGAAATCGAGAGAACCTTGACACCATGGGACTGGAACGTCCCCATTTTCGCGAACCACTCGCCGCCCTTCTCCATGATCCGGGCCGCGGCGCAGAGGCTCTCGACGTTGTTGACCGCCGTCGGCTGACCCCTGTACCCGTGTTGCGCCGGGAATGGGGGCCGGTTGCGCGGCTCGCCGCGCTTGCCCTCGGCCGACTCGATCAGGGCCGACTCTTCACCGCATATGTAGGCGCCCGCGCCGAGCTTTATCGTGATGTCAAAATCAAATCCCTTTTTACCGGCAGCGCTCTTGCCGAGCAGGCCGCTTGCGCGCATCGTTGTCAATGTCTGGTTGAGATAGTCCAGCAGGTAGCTGTATTCAGCGCGGAGATAGAGGACACCCTCGCTCGCGCCGATCGCATAACCGGCCACAGCCATCCCCTCGAACAGCATTTCGGGTCTCTCGGTAAGGATGACCCGGTCCTTGAACGTTCCCGGCTCACCCTCATCCGCGTTGCAGACCACGTAGGCATGCTTGCCTTTCGCGTTCCGGGTGAATTCCCACTTCATGCCCGTGGGGAACCCGGCGCCGCCGCGGCCGCGGAGGTTTGATTTCTTGATCTCTTCTATGACCTGTTCCGGCGTCATGGCGACAGCCTTCCTGATCCCCGAGCCGGATTCGAACGGCGCGAAAATCACCGGTCCTTCTTTCTGGATATTGTTCTTAACCATGGAGTGAATGATGTCGGACTTGTTCCTGCCGTCACCGACTTCCCGCGCCATGGCCTTGACATCCTTGCCGGCCTTCATCTGGAACACGAGGTCTTTCGCCTTCTCGGGCGTAAGGCTCGTGAAAACCACGCCATTGATCAGGGCCGCAGGCTCCTGGTCGTTCATGCCGATATCGGACGTATCATACAGTCCGATCTGTCCGTCGTACGATGTCCCGCCGAACGAGCAACCGGCCGCCTGTTCGAAGGCTTGTGCAACGGCATCTCTTCCTTTCATAACAGCCACGGCGCTGTTATTCAGATACACCGTGTATTTACCACGGGGCTCCCTGGTAAAAAAGTGATAAAAGGAAACGACTCCATCAACGTCAGATTTCGAGACGCCCAGGCCGTCAGCGATTGCTGCCGAGGTCTCATCCGATACGCACCCGAGATCATCCTGAACGTCACGGATGATCTCCAGCATCATGGAAGCATCATTGCCATGCTTTTTCACGGCTTTTGTGACTGAATCACTTATACTGCCCATAATCCCTCTTATTTGATAATTATTTTTATTCTATTATTGTTCAATGTTAATATTTTGTACTGCTTTTTATACGTACTTTGCTTAAAAAACAAGCCGTTAACCATACAATAAATTGTTATATATAATATTATTATATGACTTTTTGCTATAAACTCATCACTGAATTCTGGGATAATTACTGAGGAGGCTAAAATAAAAACAAGATTAATTTTTACTCCCGATCAAAAAAAATCATTAGCGGGTGACCCGGCATCACTAAACCGTCAGACAGCACTTCATAATGCTGATGACAGGTATAATCCAAAAGCACGGGTACGTTGCAGGAAAATCAATCGTGGTACGGCAGTACCGGTAAACAACACCCCCGGGTTATACTCCCAGGGATTTTTTAATCGAAGACACAAGCTGTTCCGGGTTGACCGGCTTTTGAAAAAACCCGTGAAAACCCAGGCTCTCGATATCGATGTTTGACGCCGTCGCGTCACCGATACTGCTGAGAAGGTATATAGGCGCGGTGACACCCTTTTTAAGGAGATCTTCAGCAACTTTGGTCCCGGAATCGATCCGCTCCATCATCATGTCGCAGAGAATCAGATCCGGTTTCTTCTCAATCGCGGTATCGACACCGTCATGGCCGCTCATGGCTGTGGCCACGTCGAAACCGTTTTTTTCGAGTATAATCTTTATTGAATCAATGATATCTATGTCGTCATCAATTACCAGTATCAGTTTTTTCCCGGCCATAAAAGATCCTCCAATGGTTCCTGTGTCATCGCATGATTTCGAGCGGCAATCGGACGCGATCAACCGCCCTGGGTCTGCGGAAATGCCGTGTTCGCATAAAGATATTCGACTTTCTCCTTGTGCTTCATCTCCTCGTTGGCCATTTTAAGAAGCATCTCTTTCACATCACCGGCTGGCTGAAGGTCCGCAAGTCCCTTGTAAAAATTGTATGAGTTCAGCTCACGGTGTGCGGCAACGAGGTATACGTCTTTCGTCTCCATGTCCTTCTCTATATCGGGCTTGTCCATATGCTGGGCGACCTTGTAGTCGATCACCTCGGTCATTCTCAAAGAGCCGGCGCCGACTTTACCGTTTTTATAGGACACGAGGAATTCCTTGTGCTTTTTCTCCTGATCAGCAAGAAACGATAATGCGTCTTTTGCCGTCGGGTCAGCGACGGTGTTTCCAAGCTTTGCATAAAAAACGAAAGCCTCTTCCTCCCTAAGTATCGCCTTATCAATAAGTTTCTCGAGTGTTACATTTTCCATTGGCATGCGCCCCCTATGATCAGTATGACCGCAACCGCAGATAAAGTACGGACTACGCCGGGACGGGGGCCGCCCCCGTCCACGACGTTCCCGCGAAAATTACGCCGCTTTCCTCGATGGCGCTTTGTATACAAGCGCTACTAGCAGGCCGACGATGAGCAGTCCGGCAGCGATATACAGAGCCTGTGCCTTGAATTCTGCGAACACGAATGGCCCCACGAGTCCTGCCGCGCTCCATGCCGTCAGCATAAACCCGTATACCTTGCCGATGTAGCCGGGACCGAAAGCATCAGCCGCGAAAGCCGGCATCGTTGCGAATCCGCCGCCGTAGCAGGCAAGCAGATAGCATGCTACAACCATGAAAGCATAGTAGCTGGGGATAAGACCCATGCCCACCAGGATGTAAAGAACGGCCTGCGTGGCGAACATGATCATGAACACCATCCGGCGCCCGATATTATCGGATATCTTTGCCCAGAAGAGCCGGCCAAGTCCGTTAAATATCGCTGAAACTGCGACAACCGTCCCGCCTGCAACCGCAAGTACTTTGACAAGATCTTCGCCCTTCACCGCAGCATCGACCAGTGGCTCGTACAATTTCTGAGATAGCGGTGAAAGCTGGGAAATCAGGCCGAGGCCGGCGGAAACATTAAGGAAGAGCATAGCCCAGAGCATCCACCACTGGGGTTTTTTGACCGCTTCGCCGAACTTATAAGAATCGGCAGCTGAAACAGTGCTTTTTGCCGGGGTAAAACCAACCGGGAGCCATCCTGCCGGCGGGTTCTTATAGAACTGAGCAGCGCCCGTTACCAGCACGAGGAATATCACACCCCAGATGTACCAGGTCATGGCAACGCCAGAGCTGGTAACCTTCTCAATTCCATCAACTACTGCAAGGACCTTGAATTTGGCAATCATGAAAGGAGCGATCTGCCCCATGAAAAACGCGCCGGCGCCGAAGCCCATGACGGCCAGGCCGGTCACCAGCCCCCGCTTGTCGGGGAACCAGCGGATCAGGGTCGCGATCGGCGTCACGTACCCGAAGCCGTTACCGAGAGCGGCGACAATACCGAACCCGAGATAGAGCACGTAAATGTTGCCCATCTGGTCGCCCAGGCCGGCGATGAGCGTACCGACGCCGAACAGGATACCGCCTACCGTAGCGACAAATCGAGGACCCTTCTTGTCAACCAGGGTGCCGCCGAAAGCCGCCGCACATCCTATGACGCCCATGAGGATCATGAACGTAATTTGGGTCTGCGTTTCGCCCCATCCATGCATACCCATGAGTGGTTTTTTGAAAACTGACCATGCATAGACCGTGCCGAGACAGAGCTGCATGACGATCGCCGCGATGGCTATCAACCACCTTTTTGATTCGAGATTCTCGTTACTCATACTTCCTCCAAAAATTTATCTAAATTAAATAAGCTCAATAGCTTTCATTGATACCGCTCGATGCGTTTGAGCGAACCCGTATGTCAGTGCGCCGCGCCCGTGTAATACTTTCTCAGGGAGGCGTCGCAGGCCTTGCACGCGTAATCCGGATCGCAGTGCCGCTCGAACTCTTTCCTGAAATATTTCAGCATCGTGGCGATCGGCATGATCGGGGACTGGCCAAGGGCGCAGAGCGAAGCCTTCTTCATGACCCCCGCCTTCTCCAGCATCAGGTCGATGTCGCCCGGGACCGCGGTCCGTGACGCAAACTTTTGTGCAAGGAGGTGCAGGTGTGCGGTACCCACGCGGCAGGGAACGCACTGGCCGCACGACTCGTGCTCGAAGAAGCTCAATATCTGCAGGAGAAAATCGACGGCGCAGACGCTCTCGTCGCACACCAGCACGACGCCCGAGCCGAGCGTGACCCCCTTCTTTATCGGCGAATCGATATCGAGCGGAAGGTCCATCAGGTCCTTGCCGAGAATGCCGCCGGCGCTGCCGCCCACCTGCGCAAACTTGAACTTTTTCCCCTTCGGCATCCCCTTGCCATAGGTGTTGATTATCTCTTTCAGGGTCGTCCCCATGGGAAGCTCCACAAGCCCCGTGCGGTTCAGCTTTCCGGAGAGGCAGTAGAGTTTGGTGCCGGAGCAGTTCAACGGTCCGACGGACTTATACCAGTCGGCGCCCTTCCCGATGATCATCGGGACCGACATGAGCGTTTCCACGTTGTTAACATTGGAAGGGAGGTCGTTGAAACCGGCCCCGCCGGGGAAGGGCGGCTTGAACCGGGGATAGCCCCGCTTACCTTCCATCGAATTAATGAGGGAAGTCTCCTCGCCGCAGACATAGGCGCCGCCGCCTTCTTTTATCATGATATCGAAATCAAACGTTGACCCAAACAGGCCCTTGCCGAGCATCCCCTTGGCCCGCGCCTGGTCGATTGCCTTCTGGAGCCGCTCGATCGACCGCCGGTACTCGCCCCTGACATAGATATAGCCCAGGCTCGCGCCAATCGCGTACCCGCAGATGGCCATGCCTTCCAGGAGAAGGTGGGGGTTCTCCTCCATGAGGATCCTGTCCTTGAAGGTGCCCGGCTCCCCTTCGTCAGCATTGCAAATGACGTATTTCTGTACCGGCCCCTTGCCGACAAAGGACCACTTCATCCCGGCCGGGAAGCCGGCGCCGCCCCTGCCCCGCAGCCCTGAATCCTTCACGATGTCAATGACCTGCGAAGCCTCCATACCGAGCGATTTCCTGAGGGACCCGTAGCCGCCCGCCGCAATATAGCTGTCGACCTTCAGGGGATCTACCTTCCCTATGTCAGCGAGCAGGCGTTTCGTCTGCTTCGGCTCATCGATGATGCAGGCCTTTCCTTCCACCTCGTCGCCGCAGTCTTCGGAGAGAGAGGGCTTCTTCTTTTTATAGGAATTCAGTATCGAAACGATTTTCTTCGGGGTGAGGTTGCCGTGCAGGTCATAGTTGATCATCATTGCGGGCGCGACCGAGCAGACGCCCAGGCACTCGCATTTCTCAAGGAAAAACATCCCGTCCTTCGTAGCCTCGCCCACGCCTATCTTGAGATGCTTCTGAATCACGTCGAACACGGTGGTGGACCCCATGACATGGCAGGGCCCCGACTTGCAGACCCTGATAAGGAACTTCGCCCGGGCTTTCGTCCTGAACATTGTGTAGAACCCGACGAAGCCCGCAATATTGCTTTCCGGCAGGTTCATCTGTTCCGCGACAGTGCGGAGCGTCCCGACATCCAGCTCGTTTCTGCCCGACTGCACCTCCAGGTCACGGAGGATCAGCATGAGGTGCTCCGCAGAGTTCCCGTATTTCCCTATTGTCTTATTGATTTTTTCCGGTTTCATTGTCCTACCCCGCTCACATGTTGATCTTTTCAATTTTACACGCGCAGACCTTGAACTCCGGGATCTTGCATGTTGGGTCGAGGGCGTCTATCGTCAACTTATTGGCGGCCGCCTCGACAAAATGGAAGGGGATGAAAGCCACGCCGGGCTTCGGGCGCTCCGAAATCTTCGTTTTGATCCGGATGCTCCCCCGTCTCGTCGAAACCGACACGAGCTCACCGTCCCTGACGTTGTAGTCGCTCGCGTCGTTCGGGTTCATCTCGACGTATCCTTCACTCACCGTCTCATCGAGGATGCGGGAATTCCTGCTCATGGTGCCGGTGTGGAAATGCTCCAGCAGCCGCCCCGTCGTCAGTATCACCGGGTATTCCGGATCGACGTCCTCCGCCGGGGGGGTGAATTCAATAGCGGTCATCAGGCCCAAACCGCGGCTGAACTTGTCTTTATGAAGGAACTGCGTGCCCGGATGCCCCTCTGTCGGGCATGGCCACTGTATGAGCTCCTTCTCGAGCCGATCGTAGGTGATGCCGGCGTACGACGGGGTCACGGTGCGCACCTCGTCGAAGATTTCACGGGCAGACTGGTAGTTCCATGGTACGCCCATCCTGTTCGCCAGCTGCGTCAGTATCCACCAGTCGTCGCGGGAATCGCCTGCCGGCGCCACCACGCGACGCATGAGCTGTACCCGGCGCTCCGTATTGCTCACGGTCCCGTCCTTTTCAAGGAAGGCGAAGCCGGGAAGGACAACGTCGGCGTACTGTGCCGTTTCTGTCATCATGATGTCCTGGACCACGACAAAGTCAAGCTTCTCAAGAGCCTCTATAACGTGGTGCTGGTTCGGGTCGGACATGACGGGGTTCTCGCCGAAAACATAGAGCGCCTTCACATCCCCGGCGATGGCCGCATTCAGCGACTCGACAATCGTCAGGCCCGGCTTGACCGACAGGTCGAACGCGGTCTTCCATGCATCCATAAATTTTTTCTTATTATCTTCGCTCCCCACCGGCTGGTATGCCGGGTATACCGCGTTGAGAGCGCCCATGTCGCAGGCGCCCTGCACATTGTTCTGGCCGCGCAGGGGGTTTACGCCGCCGCCCGCGACACCGAGGTTCCCGAGCAGCATCTGGAGATTGGCGCAGGACTTCACGCCGTTGACCCCGGACTTGAACTGGGTTATGCCCATGCAGTAGTAGAGCGCCATCGGCTTCGCACTCGCCAGGATCCGCGCGGCCTTTACGATCAGCGACGGGTCCTCCATGCCGCAGATCGAAGCCACATGCTCGGGCGTGTACTTCTCGAGTGTTTTGGCGAGATCATCGAAGCCCTCGCAGCGGGTTTTGACATATTCCGCGTTGTGAAGATTTTCCTTGAGAATGACGTGCATGAGCCCGTTGAGTATCGCGACATTGGTGCCCGGCTTGATCTGCAGAAAGACATCGGCGTATTTAGCCAGCTCTATTCTTCTAGGATCGGCCACGACGAGCTTTTTCTTATTATTGATGACTTCGCGCTTGATCATGGACCCGATAACGGGGTGGTTCTCGGTCGTGTTCGACCCGATCACGAAAAAAGCCTCTGACAGGGGGATCTCCCTGATCGAATTTGTCATTGCGCCTGAACCGAATGTTGCCGCCAGACCGGCGACAGTTGAGCTGTGTCACAATCGTGCGCAGTGATCGACATTGTTAGTGCCGATCACCGCCCTCATGAATTTCTGCATCAGGTAGTTTTCCTCGTTGGTGCACTTGGCGGAGGAAAAGGCCATGATGGAATCGGGACCGCTCTTGGACTTGATGTCCGTAAGTTTCGAGGCGACAAGGCCAAGCGCCTCGTCCCAGCTCGCTTCCTCGAATTTTCCGTTCTTCTTGATCAGCGGTTTGGTGAGCCGCTTGTCGCTCTGTACGAAATCGAAGCCGAAACGGCCCTTCACGCAGAGGTGCCCCTCGTTGGGCCCGTTCTCGTTGCCGATCGCCTTGACGAGCGTTCCTTCCTTGTTGGTATAGAAATCGATCTGGCACCCGACCCCGCAGTATATGCAGACGCTCGTTTCCTTTTTCAGCTCCCATGCCTGGCCTCTTCCCAGGACCGTCTGGAACGAGAGGGCGCCCGTGGGGCAGAGCTGGACGCAGGTGCCGCACATGACGCAGGAGGATTCGCCGAGCTTTGCAAACATGTCCGATGTCAGGGCCGTCGATGACCCCCTGCCCGTGAAGCTCCATACGTTGTTCATCTGGACTTCGCCGCACGCCTTGACACAGCGTCCGCACAGGATGCACCGGTTCTCGTTGCGGCGAAGGCCTTTGCTGGAAACGGTATCCACGGTGCGCTCCCGGTGCGCGAACGCGCCGGTCGGCTCCGGTACTTCATACCGATGGCAGAGACGCTGCAGCTCGCATTCGCCGTTCTGATCGCAGTAGAGGCAGTTATGATCGCCCTCGGAAAGCAGCATCCCGAGGAGGCTCCTGCGCAGGTCCCGGATCTCGTCATCCTCGGTAACGACCCTCATGCCGTTGGTCGCAGGCTCCGTGCAGGATGTCTTGAGCAAGGTCTCGTTTACCCTTACCATGCAGATCCGGCATGCACCTGTTTTGCTGATCCGTGGATGGTAGCAGAGATACGGGATGTCAATATTATTGTTCCTGGCGACCTCGAGGATGGTCTGGCCCTTAACGCCGCTCACCTCTTTGCCGTCAATAATCAGCTGGATGGTATTCATTAAAAACTCCTTTCTATCATTTTACTCAAACTGGATATTAAAAAAATGGTGTGAATGCATTGAACGATTATTCTGCTCTAATTAAAATCCGGGGAGGTATTCTGGTATAAAAAAATCCAGATCTGTTCATTTATATCTGTCATACAATATTTAGTTATAGCATTTTTTGGTGTAAATTCATCACTAATTTCTGGGATATTCATATGAAAGGGTGGAAAAAAAACAACCTATTTTTTTAAAAATTTAATAATGCGACGGAATACCAAAAACTGACAAAATATATTCACGAATCTTTGAAAATTATCAAAAATTGTAATTTGTGATTGCGATATATAAAATGCCTCAATACGGGCTCAGAGTCCCGACCAACGCGGCATCCCCGACTATTGCGGCATCCTGCCGCCATCGGGACTTCGACATCCTGTCTCAGCCTGGGTGATATATGCGATAGTTATCGGTAATATGGAGGGGTCAGAGCAGTTCCCTGGCAACGGCGATCTGGCCAAGGGCGATGCATCCGTCATTGCATGGCACCACCCTGTGCGTATATACCGTGAAGCCGGCCGCAGCCAGGCCGTCCATCATGCCGGCAAGGAGTATCCGGTTATGGAACACCCCGCCACTGAGGGCGGCGGCATTGATCCCGGTCATATCCCTGAGGCGCTCCGCGACCGCGATCGAGGTGTCGATGACGGCACGGTGGAAGGCCGCAGCTACATCGTCCGCCCCCAATCCCTTCCGCGCGAGCGAGACTACGTAATCGGTGAGCTCCTCCGTGGCGATAACTATCTCCTCCCCGCCGCCGAAAGAAACGATGTGCCGGCCGGACGGCGCCTTTCCCCGCATCGCTGCCTCCTCCAGGAGCTGGGCCGCCTCGGCCTCGGCGGTGACGGTACGCGACACGCCGAGGATGGCGGCAATACCGTCGAAGATTCTGCCGATGCTGCAGGTCAGGGGAGAGTTGATGTTCTTCTCAATAATCTCGATAACACCCGCTGCCTCGCCGCCCCGCTCCATGACCGGGTAGTCCTTCCCGTAACGCCGGTGCAGAAGCGACAGTCCGATTTTCCACACGTCCCTGATGGCGCTCTCGCCCCCGGGTAGGGGAAAGTTCGAGAAATGCGCCGCGCGCCGGAACCCGCGCCGGTCCGCCACGAGGAACTCGCTTCCCCACAGGGTGCCGTCCGTGCCGAAGCCGGTGCCGTCGAACGCGATGCCGATCACCGGTTCGTCGAGGCCGTGCTCCTCCATGACCCCGGCGATGTGCGCGTGATGGTGCTGTACCTGGACCAGGCGCCGGCCATCAGCGGCCATCTCCTCCGCAAACCGCCGGGTGAGGTAGCCCGGGTGCATGTCCGTTGCGACCGCCTCCGGGTCCGCATCGAACACGCGGATAAAGTGGCCCGCGGTGCGCATGAAAACCTCGTAGGTGAGCGGGTCGGCCATGTCGCCCAGGTACTGGCTCATGATGATAAAGCTGCGCCGCGCCACGGCAAAGCTGTTCTTTAAATCTCCGCCAGCGGCCATGATGACGCAGCCGGTATCGCGCGAGAGGAACGGCGCGGGCACGTACCCCCGCGACCGCCGGATGAAAAAGGGCAGATCGTTAACAACGTACAGCACGCTGTCGTCGCCCTGCCCGATGATCTCCCGGTCATAGGTGACGAAATAATCGGCGATGCCGCCGAGCCGCTCGAATATGGTCTCGTCGCGGTACTCGATCGGCTCGTCGGACACGTTGCCGCTGGTCATGACCAGGATCATGCCCGGGTCAAGCGAGAAGAGATGGTACTGGAAGGGCGTGCAGGGCAGCATGAGTCCTGCATACGTCAGCCCCGGCGCCACCAGCCGGCTCATGGAAGCGCGCGTCTCCCGGAGGAGCACGATGGGCCGCTCCCTCGAAAGAAGCAGGCCCCGCTCCACGGGCGAGATTTCGAGAAAACTGCCGGCCGATTCAAGAGAACCGGCCATGACCGCGAAGGGCTTGAACGGACGACGCTTCCTTTTTCTCAACTCTCCCACGGCCGCATCATTGCCGGCGTCGACGGCCAGGTGGTAGCCGCCGATCCCCTTGATCGCGACAATCGCCCCGCCCCGTAACAGCCCGACGGTTTTACTCGCCACGGACTCGTTGTCCGAGGCGACAGGCTCCCTCGCTGCGGAATACAGGGAGATTCGCGGGCCGCACACGGGACAGGCGTTCGGCTGTGAGTGGAAGCGCCGGTCCGAGGGGTCCCTGTACTCCGCGGCGCACTTCCCGCACTGGACAAACGGCGCCATGGAGGTGTTTTTCCGGTCATAGGGTATGTCGCGCACGATGCTGAAGCGCGGCCCGCAGTTGATGCAGGTGATGAAGGGGTACCGGTGGCGCCGGTCGGCCGGGTCGAAAAACTCCTCCCTGCACCGGTCGCACACCGCCACGTCCGGCGAATAGAAAGCGAGCCGCTCGGCGGTCACCCTGCTCTCGCCGATGACGAAGCCGGCGGCGCCCGACGGCGGCGCCTCGACCGTGTCGACCGACATTATCAGGGAAAGCGGCGGCGCGGCGCGGGTGAGCTCACGGATGAACGCGGCGCAGTCCGCTTCCGCGCCCTCCGCACGCACGATCACGCCCTCCGTGTCATTGAGCACGCTCCCCCTGATCCCGTGCCTGGCCGCGGCCTGGAACACGAAGGGGCGGAAGCCGACGCCCTGGACGATGCCCTTGATCCTGATTTCGTAGCTTTTTTCCATTATGACACGCGGGACTGGCGGCCGGGCCCGTTGTTCTCTCCGGTTATATTCGGTATCCGACCATGCCGGTGACGTAGATGGTGTGCCGCTCGCCAGGCAGGCGGTCGATGTCGAGAAAACCGCACCCTATGCCAATCTCGATGAAAACCCTGTTCATGGTGAAGCCGACGAGCGCCCGCCCGCCGAAGTCGATGCTCTGCATGTACCTCATGTAGTTCACGCTCAACGTGTAGCCGATGACCGAGTAGTTCGCTTTCGCCTGGAAGAGCACCGCCACGTCGAGGCTGAAACCGATATAGAGCTCGTCCATCACGAAGTAACGGTATCCGACCGGTAGCGTGATGTAATTCGTGTCAACGTTCGATTTGTCCACATACCGGGCCAGGGGAAGGTAATAGACCAGAAGCGGCGTCAGGCCCGGGAAGAGGAGCCGGGAAAGCGAGCCGTCGCCAATCTTGAGCTGCACGCGGCGCTGTTCGTAGAAAACGCCCACCGATATGCAGTGGCGCTTGTGGGGAAGAAAGAGGGCCTCGATACCGCCGCGGAAACCTGCCATGAAGGATTGTTCTTCATACCGGAACTGGTAGAAGTGGTCCCTCAACTGGCGAGGTCCGAGGATCCCGTAACCCATGCCGCCAATGCTGATTCCCACTTTAAACACGAAGGGGTTTCTCTTCTTCCGTACCGAAGCAAATTCCTTTTTATCATTCTCATCCCCGGCGCTCTCGTCGAAGCGTTTCAACTCACCGGGATCATCCCTGTCAGCGTTCGTCTCGGTCGAGATACCGCTGTCAGCGCCATGGTCCGGCCCCGCCCCCGACTCATCCGCCGGGCTGACGGCTTTCGGTTCAGCGGCGGCATTGAGAACCGATCCGCAGCACAGGAAGGCAAAAAAGGCCACAAAGCATATCAGTGTCAGTTTTTTCATATCTAACCGAGATACGATCTCCTTCCTTAAATTATCAAGCCGAACTCCTGTACGTCAATTCATTTTTCAGACGGCACGAGCGGGAGTCGAGCCCTTTTGGCCTGTGTTAAAAAAAATTATGGACAGTTTTGTAACAGGATAGTAAAGGTGATGGAATCGCTTACAATCCATGAAGGAGCGTTAGATGGAAATAAAAATACTCCAGGACATTCTGGAATCGAATAAAAATGCTGCCACCGAGGTCAAGGACCTCCTCAAGCAAAAGAAGATATACATGATCGACATGATGAGCTCGCCCGGCTCGGGCAAGACCACCCTGAACGACCGGCTCATCGGCGCGCTGAAAAGCAGGTACCGCATCGCCGTTATAGAGGGAGACATCAAGACCACCAAGGACGCGGAGCGGCTGGCCAAGCACAACATACCGATATTCCAGATCGAGACCGACCGCTTCGGGGGCGACTGCCACCTGGAGAGCTCCTGGGTGAAAAAATGCCTGGAGCAGTTCGACCTCGACAACCTCGACCTGGTCATCGTCGAAAACATCGGCAACCTGGTATGCCCGGCCGAGTTCCAGCTCGGCGACGACGAGCGCATGGTCGTACTGAGCGTCACCGAGGGCGAGGACAAACCGGCGAAGTACCCGCTCATGTTCAACACCTCCGATACAATGGTACTGAACAAGATCGACCTTCTCCCGTACCTGGATTATGACATGAACGAGATGATGGGCAACCTCAGGAAGGTCAACCCTAAGATCGGGGTCTTCCAGGTCAGCGCAAAGACCGGCGAGGGCATGGACGCGCTGCTCAGGCACATCGGCGAGCGCATCGACGCCAAGAAGCGGGACGCATAGCCGCTAGATCATCGCCGGCCGTTCACATCAATACAGGTTTACGCACAATCACATTCCTGTTCTATTTCTGCACCTGAGGCAGTTCGCGTCCTTCGCAGTGCCGGTCTGGTACCGCAACCCCGTGCTTCCGACCGGAATGGACAGGCAGCCGGTATTCCCTCATTTTTTAAACCGTCCCATCAGTTTGTTATTGATTTCTCAGGCCGCTTTTTTTAACTTGTGTTCAACACTCTTGTCGATCACGAGATGGTCAAAGATCGGCAGTCGGCCCTGTGAACCGGCACACAATATCATAAACGTTCACATTTCCCGCCCGCCGAAAAATAAATATAAAAAACTATATACGGAGGAACGATGAGCAAACTCAGTCTAACCAACACGTCGATACCGGCGGCATTCAAGGAGCAGGTAGCTACATACGGAGACCGCGCCTGCGTCGCGTATCGGGACAATCAAAAAGGCCAGTATATCGACATATCCTGGAATGAGATGAACAAAATGGTACGCCAGCTCGGGTGCTTTCTCTTGTCCCTGGGGGTCAGGAAAGGGGACCGCGTCGCCCTCTTTTCACAGAACAGGCCCGAGTGGTGGATAGCGGACCTGGCCATCCTGTCCGTTGGAGCAGCCAATGTGCCCATATATGCGACAAATTCCGCGGAGGAATCCCGTTACATATTAAAAAATTCCGGCGCGAGGATCTGCATCACCGGAACGAAAGAACACACGGACAAGATACTGGAAGCGAAAAAGAAGGTTGCCGGATTCAAAACGATAATCGCCATCGACCAGGTGAAGGCCGACGGCAAGACCGTGTTCAACTGGGCCGACGCCATGAAGAAAGGGGACGCCTACAAGAACAAGGCCGATCTCGACAAGAGGATCAAGGCGGTTAAGCCGCAGGACCTGGCCACCCTCATATACACCTCGGGCACGACCGGTGACCCGAAGGGCGTCATGCTGACGCACGACAACTTCGTATCCGACGCGCGCCAGATCAACAACGACTTCAGCGAGTACATCGACGACACGCACGTGCTCCTCTCGTTCCTGCCGCTCTCCCATTCGCTGGAGCGTACGGCCGGGTATTACTTCCCGATGCTTGCCGGGTGCAAGGTCGCCTTCGCCGAGGACTTCGGAAAGGTGGTCGACAACATGAAGGAGATCCGTCCCACGTTCATCGTCAGCGTGCCGCGGCTCTACGAGAAGATCCACTCCGTGATCCTCTCCCGCCTGCCCGAGGCGCCGAAATTCAAGCAGATCATGTTCGCCATGGCACTCAACACGGCGAAGAAAAACCTCCCGTACGTCTGCCAGGACAAGCCGGCCCCGGGATTCCTGGGCCTGAAGGTCAAGCTGTTCGACAAGCTGGTTTTCGGCAAGTTCCGCGAGGGCCTCGGCATGGACCGGATGCAGTTCGCCGTGTCCGGCGGCGCGCCCCTTTCGGTCTCCGACGCCGAGTTCTTCATCGGCATGGGCATCAAGATACTCGAGGGATTCGGACTCACCGAGACAACGCCGGTAACGAACGTTAACCCGCCCTGGCACATTAAGCCCGGGACGGTCGGCCCGGCCCTCTCCGAGACCAAGGTGAAGATATCCGACGAGGGCGAGCTCCTCATAAAGGGGCCGCAGGTCATGAAGGGATATTACAAGAACCCGAAGGCGACCGCCGAGGTCATGACCAGGGACGGCTGGTTCCGCACCGGCGACCTGGCCCGCATCGACGAGGACGGGTACGTGGCCATCACCGGCAGGATCAAGGACATCATCGTTACAGCGGGCGGCAAGAACATCTCCCCGCAGAACATAGAGAACGACCTGAAGTCCTCCAAGTACATCGAGCAGGTGGCCGTGATCGGCGACCGGCGCAAGTACCTGTCGGCCCTCATCATCCCCTCGTTCGAGAACCTCCAGAAGTTCGCCAAGTCCAAGGGGATATCCTTCTCGGGCAACAGCGACCTGGTGACCAACGAACAGGTCCGCGACCTTATCCAGGGCGAAATTTCGCGCATCATGAAGAGCTACGCGCGGGTCGAGCAGATCCGGAAGTTCACGCTCCTCGAAGCGGAGTGGACACAGGACACGGGCGAGATCACCCCGTCACTGAAGGTGAAGCGGCGGGTCGTGGAGGACAAGTACAAGGATTTCATCGAGTCGATGTATCCGGCCGGCGGCGCGGACTGAGCCGCGAAAGCATAGTACATAACTAAAAAGCGCCGGTGAGAGCCGGCGCTTTTCTTATTTCTCCATTACTTCATGAACACCACTATGGCGGCCGCCACCTGGTCCGGCTGTTCCCAGGGGACCATGTGCGCGGCCCTGTCTATGCACACGTATTGCGAGCCGGGAATGAGGCTGCTGTAGCGCTCGCCCATGGCGGGCTTAACCACGATGTCATACTTTGCCGAGATGACCAGTGTCGGCGCCTTGATCTCGCCGCAGCGGCTGTCCAGGAAATTCCGGAACAGCCCCTCGCGGGTGACCCGCGACATGGCCTTCCGGTCCGTTTTGTCCTTGAGGTTGGTCATGACAATGTCCTTCACGAACTCGTCCGGCATCCTGTTCTCTTTATAAAACATGAGCGACGGCACGTGCCGGCGTATCATTCCTTCGTCCAGCATGTTTGCAACTGCGTTCTCCAGATGCACGGCGCGGAAGAACCTGACGTACCAGGGAAGGAGCTTTGGCGTCTGCTCCATGCCGGCCGCGCACACGAGGACCAGCCCCTTCACGCGCTCCGGCTCCGCCAGCGTCACCTTCGCGGCGATCTCCCCGCCCATGCTGTGTCCCACGAGGACGGCCTTCCGTATGCCGAGCGCGTTCATGAAAGCGATGATCCGCTCCGCCTGTGCGTCGGTTCCGTAACTCACCTCTTTGCCCAGCGGCTTGTCCGAGATGCCGTGGCCCAGCAGGTCCGGCGCGTACACATGGTAGCGATTTGAAATGAGCGGGATAATCTTCTTCCAGTAAGCTCCCCAGCAGAGCCAGCCATGGATCATGATCATCGGCTCTCCGCGGCCCGCTTCCACGTAATGTATATTGTAATCCCCGACCCTGACGAAATTCGACGTCCCGACATTCGCGTTCGCGATCTCCTTCCGTATGTCATCGGTCGTGTATTTGACAGAGGCACACCCGACGGTAAAAGCGAAGAGAAGAAAAAGTGAGAGATAACGCATACGGCCCTCCCGGAAATGTATCGGTGAAGAGATACCAGCCGTCCGGGTGGATGTCAATGATATATGCCGTTTTTGATCATCGACCAATAGAAAAATACGCGGGAGAGGTTTAGTTCTGTATTGCCGCCTGCGCCCGTATCAGGTCATGCAGGGTTATAATGCCGCGTATGGCGCCGGTTTTCCTGTCAAGTACGATGAGCACATGCACGGCAGACTCGACGAACCTGTTGCCGACCTCCTTCACTGTCTCATCCGCATAGCAGGACCCCATCTCATGCACGGTCGGTGCTACCCTCTTTTCCAGGGCTTCCAGCATCTCCTGGCGGGTGACAATGCCGCGTACCGATAACCCGTCAAAGACCGGGAAGGCGGAAAACGGGTGCCGGTCCAGCGCCTCCCGCATCTCCTTCTCATTCAGTCCTGCCAGGCCGACCGGGTTTGGGTTCGCGACGGCAGAGATCGGCAGCCGCTGCCAGCTCTGCAGGTCGAGCGGCGGCCTGATCTTATGGAGCTCGTGGCCGTCCTGCACCAGGAGCGCATCGTAAAAGTTCAATTTGCCGGCGCGGCGTGACATGGCCTGGCTGATGATTGTCCCGATCATCAGGCCCGGCACCATCGAAAACTGGTGCGTCATCTCGAACACGATCAGCATCGACGTGAGGGGAGCGCGCACTATCGCGCCCAGGCAGGAGCTCATGCCGACCGCGGCCAGCACGACATTGTCCTCCGGCGTCAGCGGTATCCAGATGCCTGCAAAACCGGCGATGAAATAACCGGTCAGGCCGCCTATGAAGAGCAACGGCGCGAAGATGCCGCCGCAGCCGCCGCAGCTGTAGCAAGCGATGGTGGCGGCCAGCTTCCCGCACACAAGGAGCCCGGCGACCTGCCACTCGAAATTATTGTTCAGCGCGCTTGAAAGATCCTGGTACCCGAGCCCGAACACGCCCGTTTTGCCCGTGGCGAGGAACACGGAACAGCCGATTACCCAGGTGATGAGCCCGCCGCACAGGGGCATGAGCCAGGCCGGCACCCGCTTCTGCCGCCTGATGCCTCCCCTGAAATAAATCGTCGCGCGCTGGAACAGGATACCGGCCCCGGAAGCGGCGAGCGAAACCAGCGGGACCACGGCGTAATGGAACCAGCTGATGTTCTCTATCGAGGGGATTGAAAACGCCGGGTGCCTGCCCAGTATGGCGTACACCACAAAGGCGCCTATTACCGACGCGAGCACGACGCGCCCCAGGAAGCGGCTGTTCAGGTCGCCGACGATCTCCTCGATGACAAAGGTAATCGCGGCGAGGGGCGTGTTGAAGGCGGCCGCAAGGCCCGCGGCCGCGCCGATGAGGGTGGCTCCCCGCCGCT